>CABQER010000002.1 GCA_902463235.1 uncultured Faecalibacterium sp. | reverse complement strand
CCGGCACCGAGCCGAAGATCAAGACCTACTTCACCACGCTGGGCAAGGATCTGGCCGAGGCACAGGCACAGAAGGACGCTCTGGCTGCTGCCATTGAGCCCATCCTGAAGTAAAACCATCTCAAAGCATTTGTGGGGCTGCTGCACGTTTTTGTGCAGCAGCCCTTTTTTGTGCTCAGCGAAGCAAAAGCTTTCCCCCGCAAGGGGTGAAGGTTTAAGAGGAAATATGCAGCACAGATGCACTTTTGCTGTGTAAAATCGGTTGAAGTTTGCGCTGTGATACGCTATAATAAAACATGGTTTATTATAAGCAGCTGTGGATGTGCAGTGTGACACAGCGGCAGGGTAGGTGGAAGAGATGGAAAAAACTGTATCGGCGGTATTGGTGGCGGCGGGCTCCTCGACCCGCATGGGTTTTGATAAGCTCAGTTTTGATCTGGGGGGCGAAACGGTGCTGCACCGTAGCATCCGCGCCTTTGCCCAGTGCCCGCAGGTCACCGAGCTTGTGCTGGTGGCAGGCAAAAACCGGGATTTTGTGGTGCAGCAGGCGGCGGATTGCCCAAAGCCTGTGCAGATCGTAGCGGGCGGAGCTACCCGTGCCGAGAGCGCAAAAAACGGTGTGCTGGCCGCACACGGAGAACTGGTGGCAGTGCACGATGCTGCCCGCCCCTTTGTGAGCGCGGCGGTCATTACGGCAGCACTGGAAGCTGCCGCCCGGTGCGGCGCAGCAGCCCCGGCAGTGCCGGTAAAGGATACCATCAAGACCGCTGCCCGGGGCGATGGGAAGACCGTGCCCCCGGACTGCGCGGTATGCGCCACCCCGGACCGCAGCACCCTGTATGCGGTGCAGACCCCCCAGTGCTTTGACCGTGCAGCGTACCTTGCGGCACTTGCAGAACTGGACGAGGCCCGCGCCCGCCTTGTCACCGATGATTGCAGCCTGTTTGAGCTGACCGGACGCCCGGTGCAGCTGACGCAGGGCGACTATGCAAACCTGAAGATCACCACCCGGGAGGATCTGCCCCGCCCGGCACAGAGGAAGGAAACGGAAATGCGTATTGGACACGGCTATGATGTACATCGTTTGGTAGAGCAGCGCAAGCTGATCCTTGGCGGGGTGGAGATCCCCTTTGAAAAAGGCCTGCTGGGGCACTCGGATGCAGATGTGCTGACCCATGCGGTGATGGATGCCGTGCTGGGTGCAGCGGCGCTGGGGGATATCGGCCAGCATTTCCCGGACAATGACCCGGAGTACGCCGGTGCCGACAGCTTGAAGCTGGCCTGCCGCGTGGCGCAGATCCTCAAAGAGCACGGCTGGCGCATCGAGAACATCGACGCCACCCTGCTGTGCCAGCGCCCCAAGCTTGCACCCCATATCCCGGCCATGCGTGCCAATCTGGCGGCGGCTTTCGGCCTACCGGTAGAGGCGGTAAGCGTAAAGGCCACCACCGAGGAGCATCTGGGCTTTACCGGCGAGGGACTGGGCATCGCCGCCCACGCAGTCGCCCTGATCGAAGCTGTGTAAGGGGGGCACACACGCATGACACTGAATGCGATCATCGCAAATTTTCAGACCTTTAAAATTGTTGATCTGCTGGATATCATCATCATCGCGTTTCTGATCTACCAGCTGCTGGGCATCATCAACCGCACCCGCGCCGGGCAGCTGGCCAAGGGTGCGCTGCTGGTCATGGTCGTGTATCTGGTAGCCAACACCCTGAATATGCGCACCGTTACATGGCTGCTCAACTCGCTGCTGCAGGTCGGTCTGCTCACCCTTGTGGTGCTGTTCCAGCCCGAGATCCGCCGCGCACTGGAGCGCATGGGCCAGACCGACCAGTGGGCCTCCAAGCTGTTCAACGTAAAGGGGCGCTACAACGACCCCAGCCTCAAGGGCGCATGGCGCAGCGCCATCATTGCCATCTGCGATGCCGCCGAGCGCTTCTCTGAGACTAAGACCGGCGCCCTCATCGTGCTGGAGCGCCACACCAACCTTTCCGAGATCGTGCGCACCGGCACCCCGGTGAACAGCGCGGTCAATCTGGAGGTGCTGGGCACCATCTTCTACGAGGGCACCCCCCTGCATGACGGTGCTGCCATCATTGAGAACGGCCGCATCAAGGCGGCGGGCTGCGTGCTGCCCCTTTCCAACAACCTGGATCTGGGCAAGGATATGGGCACCCGCCACCGCGCCTGCCTTGGCATTGCGGAAAACTCCGACGCCATTGCCATCGTGGTCAGCGAGGAGACCGGCATCATCTCCATGGCCAAAAATGGTGTGCTGATCCGTCATTTTGACCGCCAGAGCCTGTATACCCGCCTGATCGACGAAATGATCCCCAAGGAGTCCACGGTGGAAAAGAACACCGCCGACAGCTGGGTGGAGCAGGCGAAGAAGCTGTGGAACTGGATCAGTCAGAAGGGGGAGGACGAGCAGCAATGAGCAACCAGCCGAACAAGCCGAACGGCGCAAAGTCTGCCGTCCGCAAAAAGAAAAATCTTCTGGATGACCGCCGTATCCGGCTGGCACTGTCCGTGCTGGGAGCCATCGTTGCATGGATGGTGGTCACCATCATCGTTCAGCCCGGCACTACCAACACCATTTACAATGTGCCGGTGGACTACACCTACGATTCCGCTGCCTACACCTCCCGGGGCCTGAGCATCGTCAGCGCCGAGGACAAGACCGTGAACCTGAAACTCTCCGGCGATGGCTACACCATCGGCGGGCTCAGTGCCTCGGATTTTGTGGTCTACCCGGATTGGTCCAGCGTGCGCGACAGCGGCGAAAAGACCCTGCGGCTGCTGGTGCGCGGCGCAAACGGTCTGCTCAACGGCGTGACCGTGACCATGGAGGGCAGCGACAACACGGTGGATGTGGTGTTTGATGTGGTGGAGGAAAAGACCCTGCCCGTTACTGTTACTACCAACTATCTGCGCGTTGCAGACGGCTATATCCTTTACAGTACTGAGGTCTCCAAGGAGACTGTTACCCTGTCCGGCCCCAGCAGCGAGCTGAGCAAGGTGGCTACCTGCACCGCCGAGGCATCCTATGACAGCGAGCTGACCGAGTCGGTCACGCTGGACACCCCCCTGCGCTTCTACACCAGCGGCGGCAAGGAGGTCAAGTTCCAGTACACCACACTGGAAGAGAGCAATGTGGACGTGACGCTGCAAGTGTACAAGATGGCAACCCTGCCGGTGAAGGTAAACTTTATCAACGCACCGCGCGGGTTCGATAACTCGGTGCTGAGCTATGCCCTCAGTTGCAAGCAGCTCAAGGTGGCGGGCCCGGCAGAAAAGATCGACGCGCTGTCCACCTTGTCCATCGGCACCATCGACCTTTCCACCTTCAGCCTGAACAAGGTGTACGAGATGCCCATTGAGCTGCCGACAGATATCTATCTGCTGGACAATATCTCCACCATTACAGTCAGCTTTGACTGCTCCGGGCTGGAGACCAAGACCATGAACCTGCCCGCCAGCTGCGTGCAGGTAGTCAACCTGCCCTCTACCTATCAGCTGACGGTGGAGACCGAGCGTCTGATGAACGTCATCCTCTGCGGCCCCAAGGGCGCTATGGAGACCCTGACCCCCGAGCAGGTGGTCATTGAGATCGATGCCGAGGACTTTGCTGTGGCTACCGGCCAGCAGAACATTGCATGTCGGCTGTATGTGCCCTCCAACGGCAAGATCTTTGCACTGGGCAGCTATGTGCTGCAGTGCCGCATCGAAAGCAACTAAAGTAAAAGGATAACACAACAAATGATTCTGGTTCGCAACATCCGTCTGCCCCTCTCCGCAGGGGAGCCGCAGGCATTTGAAAAGGCGCTGCACACTCTGCGGGTGCCGCGCAGCAAGGTAGAGCACACCGGCGTGGCAAAGCTTTCGGTGGACGCCCGCCACGGCCAGCCCAAGCTGGTGTATACCGTGGCGGTCACCCTGAAGCAGCCCGGGGAGGAGGCCGCCCTTGCGGCGCACTGCCCGGACGCCGCCCTGCACCGCCGGGCAGACTTTACCCTGCAACCCGGCACCCAGCCGCTTGCGCACCGCCCTGTGGTGTGCGGACTGGGCCCGGCGGGTCTGTTTGCGGCCCTGCTGCTGGCCCGGCAGGGCTACCGCCCCATCGTGCTGGAGCGCGGCCCTGCGCTGGATGCCCGTGTGCAGGCGGTGGAGCACTTTTCCGCCACCGGTCAGCTGGACCCCAACGCCAACATCCAGTTCGGCGAGGGCGGCGCGGGCACTTTCTCGGACGGCAAGCTGACCACCCGCATCGGGGATGAACTGTGTGATTTTGTCACCGAGGTGTTTTTGCAGCACGGTGCCCCGGCAGAGATCGCGTGGAAGCAAAAGCCCCATGTGGGCACCGACCTGCTGCGCGGCGTCATTACCTCCATCCGCAAAGAGATCGAAGCCTTGGGCGGCGAGGTGCACTTCAACACCACGCTCACCGGGCTGGAGCGAAAAAACGGACGACTTGTGGGCATCACTACTACAAATGGCGGCTTTGCTTGCGAGGCGCTAGTGTTTGCGGTGGGGCACTCGGCACGGGATACCTTCAGCATGCTGATGGACAGCGGCCTTGTGCTGGAATGTAAGCCCTTCAGCGTGGGCTTCCGCGCCGAGCATCTGCAAAGCGAGATCGAAAAAAGCCTGTACCACGAAGCCGCCGGGCATCCGGCGCTGCCCCGGGGCGAGTACCAGCTCTCCCAGCACGTCGGCGAGAGGTGCGTGTACACCTTCTGTATGTGCCCCGGCGGTCAGGTGGTGGCTTCTGCCAGTGAGGAAGAGCGTGTTGTGACCAACGGCATGAGCTACCACGCCCGCAGCGGCAAAAACGCCAATGCGGCGGTGGTGGTCAGCGTAGGCGGGGCAGATTTTGCCAACGACCCCCGCCGCGCCGTTGCCTTTCAGCGGGAGCTGGAAGCAAAGGCCTATGCCGCCGGTCGTGCCGCCGGAGCCTACGCCGCCCCGGCAGAGAATGTGCAAAGCTTTCTGGAGGGGCGCGGGCAGCTGCATATTGGCAGCGTACAGCCCACCTACGACCGCGGCGTGACTGCCGCAGATCTGGGCGCACTGCTGCCCGGGGAGCTGGCCGATACCCTGCGGGCGGGTCTGCGCGCCTATGAGCGCAAGATCGCGGGCTACACTGCGCCGGACGCGATCCTGACCGGCCTTGAGACCTGCACCAGCAGCCCGGTGCGACTCAAGCGGGAAGAGGACTTTGTGTGCACCCAGCTGGCAGGGCTTTACCCCTGCGGCGAGGGTGCGGGATATGCGGGCGGCATTATGAGCGCCGCCGTGGATGGCCTGCGG
Organism: uncultured Faecalibacterium sp.; assembly: GCA_902463235.1. GTDB lineage: Bacteria > Bacillota > Clostridia > Oscillospirales > Ruminococcaceae > Faecalibacterium. Next base: position 123,415 of record CABQER010000002.1, on the reverse strand, counting down.
GTGGCCCGCGCCATCATCAGCCGGTATGCACCGGCAGAAGGGTGAGAAGATTTTGATGAACGATCGTGAAAACGATAACCGGAATAACGAAGGCCGGCAGGTACAGCAGGAGCTGGAAGACCAGCTGCGCGCCTTTGGCAACACCATGACCGATGCCTTTGCCCACGGCTTTGAGGGCAGGGGCATGGACATCGGCGACCGGGCGTGGGATGTGGGCAAAGCCGCTGTCCATGCAGCCAACTACGGTATCGGGGAGGCTGCAAAGGCCTTCCGGCAGGGGCGCAGAAGTTCCCCCTATGGGGATGCAAAGCAGTCTTTCCGCGAAGGTGCTGCGGATGCCGACCCCGCCGGGATGCCCGACTGGTTCCGGCAGATCTTTGCAAAGCCGGAGCCTACCCCGGTGGAAAATATCCGTGTCAGCGCAAAAAAACGATATAGCGCAGGTTGCACCCTGCTGGCTGTGGGCATTACCTTTGCGGTGATCTTCGGTCTGGGCGGCATTGGCTGCATTGTGGCAGCGGAGGCCTTTCTGCCCGGCCTTATTACGGAGACCGTGATCGGTGACACGGTGGCCACGGCCGCGGAGGGCATGACCTATACCTTTACCACCGGCGCTTCCATGGCCACGACGGTGCTGGAGATCACAGGCAATGTGTTGACCCTTGTTGCTTGCGGCTTTGGCGCGATGATCGCCGCCGGTGCCTCCCGGCTGTCGGCCTCCAAAAAGCTGCGCCTGCTGGCAGATACAGCCGAAAAGCTGAACGTACAGAAGGGGCTTTCGGTGGAGATGCTGGCCGACCTGACCCACCAGACCAAGAAAAAAGCGCTGAAAAAGCTGCGCAGCTACATCCATAAGGGCTGGCTGAACGCATGGCTGGACGATGAGACCGAGATGCTCTACCTGACGGCAGAGGACTACCACGCCGCCAAGGAAGCTGCCGCTGCCGCTGCCGCCGTGCAGCCGCAGCCGGAAAAGGTGGAAACCGGCGATGCTCCGCTCAATCTCGATACCGCCCGCCGCTTTGCTGCCGTGCTGGAAAAAGAGCAGCAGCTCATGCAGGACGCGCAGGCACGGGAAGAACTGGCCGCGATGCACAAGACCACTACCGCCATCTGCGACTGGCTGGAAGCACACCCGGAAAGCCAGCCCAAGACCCGCCGCTTTGCGGAATATTATATTCCCACCACCCTCAAGTTGCTGCACACCTATAACGACGTGCAGGGGCAGCAGGGCGAAAACGCCGAGACCATCCGCCGGGATATCGCAGGCATCCTGCATACCTTGAATCAGGCGTATGAGAACCTGTACAACAATCTGCTTTCGGACGTAGCCATGGATATTTCTTCCGAGATCGCCGCTTTGCAGGGAATGCTGGCCAACGACGGCCTGACCGGGAGGGAATTTGAATGACCTACCGCGCTTGGGAACAAAAACCGCTGGACCGCACCACTGTACGGGAGCTGACCGCCGCCATTGCCGAGCAGGCAGCGGCACAGCTGGAAGAGCAGGCCATGGACGAAGCGCCGTGGTCAGACGAAAAATATAAGGCCGTGCTGGCGGCGCAGCAAAAGGAAAACGCTCTGCTGGCGGGCATCCTTGCCGCCCGGGGCATCACTGACCCCGCCGAAGCGCTGACCTTACTGGCAGGGGAGGAGGAACTTTCCGACCCCGCCCTGCTGACCGATATGGATGCCGCCTGCCAGCGCATCTGGCAGGCCATCGACAACGGCGAGACCATCGCGGTTTTTGGTGATTACGATGTGGACGGCGTGACCGCTACCGCCCTGCTGTACCAGCATCTCAAGGGCATGGGCGCGACCGTCAAGTGTATGCTGCCCAGCCGCGAGGGGGACGGCTACGGCCTGTCCAAAAACGCCATCCAGTCCATGCACAACAAGGGCTGCACCCTCATTGTGACGGTGGATAACGGCATCTCTGCCGTGGAAGAAGCCGAGTTTGCGGCTTCGCTGGGCATGGATCTGATCATCACTGACCACCATCTGCCGCCGGAGACTTTGCCCAAGGCCGTGGCCGTGGTGGACCCCCGCCGGGAGGACGACCACAGCCCCTTCAAGGGTCTGTGCGGCGCGGGCGTAGCGTTCAAGCTTTGTGCCGCGCTGGACGGCTGCCCGCCGGAGGAAATGCTGGATTACTGCGGCGACCTTGCCGCCGTGGGCACGGTGGCGGATGTGATGCCGCTGGTGGGGGAGAACCGCACCCTTGTCAAAGCCGGGCTGCGGCAGCTGCAACAGACCGACCGTCCTGGATTTGGGGCACTTTTAGAGGAAGTCGGCCTTGCGGGCAAGCCCATCACCGCCGAGAATATCAGCTACGCCATCGCGCCCCGCATCAATGCGGCAGGCCGCATGGATAACGCCGTCACCGCTTTGCAGCTGGTGCTCTGCGAGGACCCGGAAAGAGCCGAGGAGTTGGCGCATAAGCTTGGCGAGATCAACGCCCACCGGCAGGAGACCGAGCAACAAATTTTCAAAGCTGCCGAGGAATTGCTGGAACAGCAGTCCGAGCGGCTGGACGACCGCATCATGCTGCTGTGGGGACGGGACTGGCACCCCGGCGTCATTGGCATCGTGGCTTCCCGGCTGGTGGAGCGCACCGGACGCCCGGTCATCGTGGTCACCATTGACGAGCACGGCGAGGGCAAGGGCAGCGGACGCAGCGTGCAGGGCTTTAACCTGCACGCCTGCATCGGCTCCTGTGCCGACCTTCTGGTGCGCTACGGCGGCCACGCCATGGCGGCGGGACTTTCCGTCCGGGAAGAAAACCTGCCCGAACTGCGCCGCCGCCTGAACGAGTGGGCGGCCCGGGAGTGCCCGGTACTGCACACCCCGCCCCTTACCTGTGATGTGACCATCCATCTGGACCGTATCACGGTGGAAAGCGTGCGGCACTTGGATCAGCTGGCACCCTACGGAGCGGAGAACCCCACCCCGGTTTTCCTGCTGCAAAGTGCCGTGGTGGACGGTGTATACCCGGTATCGGAGGGGCGGCACAGCCGCTTGCGGCTGCGGCAGGGCAATAGTTGCCTGTATGCCGTCTGGTTCGGGATGCCCGCCGAGCAGCTGCCCTACGCGCTGGGCGATGTGGTGGACGCGGCACTGAACCTTTCGGTGTACGAGTCTGCCCGGGGCGCGCAGCTCTCCGGCCGTATCATCGATCTGCACCCGGCAGGGCTGGGCGCAGAGCTGGCGCGGCAGGCTGCACTGGTGCAGGCGCTGCGCCGGGGCACCCCCCTGACCGAAGAACAAAAGAAACAGATCGCTCCCGCCCGCACGGATATCATTGCCGTGTACCGGGAATTGCAGTCCCGCCGCTGGCACGCCGAGGATCTGCAGCCCCTGTGCGCAAAGCTGGGCGAGGAGCAGACCGGCAAAACGCTGGTGGCAGTTGCCGCCTTAGAGCAGGTGGGGCTGATCACCGCAGCGGAAAAAGGCGGGGCAAAGTTCTGGGAGCTGGTGCCGACAGCAGGCAAAAAGAACCTTGCTGATGCCCCCATCCTGAAATGTCTGGAGGAACTATAAATGCCTGAGGGAAAGAAAAATACTGCACCGGTTCCGGCTCCGGTACGGGACGAGGATGGCTACTCTGCCAAGACCCATCTGCACCAGCCGGTGCAGGAGACCGCCACCGTAGCCGCTACGGCACTGCTGGCAGACGCACCGGAGGGGGCGCTGCCCTCTGAGGTGCGCCCGGAGATCGTAACATGGGAAAAGCTGTGCGAGGCCATTCAGGCCAGCGGCAAGGCCTACAATATGGAGATGATCCAAAAAGCCTACGAGCTGGCCAACAACGCCCACAACGGTGTGTGCCGCCGCAGCGGCGAGCCCTATATCTGCCACCCGCTGGCAGTTGCCCGGCTGGTGCTGGATCTGGGCATGGACTCCGAGAGCATCGCCGCCGCCCTGCTGCATGACGTAGTGGAGGATACCCCCACCACGCTGGACGACCTGAAAGCCGCCTTTGGCGAGGAAGTGGCACTGCTGGTGGACGGCGTGACCAAGCTGACCAAGATCCAGTTCTCCAATATTGAGGAATTGCAGGCCGAGAACCTGCGCAAGATGCTGCTGGCTATGAGCCGGGACGTGCGTGTAATGATCATCAAGCTGTGCGACCGGCTGCATAATATGCGCACCGGTGACGCTTGGCCGGAGCAGAAGCGCCGCGATAAGGCCCGCGAGACCATGGAGGTGTACGCCCCCATCGCCAACCGCCTTGGCATTCTGAACGTCAAGGAAGAGCTGGAGGATCGCAGCCTGCATTATCTGGACCCTGTGGGCTACTCCGAAATCAGCCGGATGCTCAGCGAGCGCTCCGGCGAGGAGTTCCTTATCAAAGTGTCCGGCGTCATCGAGCGCCGTCTGGTGGAAAGCGGCATTGAAGGTGCCACCATCAAGCGCCGGGTCAAGAGTATCTACGGCATCTACCGCAAGACCATCATGCAGAACAAGTCCTTTGACGAGATCTACGATATCTACGCGGTCCGTGTCATTCTGGATTCTCTGGCCGAGTGTTACAGCACCCTTGGCCTCATCCACGATATGTACCATCCGCTGCCCAACCGCTTTAAGGATTATATCTCCACCCCCAAGCCCAACGGCTACCAGAGCCTGCACACCACCGTCATCGGGCACGAGGGCATCCCCTTTGAGGTGCAGATCCGTACCCGCAAAATGGACGAGCAGGCCGAGTACGGCGTTGCCGCCCACTGGAAGTACAAGGAAGGCCGCGAAGGCCACGATAAGCTGGACGACCGTCTGGCATGGGTCAGCCAGCTGCTGGAAAACCAGCGCCTGAGCGAGGATTCCGGCAACTTGCTCCACGATCTAAAGAGCGACCTGCTGCCGGAAGAGGTATTCGCCTTTACCCCCAAGGGCGATGTCATCAACCTGCCCACCGGTGCTACCTGCATCGACTTTGCCTACGCCATCCATTCGGCGGTGGGCAACCGCATGGTGGGCTGTAAGGTGAACAACCGCATGGTGCCCATCGACCATGTGGTGGCTACCGGCGAGATCATTGAGGTGCTGCTGGGCCCGGCAGATAAGGGCCCCAGCCGCGACTGGCTCAAGATCGTGCGCACCAGCGAGGCCAAGAGCAAGATCCGCAACTGGTTCAAGAAGATGCGCCGGGAGGAGAATATCCAGCAGGGACGGGACGCCTTGGCCAAGGAACTGCGCCGGGAGATGATCATCATCCCGGACGACCAGCTGGATGACTTTATCGATGGCTGCTCCCGCCGGATGCGCCAGAACAACGCCGAGGAGCTGTACGCCGCCATCGGCTACGGCGGCATGACCATTGCCAACTGCCTGCCAAAGCTCAAGGAAGAGTGGCAGAAGCTCAAGGCTGCCGAGGCCGAAGAGAATAAGTCGGTGGAGGATCTGCCCAAGGTGGACCTGAGCCGCGTTCACGCCACCGACGGCGTGGTGGTGGAGGGCTTCGATAACACCCCCATCAAGTTTGCCAAGTGCTGCAGCCCGCTGCCCGGCGACCCCATCGTGGGCTTTATCACCCGCGGCTTCGGCGTTTCCATCCACAAGCAGACCTGTGCCAACGCCGTTGCCAGCATGAAGGATCCCTCCAACGCTCCCCGCTGGGTCAAGGCCTACTGGGCAGACAGCGTCAAGGACAGCTACAAGGCCGGGCTGGAGATCATTGCCCTGAACCGCAACGAGCTGCTGCAGGATGTGCTCAGCGCTCTGGCCGACATCCGGGTGCCCATCTATGCCATGAACGCCCGTCAGGTAGAAAACAACTGCGCCGTGGTCAGCCTGACCATCGGCATCAATAATACCGAGCACCTCAACCGTGTGGTGGCGCGCCTTTCCAAGGTGCGGGACGTGCTCAAGGTGACAAGGAGTTAACGCAATGCGAGCAGTTATTCAGGCCGTATCCTCCGCCAGTGTGCGGGTGGAAGGCGGCGAGCCCCGCGCCATTGGGCCGGGAATCATGATCCTGCTGGGGGTCAGGGACACCGATACGCTGGACATCGTACCCAAACTTGCCGATAAATGCGCGGGTCTGCGCATTTTCCCAGATGCGGAGGGCAAGCTGAACCTGAGCGCCCGGGATCTGGGCTATTCCGCGCTGGTGGTCAGCCAGTTCACCCTTTACGGCGACACCAAAAAGGGCTACCGCCCCAGTTTTATCAAGGCTGCAAAGCCGCCGCTCTCGGTGGATGCCTATGAGCTGTTCCTTGCCGAGATGGCTAAGCACGGCCTCAAGGACGTGCAGCACGGCGAGTTCGGCGCGCACATGCAGGTGTCGCTGGTGAACGAAGGCCCCTGCACCATCATCATTGATACCGACGAGTGGAAGAAGAAGGAGTAACGATGCAAGGCTTTCACATTCCTGCGGCACCGCCGCTGTATACCAACACCTTTCTGCTCATCTCCGATGCAGGCCATGCTGTGGTCATCGACCCGGCGGCAGAGGTGGACAGCTACGACGAAATTTTAAAGCAGCACAACGCCACCCTTACCACCATCCTGTGCACCCACGGCCACTACGACCATGTGGGCAGTGCTGCCGCGTTGAAAGCGGAGTGGAACGCCACCCTCTACTGCGAAAAGGCAGACCTTGCCGGCGACAGGATGTACCCGCTTTCCGCTGCGGACTGCGGCTATACAGAAGGGGAGCAGATCGCGGTGGACGAGCTGCGCTTTACCGCGTGGCACACCCCCGGCCACACCCCCGGCAGCGTGGTGCTGCTGTGCGGTGAACATCTGTTCTGTGGCGATACGCTGTTTGCCGGCAGCATCGGCCGCACCGACCTTGAGGGCGGCAGCAGCGCACAGATGGCAGACAGCTTGCGCAAGCTGGCACAGCTGCCCATCCCCCGCGAAACACAGGTGCTGCCCGGCCATGGCGAATTTTCCACCTTTGGCGCGGAGCTGGACAACAACTACTATATCCGCAGCGCCCTGCGCGGCGGCAACGACATTTTTTAAAGAGAGAACGACATGAAGATCTATATCACTGGGCTGCCCTCCGGGTACGAGGTGGAACACCTTGCCCGCCTGTTTTACCCCATGGCACCCTTGACCCTGACCCCGCCGGAGCCTGCCGAGGACTGTCTGTGGGCAGAAAAGACTGATACCGGTCTGCGGGTGCTGGTGCGGCAGGGGGAAAAGAGCAAAACGCTGGAAGCCCCGCTGCCGCTGCCGGTGGAGCAGGGCGGAGAAACGCCGGAGTTTGCCCTTGCCAGCCTGACCTATGACCTGCTGCGCCAGTGGACGGGCATCCGCCCGCCTTGGGGCAAAATGACCGGTGTGCGCCCGGTGCGGCTGATCCACGATAAGCGCGCCGCCGGGTGGAGCGCAGAGCAGATCGACCGCTTCTTCTTACAGCGGTTCGACTGCTCGAAGCAAAAATACGAAATGGCGAAGGAAATCGCCGATCTGCAGGAGCCGATCTTGCAGCTGGGCAGTGCGCCCAAGACGTACAGTCTGTATATCGGCATCCCGTTCTGCCCCTCCCGGTGCAGCTATTGCAGCTTTGTCAGCTGCAATCTGGACCGCGACCGTAAGATGGTGCAGCCCTATGTGGACTGCCTGTGCAAAGAGGTTGCAGAGATCCGGGCGCAGGCTGAGCGTGCAGGGCTGACCTTGTGCAGCATCTACATCGGCGGCGGTACGCCCACCAGCCTTTCCGCTGCCCAGCTGCGGCAGCTCATGGGCACTGTGCGGGAGAATTTTGACCTGAGCAAGGTCGTAGAATATACCGTAGAGGCAGGCCGCCCGGACTGCACCGATGCCGAAAAGCTGGCAGTCATCAAGGAATACGGCGCTACCCGCATCTCCATCAACCCCCAGACCTTCTCGGACACGGTGCTGGCTAACATCGGCCGCAAGCACTCGGCACAGGATATTCTGGCTTGCTACGCCGATGCCCGCCGCGCCGGGCACGAGGACATCAACATGGACCTCATCGCCGGGCTGCCCGGGGATACGGTGGAGGGCTTTGAGCACAGCCTGCGGCAGGCCATTGCCTTGCAGCCGGAGAACATCACTGTCCACACCCTTACCCTCAAGCGGGCGTCCCGCATCGTCATCGAGGATCAGAAGGAGAACGACTACGCGGACGTAGCCGCCATGCTGGAAAAATGCCATCTGCTGGCTGAAGCGGGCTACCGTCCCTATTATCTCTACCGGCAGAAGAATACGCTGCAGAATCTGGAAAACGTGGGCTGGTGCAAGCCGGGTCACGAGGGTTACTATAATATTTATATCATGGAGGAAGTCCAGACCATCCTTTCGGCCGGTGCGGGCGGCAGCACCAAACTGGTGGCCGATGGGGGCAAACGGATGCAGCGCATCTTCAATTTTAAGTATCCGAACGAGTATATCCAGCGCTTTGCGGAGGTACTGGACCGGAAAAAAGGAGTGGCTGAGTTTTATGATCACGATCTGGGTACCGAAACGACTGGTTGAAGTAGACCTCTATAATGTAGCAGCCCGCAGCCCGCAGGCGCTGGCCGAGCTGAGCGAGAACAGCTACGCCCGGCGGGTGCAGTATGCCGCCCAGAAGGTGCGCGGCTCTGGGGCAAAGATCGTTATGCTGACCGGACCTTCCGCCAGCGGCAAGACCACCAGCGCCCATTGCCTGGCAAAGGCACTGGTGCAGCAGGGCACCCCGGCACAGGTAGTCAGTCTGGACAACTTTTTTAAAGGCGCTGCCTACTACCCCAAAATGCCGGACGGCACACTGGACTATGAAAACCTTGAAACACTGGATCTGCCCCTCATCAAGCAGTGCCTGCACCAGCTCAGCGAGACCGGCAAGACCGAGCTGCCCATCTACGATTTTGCCACCGAGCAGCGCTCTGCCGCGGTGGAACCCATCGATCTGCAGGGCGGTGTGTGCATCGTGGAGGGCATCCATGCTCTGAACCCGGAGCTGACCGGCCTTGTGCCGGACGACCAGATCTACCGCATCTACGCCGGTCTGCGGGAGGAATACTGCATTGACGGCCGCCGGGTCATCAATACGCAGGATATCCGCCTGTGCCGCCGCACCCTGCGGGATGCCGCCGCCCGTGGCCGCAGCCCCGCCAAGACCCTTTCTATGTGGGACAGGGTGCTGGACGGTGAGACCCGCTATATCAAGGGATTCAAGACCACCGCAGACTTCCTGCTGGACACCTCCTTTACCTACGAGCTGGGACTGATCTCCCGGCTGCTGGGCGAGGTGCGCCGTCAGTTCACGCTGGAGGGCCACAACGCCGAGCTATGGGACGAGACTGCCCGCCGGTTTGAGCAGGTGGATCCGCTGCCGCTGGAACTGCTGCCCGCCGATAGTATGCTGTGCGAGTTTTATGGCAGCCGCACCTAACCGGTGAAAAATGCGTAAAATTTGTTTCCAAACCAGCACCAAACTGTAAAAATTGCGGTGCATTCGTTGCAATTGCCATAACGCTGCGCTATAATGGGAATACAACCCCGGTATGGCGCGGGATGCGCCGCTATCTGCAGAGAATACTGCCAGAATAAGAGAGGTGTCTTTTATGGATTTTAACAAGATCAAAGCAATGGGTCTGGAATATGCCGAAAAGGGCAAGAACGCCGCCATGGATCTGGCCGAAAAGGGCAAGACGCAGGCGCTGCTGGTCAACGAGCAGGGTAAGCTGCTCAAGGCACAGCGTCAGCTGGGCGCACTGGTGTACAGCCTTGCCAAGGGCAAGGAGGAAAACCAGCCGCTGGTGGATAAATACATCGAGATGATCGATACCATCGAGCGGGAGATCACCCGCCTGAAGGCTACCCTGACCCCTGCCGAGGCTTCTGAGGTGGACTACGAAGCCCCCGTGGAGGAGGCAGAAGAAGCTGCCCCGGAAGAGCCCGCTCAGTCTGCCCGCAAGACCTGCCCGCAGTGCGGCGCGCCCGTCTCGGACGATGCACTGTTCTGCAATAAGTGCGGCGCACAGCTGTAAGCCGATAACCGGAAAACTTTGCAACAGGGCGGTATCCCCCACAGGATGCCGCCTGTTTTTGTGAAAAGCGCAGAAAACCATGAACAAAGCGGGGAAATTGCGGTTTTTGCTTGAAAAACCGCAGCGGCTGCGGTAAAATCTACAATATCTTTTTGAAAAGGAGATGGAACGTGTGCTGGACTGGAACCCACAGCCGCCCTATACGGCGGAGCAGCTGCTGCAGGTGATCCGCATCCTGCGGGACCCTGAAAACGGCTGCCCGTGGGATAAAGTGCAGACCCATGCTTCCATCCGCAAAAATTTTCTGGAAGAAACCTGCGAAGCGCTGGAAGCCATTGACACAGACGACGCCGTTCTGCTCCGGGAGGAGCTGGGAGACGTGCTGATGCAGGTGGTGTTCCACGCCGCCATGGAGGAAGAGCGGGGACGCTTTACCTTTGAGGATGTGTGCCGCAATGTGTGCGAAAAGCTGGTGTTCCGGCACCCCAACATCTTTGCATCCTCCGCAGCGGAAAACGCCGGTATAAATGGCTGGGATGCGCTCAAAAATAAGGAAAAGGGGCGTACTACCCTTGCGGACGAGCTGGCCACCGTGCCCGCTACGCTGCCCGCGCTCATGCGGGCGCAAAAGCTGCAAAAGCGTGCCGCCGGGCATGGCCTTGGGCAGCAGGATGCAGCCGCAGCGCAGCATCAGCTGGAAGCCGCCGTGCAGGACTTTGCCAAGGCAGAGGAAGCCGCAAAGCAGGAAGCCGCAGGCCAGCTGCTGTTTGCAGCGGTGAACGCCGCCCGGCTTGCGGGGGTGGATGCAGAAGAAGCACTGACCTTTGCGTCCAAGCGCTTTGCACAGCAGTGTCTGGAACAGGAACAACGCGGTACTCAGGTCGAATGACCTGCTCCGATAGAACGAGAGAATTCAAGACAAACATCAGATGGAGGCAAATAATATGACCAAGACCGACTTGATCGCACAGGTTGCGGCAAACACCGAAATGAGCAAGAAGAGCGCAGAGCAGGCTGTCAACGCCGTTTTTGAGGCACTGGGCAAGGCCATGACCGAGGGCGAAAAGATCAGCATCTCCGGCTTTGGCACCTTTGAAGTGCGCGAGCGCGCCGAGCGTCAGGGCATCAACCCCCGCACCCGCGAGCCCATCACCATTGCTGCTTCCCGCAGCATCGTGTTCAAGCCCGGCAAGTCCCTGAAGGACACCCTGTAATCGGTTCTGTCACGCCGCCGCTGCCTGCACAAGGTGCGGCGGCTTTTTTGCTGAAAGGAAAGGAATAACGCCAATGCGTCTGGATAAATATCTCAAGGTCTCCCGCCTCATCAAGCGCCGCACCGTGGCAAACGAGGTGGCGGATGCAGGCCGCATCCTCATCAACGGCAAGGTGGCAAAGGCCAGTCAGGCTGTCAACGCCGGGGACATCATCGAGGTCACCTTCGGCAACCGGCCCATCAAGGTGCGGGTGCTCTCGGATGTGGAGCCCCGCACGAAAGACGTTGCCCGCGAGATGTACGAGGTGATCGCGGAATAACCGCCCGCCCTGCCCGCATACAATGCTGGCAGAGGGGGACTGCCTATGGAAAAAGCTGCCGCAAAGCCGCCGCTGCCCCATGATCTGATCTTGGAAAGCCGCAGCAGGCTGACCGTCACAGGAGTGCAAAAGGTGCTGCATTGCAGCGCCGAAAGCGCCGCGCTGGAGACCGGCAAGGGTATTCTGCATCTGTCCGGCGCGCAGATCAGTATGCAGACGCTGGACTTGGAAGCAGGGGAAGCAAAGCTGACCGGGCGGTTCGATGGGCTGGAGTACACCGCCGCCCGCGCAGCCGGGGGCTTCTGGCACCGGCTGCTGCGCTGATGGTGCAGGTGTTGCTGCCTGCGCGGCTTTTGCAGGAGTCCGCCGCCTGTGCCGTGCTGGGCGCTGCCCTTGGCGTGGTGCGGGCATTTTTGCCGGTGCGGGGCAGGGCGGTATTTGTGCCGGATGTGCTGCTTTCCGGCGCGGTACTGCTGGCGTGCCAGAGCTACGCCGCCGGGTACAGCAAAGCGGGCGTGCTGCGGTGGTACATGGTGCTGGCAGCCTTTGCTGCCGCCCTTTGCGCTGCCGGGGTGCTGGGCGTCCCGCTGCGGGCGCTGGGGCGGGGGATAGGCGCTGTTTTGCGCCTGCCCGGCCGTATTTTGCACCGTTTTGCGTTGCAGCCCTTGCGCCGCCGCCGCGCTGCGGCGAAAACTGCCCGCAAATTACGCCGGAACGCGGAAAGAACCGCAAAAAAATCCAAAAAGAACTTGCCAAACCAGCGGGCATTGTTGTATAATTCAAACGTATCAAAGTAAGAGAACAGACGCAGAAGGTCTGCTGTTCAGACAGGAGCGTAAGGCAATGACGAATACGGGACGCAAAAAGCGCAGAAAGAATGCAGTGGTCACCATGGCGTTCCGCCTGTTTTTCGTGCTGCTTTTGCTGAGTATGCTGGCGGCTTATATCTCCAATCAGGTCACCATCAGCTCCAAGCGGGCAGAACTGGAAACACTGAACGAACAGGTGGCGCAGCAACAGACGGAAAATCAGGAACTGCAGCGCGTACTGAGCGGCGATGCCGACCAGATCACTGAATGGGTCGCACGCGACTCTTACAACTACGCCGCACCCAACGAGCGCATCTTTGTGGATGTGACCGGTAACTGACCACGCGGCAGGTCGAGAGTATTTGGAAAGCAAGGAGTATTGAGTTTTGGCAATTGAGGTAGGGAACGTATTCGAAGGCCGCGTGACCGGTGTAAAGCCCTTTGGCGCATTTGTTGCGCTGCCGGAGGGGCGTGTCGGCATGGTCCACATTTCCGAGGTATCCAACGAATTTGTGCAGGATATCAACACCGTGCTGCACGATGGCGACGAGGTTAAGGTGCAGGTCATCAACATTGCACCGGACGGCAAGATCGCGCTGTCCATCAAGCGGCTGCTGCCCCCGGCTCCGCGTCAGCCCCGGGAAGGCCGCCCCGCAGGCCCTCGTCCGGGCGGTTTCCGCAATGGGCAGGAGGGTGGACGCTCCGGCGGTCGCGGCGCAGGCCGTGCCCCCCGTGAAGGCGGCAGAGGCCCTGCCCGGGAGGCTGCACCCCGCGTGTGGCAGCCCAAGGCACCTGCCCGCTCCGACAACCTGAGCTTTGAGGACATGATGAGCCGCTTCAAGAGCCAGAGCGAGGAGAAGATGGCAGATCTCGATCACGAGACCAACAACCGCCGTGGCGGCGGTTATGCCCCCCGCAGCCGCCGTGGCCGCTGAGCCATCACATCAGCTGGGATCACAAGGAACACAGGCAGGCCTGTCCCCGGTCGGACAGGTCTGTTTTTTCGGTACAGAACAGAAAGGAACTACCATGCCCGCAAAATTTGAACTGATCGCCCCCTGCTTTTTCGGGTGCGAATCCACCGCTAAATTTGAGCTGACCCGCATCGGCGCAGAGAACATCCGGGTGGAGGATGGCCGTCTGAGCTTCTGCGGCGGGGCAGAGATGATCGCCGCCGCAAACCTCAACCTGCGCACCGTGGAGCGCGTGATGCTGCTGCTGGCACGTTACAAGGCCACCACCTTCGACGAGCTGTTCGACGGCGTGTATTCCATCCCGTGGGAAGAGTTTCTGCCCGCGGACGCTGCTTTCCCGGTCACCGGCTCTTCCCTGAACAGCCAGCTGACCAGCATCCCCGCCTGCCAGAGCGTCATCAAAAAGGCAGTGGTCAAGCGCCTGATGAAGGGCCACCGCACCACCGTGCTGCCTGAGAGCGGCGTGGAGTACAAGGTGCGCTTTATGCTGCGCAAAAATGTGTGCGAGATCATGCTGGACACCACCGGCGAGGGCCTGCACAAGCGCGGCTACCGCCGCAACGCCATGGAAGCCCCTCTGCGCGAGACACTGGCGGCTACCATCGCCGACCTTGGCCGTGTGCGCCGCGACAGTCTGGTGGAGGATCCCTTCTGCGGCAGCGGCACGCTGCTGATCGAAGCCGCACAGAAGGCCATGAACATCGCTCCGGGTCTGAAGCGCCGCTTTGCTGCCGAGCGTTACAGCTTTGTGCCCGCTGCCCTGTGGGCAGAGCAGCGCCAGAAGGCACTGGCAGAGTCCAAGCTGGACGTGGGCTTTGAGGCCTTCGGTTACGATATCGACCCCGCCGCCGTGGCACAGGCCAACGCCAACGCCAAGCTGGCGGGTGTGGAGAACCGCTGCCACTTTGAGGTGGCCGATGTTGCCACCTTTGCCGCAAAGCCGGAGGCCATCGTGCTGACGAACCCCCCGTACGGCGAGCGTTTGGGCACCATTGAGGGCGCTGCCAAGCTGGCACGCACGCTGGGACAGCAGATGGAAGCCAACCCCTGCGCCGGTCTGTACGCCATTACCGCCGATATGGACTTTGAAGTGCACTACGGCAAGCGCGCCAACAAGCGCCGCAAGATGTACAACGGCATGATCCCCTGCCAGCTGTATATGTACTATAACGCCCCCAAGACCGAGAAGATGGCAAAGCCCATGCCCAAATCCGGCTTTGACGGCAAGCGCACCCATTTTGAAAAGAAGTAAGGTCATTTGACTGCCCGCCCGGCAGACATTGCACTGAAAAAGTGTGTCTTTTCCCGGGAAAATCCGGCACAAACACCCGCAGATCATCTTTTGCTGAAAAGAGACGGTCTGCGGGTATTTTTAATAGAAAAATAGATTTCACAAAATTCGGCATAATGACAAATTACAGCAGTTTTTGCATCCGGTAGTTGCGTTGCCGAACAAAAAGGATTATACTAACCTTATTGACCGCAGGATACAAAAACTGTACAGAAAGGATGGCTGGCTCTTATGAAGGGACGGATGCGGCCCTATCTGCCGGAACTGACGATCCGGGACTACAACACCTATATGCGTTACCTCCGCGGGGTGCGGCGGCAGATGTACAAGTCTTACGGCTTCTATGCCTGCCATCTGCTGCGCACCAACGGGGTGCTGTTTGCCATCCTGTCCGACAGTCTGGCGGGGCGTATGCCCACCTGCAAACGGCAGCGGGTGCCCGGTACGCCATTCCAGCGCAGCATGATGTGCCAGACGCTGGGCATCCGGCAGGCGGCGCAGACGGAGATCTTGATGGGCTGGCATAATTTGCAGGACCGCAAGTACAGCGAGCTGCGCCCGGCAAAGCGCGTGCGCCGCGCAGTGGACAAGCTGCTTCTGCGCCGCGCCTACGAGAAAGCACGGCAGGAGAACCCGGCGCTGGAGCGGCTGTTTGCGCAGGAGCGGGAGCAGGCGGTGGTGCAGATGAACCTGAGCGCCAAAAACTACGCCCTTGCGGCTGAGCCCATGAGCAACATCTACGGCGCGCTGTACTCCACGTTGGCTACGGACGATCCCAACCAGCGCAAGAGTATGCGGTATATCGGCAGCTGCATCGGCCGCATCTTCTATCTGCTGGACAAGGCCGAGCGCTTTGAAGCCGACCGCCGCAACGGCCAGTACAACGTGTTCGTGGTCAACGAGCTCAACGGACAGGCTGCCGCCATAGAGAACGCCCGGCGGCAGGCACTGGCTGCGGTCAACGATCTGATGCGGGCATACAAGATGCTGGATCTCAAGTTGAACGACACCCTGCTGAACAATGTCATGATCTTAGGTCTGCAACACGCGGTCTACCCGCTGGAGCAGGATGTAGATACCGAAAAGTGGGAGATCCCATGAAGAAGCGAAAAAGCAAAAGCTGGTCCATGGCCTATTGCGGCATGGCAGCAGCACTGTGCGTGGCACTGATGCTGCTGGGCGCCATCATCCCCATAGCCATGTTCATTGCACCGGCGGTGGCCAGCTTTCTCATTGCAACGGTGTGCATGGAGTGTGGCATCACCATGGCATGGACGGCCTACGCCGCCGTCAGCCTGCTGGGGCTGCTCTTTGTGCCGGATAAGGAGATCGCCCTGATCTTCACGGTGCTGCTGGGCTATTACCCACTGATTAAGCCCAAATTTGACCGCATCCGTCCCCGGGCATTGCAGCTGGTGTGTAAGCTGCTGCTGTGCAACGCGGCGGTGCTTGCCATGTACGGCCTGCTGCTTGTGCTGGTACCGGCGGGCAGCGTCTCGCAGGAGCTGCGCACCACTGCGCTGGCAATGACCCTGCTCACGCTGGCTATGGGTAACGTGGCCTTTGCTCTGTACGACCGCGCACTGTGCAATATGCTGCTGCTGTACAAGCTGAAGTGGCAGCCCAAACTGCATAAAATGCTGGGGATGCACTGAATCCCCAAAAACCATTGAAAGAAGGAATGTGTACTACAAGCTGACGCAAAGCGCCGGGCCACACGGGTGACAGCCGTGAGGGTGACGAGGAGAGGAATCATCGAAAGATTCGGCGGATGTTTCTCCGGCTGAGGGCTATACCAGCCGCAGAACAGGGCAAAAACCGGCAGCAATACCGGAACAGAACCCTGCAAAGAAAGCCATACAAGAACATAGACTTTGATAGAGGAAACTGACTGTGCAGCAGCGCATTTCGGCGCGCCGCAGTCGGTCTGGAGGTATTTTGTATGTGTGGCATTGTAGGTTATGTTGGTATGCGCAGCGCCCAGCAGGTGCTGCTGGACGGTTTGGAGAAGCTGGAGTACCGCGGGTACGATTCTGCCGGTGTGGCGCTCACCCAGCGGGATGGGATCCGCGTGGTCAAAAGCAAGGGGCGGCTTTCCACCCTGCGCAGCAAGCTGGAAGAGCTGTCGCTGCCCCAGAGCAGCTGTGGCATCGGTCATACCCGCTGGGCGACCCACGGCGAGCCCAGCGACGTGAACAGCCACCCGCACTCCACGCCCCGGGTCAGCATCGTGCATAACGGCATCATTGAAAACTACGGCGCTTTAAAGGAGCGCCTGATTGCTAAAGGCTACACCTTTGCCAGCGAGACCGACACCGAGGTGCTGGTAAAGCTCATCGACAGCTGCTATCATGGTGAGCCGTTGCAGGCATTGCAGGCTGCGCTTGCCAAGGTGCGGGGCAGCTACGCACTGGCAGTGCTGTTCAAGGACTACCCGGACACCATCTTTGCGGTCAAGCGGGAAAGCCCACTCATTGTGGGCTGGGGCGAGGGCGAAAACTTTGTGGCGTCGGATATCCCGGCGCTGCTCAAGTACACCCGCCGGTACAGCGTGCTGGAAGAAGGGGACATGGCCGTGTGCACGGCGCAGGGCATCCGCTTCTATAACGAGTTCGGCGAGGCAGTCGAGCGCGCAGAGCTGACCGCAGATTGGGACATGGAGGCCGCCGAAAAGGGCGGCTATCCCCACTTTATGCTCAAGGAGATCAACGAGCAGCCCGCCGCCATCACGGCAACGGTCAGCCCCCGGGTGGAGAACGGCCTGCCGGATCTGCGCATCCCGGAACTGACGGACGAAAAGCTGCGCAGCATAGGCACGGTGCATCTGGTGGGCTGCGGTACAGCCATGCACGCCGGTATGGTGGGCAAGACCGCCATCGAGACGCTGGCACGGGTGCCCGCAGAGGTGGATATCGCCAGCGAGTTCCGCTACCGCGACCCCATTCTGAAGCCGGAGGATCTGGTCATCATTATCAGCCAGTCCGGCGAGACCAGCGATACGCTGGCTGCTCTCAAGCTGGCTAAGAGCCGGGGCGTGCCGGTGCTTGCTATCGTGAACGTGGTGGGCAGCAGCATTGCCCGGGCAGCGGACTACGTCATGTACACCTACGCCGGGCCGGAGATCGCGGTGGCGTCCACCAAGGCCTATATGGTGCAGCTGTGCGTGCTGTACCTGTTTGCCCTGCGCTTGGCCTACGCGCAGGGGCAGCTGACCGAAGAAAAGACCAAGTGCTACACCGCCCAGCTGCTCCACGCGGCAGAGGTCATCAAACCCCGTCTGGCAGACTGCGAGCAGATCAAGTACCTTGCCAGCCGCTATGTGAACACCCAGAGCTGCTTTTTCATCGGGCGCGGGTTCGACTACGCCCTCTCGCTGGAGGGCAGCCTGAAGCTGAAGGAGATCAGTTATGTGCACTCGGATGCTTATGCGGCAGGCGAGCTGAAGCACGGCACTATCAGTCTGATCACGGACGGTGTGCCGGTGATTGCGCTGGCTACTCAGAAGAACGTCTACGAAAAGACCATCTCCAACGCCAAGGAGACCCGCAGCCGCGGCGCGCGGGTGCTGCTGTTCACCACCAAGGATGCGGAGGTGCCGGAAGGCGTTGCCACCGAGGTAATCCGTTTGGACGAGTACGACGACATCCTGATGCCGTTGCAGCTCATCGTGCCGCTGCAATTGTTCGCTTACTATATGGCTGTTCTGCGCGGCTGCGATGTGGATAAGCCCCGCAACCTTGCCAAGAGCGTAACAGTGGAGTGACCGGAAAGGGAAAAGAGCGTTTTATCTGTGGTTCCGAGACGCCCGTAGGCGTTTCGGAACCACTTTTTCACAAGTAAACACAAAACCGCCCGCTGCACAGAAGCTTGTGCAGCGGGCGGTTTGTTTTATGCAGAATAGCGGGGGAATTACCAGAACCAGTAGCGCTTTTTGAATGCGATGTAGGCAATAGCAATGATAACGATCACCACGCCGCCGGCGATAAAGAAGGTCCAGTCGATATTGCTGAACCGCAGGTTCTGGTTAGTCAGCAGATAGCGTCCGGCAGTGTCGGCGGTGATCACACCGTCCTTGTAGCTGTTCAGGTACTGCCACTTGTTGCTGATGGTGTTGTACAGGTACAGGCGGGAGTAAGCGCTCACGTCCAGCTCCAGCTGCACCGCACAGGGAAGGGTGCGGCCGTTGTCCAGCTCAAACTCCAGTCCCTCTTCACTCTCGGTGAAGGTGATGGCGGTGTCGATCTCGCTGGTGGTGCTCTTCACGTCCTTACCGGAAACGTTCAGGGTGTAGCCGTCGCCCACCACGCACAGGGTCTTGCCGGTGGTGCGCAGGGCGTTCAGGATCTCGCCGGTCACGGTGGGCACTTCAGACTGGGCGAACACCACCTGATCCTCCGTGCTGTCCTGAATGGTCTGCACCACAGGATCCAGCGGGATGGAAGTACTGTCGTCCGGGGTGTCAGTGCTGTCATTGCCGCTGTCGCTGCCAGAGGAAGCAGCGGCCGAGCGGTTCACGATGACCGTGACCATGGCAGTGGCCTTGCCGTTGGAGATGGTAATGGAGGTAGAGCCGGTGCCTACCGCCGTGACCACGCCCGTGGGGCTGACCGTGGCAATGCTGCTGTTGCCGGACTTGAAGGTGAAGGACTGGGATGCACTGGCGGGGGTAGCCTTAGCTGTGATGGTGCGGGTGGCACCGGGCTTGAGCACGATGTAGTTGGTGCTGGGGGTGATCACCTGTCCGCTGTTGCTGGATGGAGTGCCGCTTGTGCCAGCGGAGGAATCCGTGGGCAGCGCAAGCACTGTAACAGTGGTGGTGGCTACCACCGAGCCGCAGGTGGCGGTAATGGTGGCTTTGCCGGGGGCTACGCCGGTCACGCGGCCAAAGCTGTTTACTGTGGCGATCTTCTCGTTAGAGGAGGTCAGGGTGACGGTGGCGTAGTTGGAGGCGGAGGTGGGGCGTACCTGCAGCGAAGCCGACACCGAGTTGCCCACATAGATGGTGTTGGAGGAGAGGGCAAGGTCCATCTCGGTCACGATCATGGAGGAGTCCATGGACACCACGATGGTGTAGGCGCAGATCTGGTTGCCGGCGGCTGCTGTAACGGTGGCGGTGCCAACGCCCACAGCCTGTACCACGCCGCTGCTGCTTACAGTAAGCACGCTGCTGTCATCGGTCAGAAAGACCACAGTGTCGGTGCTGTAACTGGGTTTGACCACGGGGGACAGCTGCTGGGAAGCGCCCAGCAGCATATTGGCAGAGTAGCTGCCGGTGGAAATGCTCTCGGCGGGCACATCCTTGAGCCAAGGCAGTGAAACGCCGTTCTGCTCTTCAACAGGCAGGCTGGCGGCGGCCGCGCTCAGTGCGGTGCCGCATAGCAGCACACCCAGCATCAGCACACAGGCGGCCAGTTTCTTTGCGGTTCGAATCATGTTGTTTGTACCTCTTTGGGGTGTTGTAAAAGGGGACATCCTGCCGTGCTGTGCAGTCCGTATTAGCGGAACAGCACGCCCAGAGCCTCCATGGCATACTCAAAATAGGTGACCTGATCGTATTCCACGCGGGCGGTCACGCTCATACCGTTGGAAAGATCCACCTTGTCGCCGCTGCGGCTCACCACATAGGTGGCGTCGGGCTTGATGGTCATCTTGTAATAGGAAGCGCTGCTGCTGGCGGTCACGTCGCTGTCAATGGAGGTGACAGTGCCGGTCAGGGTGCCGTAGGAGTACTCCGACAGGCCGGTGATGGCGATTTTGCAGGGGTCGCCGACGTGCAGCAGGGGACGGTCGTTCACCGTCACCATGGCCATGATCTCCAGATCATCGTTCTCGCTGGCAACGGTAGCCAGCGCGGAACCGGCGCTCAGCACCATGCCCTCCTTGTAAGGAGTGTCCATATGGATCACACCGGAGGTGGGCGCGTAGATGAAGTAATCGTTGGCGCCAGTGTTCAAAGAATCCAGCTGCGCCTGCAGGTTATCCACATTGACCTGCGCACTGGTAATGCTCTGGGAGATGGATTGCATGGTGGAGTAGTACAAAGACTCCAGCTCGCTCTGGTTCTGCTCCATCAAAGCCTTGATCTGGGTGTCGGAGTAACCGGCAGCCTGATAGGTGGTGGCGTCAAAGGTCTTTTGCGATACCTGACTTTTGTAGGTCTGGTACTGATAGTAGTAGGGCTGATCGTCGGCGTTGGTCTCGTCGAAGTAGTTGGTGTCGTCCTGAATGCACTTGAGCAGCTTGTTGTACTGGTCCAGCTGTTTCTGGTAGATATCCAGCTGGCTTTGCAGGTTGTCCTTCTGCATATCCAGATCAGTGCTCTTCAGCCGGGCGATCAGGTCACCCTCGTTCACATAGCTGCCCTCGGAGACATACAGCTCGGTGATGGAGCCGGAGTAGCTGGACATGATGTAGGTCTTATTGGCGGCCTGCACCACACCGCTGTTCTGGCTGACATAGATGCGGTTGGTCTGGGTGCTCCAGATCACCAGAAAGATCATGAACAGGCCGGTCAGAATGACAAAGGCGTACCCGTAAGGGGGCAGCTTTTTGTCCATCATGATCCGGCGGTCCTGCAGATCCGAAAGGTTCTGAATGGTTGTCGTCATAATTATTTGGTCTCCATAAATACGTCGATCACAGCATCGTCATCGTCCTGATTGACATAGATGGTATAGTTGTCGCCGGTCAGCTTGATGTCGTTTTCAAAGGCCATGATCTGCAGCTTTGCAGTGGCCAGCTGGTTGTGGCTCATCGGGCCGGTGTAGTGGGCGTACAGGCAGTTTTTCACCCGCAGCACAGCGTCCATGTGATAGCCGGGCTCCATCTGGGTGATCATCTGGGTGGCCTGCTGCATCATGTACAGCTCCGGCACATGATCCGGGCCGGTACCCATCTTTACCGCCTGCACCAGCGGGCCGATAGGCTGTGCGCCGTTGCTCTTCATAAAGTTCTGCATCTGGGTCAGGATGACCGGCAGATTGCCCAGCTCCTCCGGGCGCACAAGGCGGGAGAGAACGTTGGTCAGCTTAAGCGTTTTGTTTTCAGCAACTTTAATCTCGTTCATGATAAATTACCCCTAATCCTGTTATATTTTTTAATGTGAGCCGAAACAAAAAGGTGCCCGGAAGCGTCTGCCTCCGGGCACACCATAACGAGGCATTCTTCGGTTTCCCGCCGGGCGGGAAAAAGCTTATGCAGCATCCGGGCAAAGGCTGTGGATGCGGTGCGGTCAGTAGGTGATGGACTCGCCGTCGTCGTCCTCTTCCAACGTAGCGCCGGGCAGCTGTTCAACAGGCTCGGGCTTGCGCTTGCGGAAGATGCCCTGCTGCATGTTCCACAGCTCGGCATAGCGGCCATCCTTTGCCAGCAGTTCATCATGGGTGCCGCGCTCCACGATCTTGCCGTGATCCATCACAAGGATCAGGTCACAGTCACGGATGGTGGAAAGGCGGTGCGCCACGATCAGCATGGAACGGTCTGCCAGCTGCTCGTAGATCATGTTGAAAATCAGCGTTTCGGTGGCGAAGTCCAGATTACTGGTGGACTCGTCCAGAATGTAGAGGTTAGAGTCCTTCAGGAAGGCGCGCGCCAGTGCGATACGCTGCTTCTCACCGCCGGACAGACCGTTACCGGCTTCCTCCAGATAGGTGTTGTACTGCAGCGGCAGATGACGGATAAACTCATGGGCATCGGCCTTCTTGGCAGCTTCCTTCACCTCGTCCAGCGTGGCATCCATGCGGGAGATGCGGATGTTGTCGTAGATGGTTTTACTGAACAGCTCGATGTTCTGGGGCACATAGGCAATGGCGCGGCGCACCGAACTGTTGGTGTACTCGGCCAGATTTGCACCGTTAATGTCGATCTCGCCGTCCTCGGGGTCGTAATACTTCAGCAGCAGCTTGGTAATGGTGGATTTGCCGCTGCCGCTGCCGCCCACCAACGCCACCTTTTTACCGGCGGGAATGGTGAAGCTGACATGATCCAGTGCAGGGGCACGGTTGCCGTAGCGGAAGGTGACGTCCTTGAACTCGATGTCGCCCTCTACCTTGTCCAGTTCGCTCTGTTCCACGCCGTCGGCGGTCTCGTACTCGGCGGGGTAGTCCATGATCTCGGTCAGACGTTTCATGGAGATGCTGGCCTCCTGGATCTGCATCTGCAGACCGATCAGGTTGCTCAGGGGAGAGGTGAAGTAGCCGGACAGGGTGCTGAACGCCATAAAGCCGCCCAGCGTCATCTCACCGTTCAGCACCTGACTGATGCCCACATAGGTGGTCAGCATACTGAAGCCGGTGGAGATGAAGGAGGAGATCAGACCCTGCGTGGTACTGATGCGGCTGGAACGCAGGCTGATCTTCAGGCTCTTCATGTACTCGCGTTCCAGATTGTCCAGCTCGGTCTGCTCGTTGGCGTTGCACTTGACGGTCTCGATGCCGCGCAGGCTCTCGATCATCTGGCTGTTCAGCGCAGCAGACTGTGCCATGCTCTCTTCATTGATCTTTTTATAGGGCTGCTTGTAGATCAGCACCAGCAGGATGCTGACCAGCGCCATGAACAGCGAGATGGAGAACAGCATGGCGTTCATGCGGAACAGGATGATGCCGGTGATGACGGCCATGGAGATATCCATCACAAGGCTCAGCGCAATGCTGGTAAAGATGGACTTGATGGTGTTTGCGTCCGAGTAACGGGTGGTGATATCACCGGTTTTGCGGGTGGCAAAGAACTTCATGGGCAGGTTGAAGATGTGCCCGAAGTAACCCAGCATCAGCGGGATATCGATCTTGATGGACAGATGGATCAGCACCCATTGGCGCACAAAGCCGATCAGGGTACTGGTAATGCTGACCACGCTGAACACTAAGATCAATGTGACCAGCAGGTTGTTCAGCCCGTAGGGCAGCACCTCGTCCATCAGGATCTTATTGAACATGGAGGACGCGATGCCCAGGATGGTGGTGATGACCGAGCTGAGGATGGCGTAGAAGAACAGCTTTTTCTGGGGCAGCAGCAGGTTGATATACCGCTTCATCATGCCGCCCTTTTCGATCTTGCCGCCCTTGAACTCCGAGGTAGGGTTCAACAGCAGCAGAACGCCGGTAAAGTTCTTGTAGAACTCGTCCAGACTGATTTTTTTCAGCTCCGTGCCGGGGTCGCCGATGATGACGTAATCCTTGCACTTATGCTTTTTGCCTTTTTCCTCTTCTTCCTTGCGGGCTTCGGCGTCCTGCAACATGTGCTTGCGGCGCGCGCCGTCATCCTTGATGGTGGTCTTTTTAAACACTACAACAAAGTGAGCCAAGCCCTGGTCGGTGATGACCTGTGCAATGCAGGGAAGCGAGAAATCGCTCAGGAAGTTTTCGCGGTCCACGCGGACTGCGGCGGTGGTAAAACCAAGCTCATTGGCGGCTTTTTGCAGGCCTACAAGGTTGGTGCCTTTCAGGTCGGTGCCCATCATATCCCGCAGGCGGGTGATGGTAACTTCCTTTTTGTAGTGCAGGCACACCATGGCCAGACAGGCAGCCGCACAGTCGGTGGTATCGTGCTGCCGGACGTAGGTATAACGCATAGATGTTTCCTTTTACTCTCAAGATTTATTCAAACGACACCAAGCTGCCCTGCCGCCCCGTGTTTGCCGCACAAAGCTACCGGCCGGCCTGCTGATTTGACCAACGAAAAAACTGCGCTCCTGCACGGCAGCCTTCTGACCGGGGGGGAGCGCCTGTCTGTGGGGCAGAAAAAGCTGTGCGGGCTGCGCAGTGCCTTTTCCACGCCTATAAACTTATAAAAGTATACCACATCCACTAGGGTTCTTCAAGGCGATATTTTTTAAGAACCGTTAAGAATGGGTGAAAAAAGATACAGAAAAACAAAAAAAGCGATGGAAAATATCCATCGCTTTGCTGGCGCCTCTTGCCTGACTCGAACAGGCGACACCCTGATTAACAGTCAGGTGCTCTAACCGACTGAGCTAAAGAGGCATATCGGTGACTGCGAGAAATATTATACCGCAGTCACTGCACTTTTGCAAGCCTTTTTTGCAAAAATTCGGAAATCATTTTTCCTCTCAAGGCTTCCCCGGGAAGGGGGCAGTTGGCAGAACCCCTTCCGTCTTGCCGCTGCGCGTCAAGCCACCTTCCCCGAGGGGACGGCTGGCAATTGCCGGGTACAAAAAAAGCAGCGCAGAAACGCCCGTAGGTGCTTCTGCGCCGCTAGAATAAGGATGCTTTTGTAAAATTACTTCAGCTTGCTCTTGGCCTTCATGCGCTGGTCGTGGTTCAGGATCTGCTTGCGGATGCGCAGATTCTCCGGGGTGACCTCCAGCAGCTCGTCCTGTGCCAGGAACTCCAAGCAGCCCTCGAGGCTCAGCTTGCTGACCGGGATCAGGCGCAGCGCGTCGTCAGAGCCGGAAGAGCGGGTGTTGGTCAGGTGCTTGGTCTTGCAGACATTCACGTCCACATCCTCGCCGGAAGCGGTGTAGCCGATGACCATGCCCTCGTACACCTTCTCGCCAGCACCGATAAGCAGGGTGCCGCGCTGCTGGGCGTTGTACAGGCCGTAAGTGACGGCATCACCGGTCTCAAAGCTGACCAGAGAGCCGGTGGAGCGGTTGGCGATCATGCCAGCCCAGACATCGTAGCCGTCAAAGATCTGGTTGATGATGCCCTCGCCGTGGGTATCGGTCAGGAACTGGTTGCGGTAGCCGAACAGGCCGCGGCTGGGCATACGGAACTCCAGACGCACACGGTCGGAGCCCAGAGACTCCATCTGCTGCAGGATGGCCTTGCGCTGGCCCAGACCGGTCATGACAGCACCCTGATACTGGGTGGGCACGTCGATGACAACGTGCTCCATAGGCTCGTAGGTCTTGCCGTCGATGACCTTGGTCAGAACGTGCGGGGGAGAGACCTGCAGCTCGTAGCCCTCGCGGCGCATGGTCTCGATCAGGATGGACAGGTGCATCTCACCACGGCCCATGACGCGGAAGGAATCGGTCGTGGGGGAGTCCTCCACCTTCAGGGCAACGTCCTTCAGCAGTTCCTTCTGCAGACGGTCACGGATCTGGCGGCTGGTGACGTACTTGCCCTCGCGGCCTGCCAGCGGGCTGTCGTTGACGGAGAAGGTCATCTCCACAGTGGGGTCGTTGATCTTGACGAAGGGCAGCGGCTCGATCTGAGCGGGGCTGCACAGGGTATTGCCGATGGTCACATCCGGCAGACCGGAGAAAGCCACGATATCGCCTGCGGTGATGTTATCGCAGGGCTGACGGCCGTTTGCCTGGAAGTCGTACAGCTTGGTCAGGCGGCCGCGCATCTTCAGGTCGGGGTTGTGCCAGTCGCAGACGACAACTTCCTCGCCCACCTTGGCGACGCCGTTCTGGATGCGGCCGATGCCGATACGGCCCACGAACTCGTTGTAGTCCACAGAGGACACCAGCATCTGGAAGGGAGCCTCAGGGTCACCCTCGGGCGGCTTGATGGTGCTCAGCAGGGTGTCGAACAGGGGGATCAGGTCGGTGCCGGGCACATCGGGGTCAAGGCTTGCAGTGCCCTGACGGCCGCAGCAGAACAGGATGGGGCACTCCAGCTGCTCGTCGGTAGCGCCCAGATCCATCAGCAGGTACAGCACCTCGTCGATGACTTCCTTGATGCGGGCATCGGGACGGTCAATCTTGTTGATAGCCACCACAAGGCTCAGGTTCTGCTGCAGAGCCTTCTGCAGCACAAAGCGGGTCTGGGGCATGCAGCCCTCGGCAGCGTCCACCAGCAGCAGCACGCCGTTGACCATCTTCAGCACGCGCTCCACCTCGCCGCCAAAGTCGGCGTGGCCCGGGGTGTCGACGATGTTGATCTTAACGCCCTTGTAGGTGCAGGAGCAGTTCTTAGCCAGAATGGTGATGCCGCGCTCACGCTCGATATCGCCGCTGTCCATCACACGCTCGGCCACGGCCTGATTGTCGCGGAAAGCGCCGCTCTGACGCAGCAGGGCATCCACCAGGGTGGTCTTGCCGTGGTCAACGTGAGCGATAATGGCAACGTTGCGCAAATCGTTACGAACCATAAATTTCTACCTCTCTATTTAAAAAGACTCATAAAATACGAACGAACGTCATACAATCCTAAGTTTATAACAGAACAGGGTGGTTTGTCAAGATTGTATAAAAATTTTTTCTGCAATTCAGCATTATGCCCGTAAACTTCCCGCAGATTTGTGCGGCGTGTACCTTAAAAATATGCTATACTAAAGCCATAAAATGAACCGGAGGTGTTTTGCATTGAAGCTGACATTTTTAGGCGCGAACCATGAGGTGACCGGCAGCTGCACCATGCCGGAAGCGGCAGGGCAGCGTTTCCTCATCGACTACGGCATGGAGCAGGGCAAAAATGTGTACGAAAACCAGCCCCTGCCCGTAGCCCCCGGCGAGATCGACTTTGTGCTCATCACCCATGCCCATATCGACCATACCGGCCTTTTGCCGCTGCTGGCGCACAACGGCTTCCGGGGCAGGATCTACGCCACCATCCCCACCGTGGAGCTGTGCGGCATCATGCTGCGGGACTCGGCGCATATTCAGGAGTTTGAAGCCGAGTGGAAAAACCGCAAGGGCAAGCGTTCCGGCGCAGAGCCGGTAGAACCTATGTACACCGTGCAGGATGCCGAGGCCGCCTGCCGCCTGTTCCGGGGCGTGGAGTACGGCAAGCGCATCCAGCTTGCCCCGGGCATCGAAGCACGGTTCGTGGACGTGGGGCACCTGCTGGGCTCTGCCAGCATTGAGCTGTGGATCACCGAGGGCAGCACCACCACAAAGCTGGTGTTCTCCGGCGATATCGGCAATCTGGATCAGCCCATCATAAAAGACCCTACCTATATCCAGCAGGCGGACTATGTGTTCATGGAGTCCACTTACGGCGACCGCAACCACGCCCCCCGGCCGGACTATGTGGCAGAGCTGGCAAAAATTTTGCAGCGCACCTTTGATCGGGGCGGCAACGTGGTGGTGCCCAGCTTTGCGGTGGGCCGCACGCAGGAAATGCTGTATTTTTTGCGGGAGATCAAGGAAAAAGGGCTGGTCAAGGGGCACGGCAACTTCCCGGTCTACATCGACAGTCCGCTGGCCACCGAGGCCACCCGCATCTTCCGGGATACAGACCCCGATTGCTTTGACGCCCAGACCCGCGCTCTGCTGGAAAAGGGCATCGACCCCATCAACGTGCCGGGGCTGCGCATCAGCGTGACCAGCGATGACTCCCGCATGATCAACACCGACCGCACGCCCAAGGTCATTCTGTCCGCCAGCGGCATGTGCGAAGCTGGACGCATCCGCCACCACCTCAAGCACAACCTGTGGCGTCCGGAATGCACCATCCTCTTCGTGGGCTTTCAGGCCGTGGGCACCTTGGGACGCACCCTCATTGAAGGAACGGACTTGGTCAAGCTGTTCGGTGAGCCCATCGAGGTAAAGGCCGAGATCTGCCAGCTGACCGGTATGTCCGGCCACGCGGACAAAGACGGTCTGCTGCGCTGGGTGAACGCCTTTACGGAAAAGCCCCGGCGGGTGTTCGTGATCCACGGCGAGGACGAGGTGGAGAACCGCTTTGTGGACACCCTGACCGAGCAGGGCTTTACTGCCTGTGCGCCTTACAACGGCGCGCAGTGGGCCATCGGTGCCGAGGGCGCAGTCTGCCTGCAGGAGGGCACAAAGGTCCGCGTGGAGCAGAGGACCGGCGAGGGTGCAAACCGCGCCGCTACCGTGTTCCAGCGGCTGGTCAGCGCCGGTAAGCGCCTGCTGCGGGTCATCGAGCACAACGAGGGTGGCGCAAATAAAGATCTGGCAAAATTTGCCGACCAGATCAACGCCCTGTGCGACAAATGGGACAGGTAATGCAGCAGCCTTTTGCAGCGCAGCAACTCCGGGAAAAACGCAGCTGCTCAAAAGCTCCCGGGTGCACTGCGCCGCTGAAAAAAGAGAAGAGTTTTTTGTAAAAAACCGTTGACAAGCGCCCCTCCGGCTGGTATAATAACCCATGTCGTCAGGTAAAAGGCTAGACATCTGGGGGTTTAGCTCAGCTGGGAGAGCGCTTGCATGGCATGCAAGAGGTCACCGGTTCGATCCCGGTAATCTCCACCAGAAAGAAAAGCACTGCACAGAAATGTGCGGTGCTTTTTTGTTGTGCCCCCTTCCGGCAGTGCTCTTGGCTCTCCCTTTGGGAGAGCTGGATTTGCGAAGCAAAGACTGAGAGGGCGAGGACGGTAAAATGTGTAAATGTTGCTCCCGGTCGCAGCCCCTCCGGTGAAAAATGCGTTTGGAGCACTCCGCAGAGTGCGACAAACGCAAAATTATAAAAAATCTTTCCGCTGAACATGGTCAGAGCGCAGCGGAGACCATTTTAAATCGTCCCATTCGCAGGGGACAGACTGCACAGCGTTTACAGCTTTGCAGCCGCTAAATTCATGCTGGACATTTGCGGAAAGTTATGGTATAATTCTTTCTGCAATTGCGGGTATAGTACATCGGCTAGTATATCAGCCTTCCAAGCTGAGGAGGTGGGTTCGATTCCCATTACCCGCTCCACAAGACCTGAACCTTGAATGGTTCAGGTCTTTTCTTTTTGCCTTGCGCTGCACAGCCATCTTGCCAACCGGCGGCGGAAATGCTACAATAGAGCCATCAAAACGCTGAAAGGGGAACGCTGCTATGGAATTCCGCGATAAACCAATGGAGAATCTTATTCGCCTGCAGGAGAAGGATATCTGCAAAAATATCAACGCCCTGCTGCTGGAGGGCGAGCAGATCGTGGGCGCTTACAAGACGGTGCGCGATCAGGTGGTGTTCACCAGCCACCGCATCATCATGGTGGATATGCAGGGGGTCACGGGCACGCGGCAGCAGCTTTTTGTGCTGCCTTACCGCAAGGTGCTGCACTATGGCATCCAGACGGCGGGCTTTGGCGATCCATTACAGGCGTCCCAGCTGACGGTCTGCTTTGCGGACGGCCACGAGGCCAAGTTCGGCTTTATCGGGCAGAAAGACCTGTTTCAGGTGGCAAACGCCATCAGTGCCCGCATCTTGTAAGAAAAATTATGAACCAAAGCCGCTGCACAAGGGTTTGTGCGGCGGCTTTTTTTACGCATTTTTGCGGCTGGTTGTATACAAAACGCATGAAAATTTGAAACAAAACGTAAAACAATGTGCCAAAATAGGCGAAAAACTGAGAAACACAAAACTTTGTGCCACAAGATGAAAACATGATTGACATTTTGTTTCGTCTCGCGTACAATTCGGGGCACAAGGCAGTCCCGCTGCTGCGGGACAAAAAAGCACGAGTACAGGCATATTGTCGCATTGCGGCAAAAAGAATGGGAGGATCTTACCATGTCAACCAAATTTTCCCGTAAAACGTTCCTGAAGGGCAGCGTTGCCGGTCTGGGCATGATGGCGCTCAATGTGTGCACCGCCGGTGCCGCTTCTGCTGCCGAGCCTGCCGCCGCAGCGGAGGATACCAACTCCCTGAACCTTGTTCCCAAAAAGGCCGCCTCGGTCAAGGTGACCAGCCGCGGCAGCGTGGGCGGTGGCTGGCAGGGCGAGCCGGTGTTCCCCAACTGGAAGGGCTACACCGACGATACGCTGGCCATGAACCACATGTACACCTTTGTGGGCTTTGCCGGGCAGGGGACGCTGTGCGTGGAGCCCGAGTCAGGCGTGACCGGCTTTAACCTGTTCGTCAATAACCGCCAGATCAACACCGCTGCCATGGCGGCAGGCGGCGTGTGGAACGTGGACATCTCCGGCCAGACCATAAACGGCCGCAACACCATTCAGGTGGGCGGCATCCGTCCCCGCGGCAAAAAGGTGACCGTGCGGGTGGGCTACCCCACCGTGCAGGAGGGCAGTCTGCAGGACGTGGGCATCGACCGCGATGCACTGGAACTGCTGGAGCAGATCATTCAGGCAGACGTGAACAACGGCTTCCCCAGCGCACAGATGGCTGTTGTGAAAAACGGCAAGCTGGTGTATCAGAACGCATGGGGCAAGGTGAACTCCTATAATCCGGACGGCACTCCCAAGACCGACAGCCCGGCTGTGACTAACGATACCCTGTACGATCTGGCCTCCAACACCAAGATGTACACCGCAAACTACGCATTGCAGTACCTTGTCACGCAGGGCAAGGCCGATCTGGACAGCCGTCTGGTAGACCTGCTGGGCAGCGCCTTTGTGGAGGACACCATCGACATTACCTACAACGGCTACGAGAACCCGGGCCTGAAGGTCAACAAGCAGTGGAAGGCAGAACTGACCCTGCGCGATATCCTGCGCCATCAGGCAGGCTTCCCCGCAGACCCTCAGTATTACAACGATTCCTACGATCAGAGCAGTCAGTCCATCGTGCCGGGTGCCGTGAATGTGTTGTATTCCGGATCGGATGGAAGTACCGAGACCCGCACCGAAACGCTGCATTCCATTTTCAAAACGCCGCTGATGTACGAACCGGGTACCAAGACTGTTTATTCGGACGTGGATTATATGCTGCTGGCGTTCGTGATCGAGAAAATCACCGGCAAAGGCCTGGATGTGTTCCTGAAAGAGACGTTCTGGGATCCTATGGGTCTGACCCGCACCACCTACAACCCTCTGCAGAACGGCTTTGCTCCCAACGACTGCGCCGCTACCGAGCTGAACGGTGATACCCGGGACGGATATGTTTCCTTTACCGGGGCGCGCACCGTAACTACACAGGGCCAGGTGCATGATGGCAAAGCCTATTTCTGTATGGCGGGCATCTCGGGTCATGCAGGCCTGTTCTCCACCGCTACGGAGCTGGCAAAGCTGGCCTCTGTCATGCTCACCGGCGGCTACGGCGAGAACCGCTACTTCTCCCGCAACGTGATGGACGCCTTTACCGCACCCAAGAAGGAGAACGCTGCCAACTGGGGTCTGGGCTGGTGGCGTGAAGGCGACAACCAGCGCTGCTGGTATTTCGGCACGCAGTCCTCGCCCAATACCATTGGACACCAGGGCTGGACGGGCACGCTGACCATGATCGACCCTAGCGAAAATCTGGTGGTGGTCTACCTGACCAACAAGATTAACTCCCGCATTACAGACCCTGCCAATGTGAATGAGTTCAATGGTAACTGGTATACGGCTTCTACGCTGGGTTTTGTGGCACAGCTGCTGTATCAGGGTCTGCAGAACCACGGCACCGACCCCAACAACGCTTACAGCGCCCTGCTGGAGGATATGGCTGAAAGCAAGTTTGCGCTGGTGGCCGAGGGCGGCAGCGTGCCTGCCACCCACCCGCTGGTGCGCTCCGGCTACGCTGTGCTGGAGGCTATGGCTGCCCACGCAAACTCCACCCACTCCTACATGGACCGCAGATATTTCAACGATGCTATCACCCTGCTGGATGCTACCCGCGATGCAGAGGAACTGGCAAAGCTGAAAAAGATCGCGCAGAAGTACTGAAAACAGAACACGGCACAGTACTGCAGTACAAAAAGCAGGCTGTCTGAAAGATGTATAAGAAAACGATTGATTTAAAGGAGGAACTTTTTATGGCTACCAAATTCTCTCGTAAAACTTTTCTGAAAGCGGGTGCTGCTGGTCTTGGCATGATGGCACTTAATGTGTGCACCGCCAGTGCCGCTGCACCGCAGGAGGATGCCAACTGCTTGGATTTCCTGTTCAAAAAGAAGGAAACGCCCAAGACTACCTATGCGGGCACCCGCAAAACGCTGTTCTGGTACTCCGAGACACTGAAGCAGGACTGCAACTATTCGGTTTATCTGCCTGCCAGCTACGATAAAAACAACAAGGCACAGGCCTATCCGGTCATTTACCTGATGCACGGCGTAGGCGGCCATCAACTCAATATGATCGAGCGTTTCTCCACACCGGATATCCTCAACGATCTGATCGGAAGCGGGGAACTGCCCGAGTGCATTGCAGTGTTCATTGATGGTTACAACTCCTTTTATTACGATGGACCCGGCCTTGCCATGGAAACGGCCATCATCCATGATCTGATCCCGTTTATCGACAAAACTTACAACACGTTGGCCAGCAAGGAAGGCCGCATCATCGGCGGCATTTCCATGGGTGGTTATGGTGCAGCCCGCTTTGCAGTGAAATATCCGCAGATGTTCTCGGCGGCACTGATGATGTCCCCGGCAGTCTGGCGCAATAGTCAGGGCAATGCCTGCTCTTCGCTGCATCTGTTCAACAACTTTGACCAGGCAACCTGGGACGCAGAACATCCGGTAGCCTTCCTTGCTTCCTATACCGTTGCCAACAGCCCGGTAAAGTTCTATGCCATCCATGGCACTGAGGACACGGTGGTGCCCCCGGCTGATGTGGAAGCATTTGTCGAAAAACTGAGCCAGGTAGCAGAAGTGGAATATGTGCCCTATGAGGGCGGCATCCACGCTTGGACGACCTGGAAAGAGACCTGCCGCGAAGCGCTGAAATACGCCGGTAAAGTGCTGCAGGCATAAGGAGACGCTATTCTCCACATCTTTCGATCCCCGGGAAGTCCATAGAAACCAGAAAGGCCCGTGCTGCTCCAAACAGCGCGGGCCTTTCTGGTGTTGCTGTATACGAAAAAAGAGAATGGCGGTTTTGAAAAAGGGTAAAAGCTCAGCAGCTGGTTTTGCGCACCAGCTGCCGGTGCATCAGCGCCATCAGCACCAGAAACACCAGCAGGTAGAAGGGGAACAGCGCCGGGGTGATGTTGTTGGCAAGCACGC
Organism: uncultured Faecalibacterium sp.; assembly: GCA_902463235.1. Taxonomy (GTDB): domain Bacteria; phylum Bacillota; class Clostridia; order Oscillospirales; family Ruminococcaceae; genus Faecalibacterium. The sequence goes on along the minus strand of CABQER010000002.1, from coordinate 90,111 downwards.
CGAACAGCGGCGGCATGGCCAGATTGCCCACATAGGCGCTGCTCATCTGGATGCCGATGACGGCCTGAGAATTCTGTGCGCCGAAATGCGCCGGGGTGGAGTGGATGACGCTGGGGTAGATGGGCGCGCAACCCAGCCCTACCAGCACAAGCCCGGCCAGCGCAAAGACCTGCGCACCGGGCAGCAGCAGGGCGGCAATGCCCACGCTCAGCACCGCAAACCCCAGACGGATCATCTGGTCGTCGCTCAGTTTCAAGGTCAGAAAGCCGCAGACGCCTCGCCCCACCGTGATGCCGATATAGAACAGGCTGGCAAAGCTGGCAGCCGTCTGGGCGGGCACCTGCCGCACAAGGGTCAGGTAGCTGCTTGCCCAGAGCCCGGCGGTGGTCTCCAGTGCACAGTAGCAGAAGAAGCAAAGCATCACTTCCTTCGCGCCCGGCAACGCGAACACCTGTGGCAGGGTCAGCGCCTTTGGCACGGTGCCGTCCGGGGCAGCGTCGGGGCGTTTATGCCACAGGGGCAGGCTGCAAAAAAGCACGGCAGAAAGTGCGATCTGGAACAGGGCAATGTACCGGTAGCCGCTGTTCCAGCTCAGCCCGCCGGAAAGCGCCGCACCCATCACCACAGGGCCGATGGTAGTGCCCACGCCCCACATACAGTGCAGCCAGCTCATGTGGCGGCTTTCGTAATGCAGGGCAACGTAGTTGTTCAGGGCGGCATCCACGCTGCCCGCACCCAGACCGTAGGGGACAGCCCACAGGCAGAGCATCCAGAACTGGCCGGAGACCGAGAAACCGAACAGCGCCGCAGCGGTCATGCCCACGCTGAGGGCGGTCACTCTGCCCGTGCCCAGCGCCCGGGTGAGCCGGTCGCTGTTCAGGCTTGAAACGATGGTGCCCAGCGAGATGATCATGGACAGGATGCCCGCATAGGAAAAGGGGACGCCCAGCTGGGGGTACATGGTGGGCCATGCAGACCCCAGCAGAGAATCCGGCAGGCCAAGACTGATAAAAGCCAAGTAAATGATAGGCAGCAAAAGCTGTGTCATGGGAAGAATTCCTCCACAGATGATTTGATGGCGTGTCCCGCAGTGTATGCGGGTGCGCTATAAGAATAACATGACCGGACAGGAAATCATAGGGCAAAAGCGCCTGCTTTTTACGACAAAACAGGCGCTTTTTGATTTGACCCATGAAAATGCGTTTGCCGCGGCCCACAGGCCGCGGCAAACATAAAATAGAAATAGATTTCCGCTTTTAGCTTTCGCTGTTCTTTTCCAGATACACGGTGGTAGAGGGGAAGGCGAAGTCCACGCCGTTTTTCTGCATCACGTCCATCAGGTCAAGGTTCAGGTCATTCTGCATCTGCAAAAAGCGGGTCATGTCGGCGGTGCGCAGATAGGCAGACACCAGCAAATCGATGCTGGAAGCCCCGAAGCCGCTCAGCTCCACCAGCACCGAGTCCTCGTAGGTGTAGGGGCTGGCCTTGAGCATGGCGGTCAGGTCGGTCATCAGCTGTTCCAGTTGGGGACGGGTGGTGTCGTAGGTGACCCCGAGGGTGAAACGGTACAGCCGCTTGTTGCGCAGGGTGCCGTTGTTGATGGTGGCAGAGCTGACCGTGCTGTTGGTCAGGATGTACACCGAGTTATCCAGTGCGCGGACTTTGGTGGAGCGGAAGTTGATGTCCACCACCTCGCCGGAAACATCGCCCACGGTGATCCAGTCGCCGATGGAAAAGGGCCGGTCCAACAGGATGACCAGCCCGCTGAACAGGTTTTTGGCACTGTCCTGCGCCGCCAGAGAGATAGTCAGACCGACAAGACCCGCACTGGCTACGATGCTGCCCACCGGCAGGCCGGTCTCCTGCGCCATGGTCATAATGCCCAGAACCACGATGAGAACTTTGTACACCTTGTTCAGCAGGGTGGTCAGGGTGCGGTTGGCGCGCACCTCCTCGCCGCAGTTTGCCAGCAAAAGGTCGGTAAGGTCGGCGGCGGCGTACAGCCCCTGACACACAAAAAAGGTGGCGGCAAGTTCAAAGACCATGAGCAGAAATTTGCTCACGCCGGAAATCGCCCACGGCAGGCTGGCAGCTGCGGCATAGATGAACGCTGCAAGGGTGAGCCGCTGCACCGGCACGGCAAAGCTGCGCAGCAGGATGGGTGTACCGGCCAGCCGCCAGTTGCGGCGCAGCAGGGCAGGGCACACCTTGCGGGACAAAAGCTGCCGCGCCAGCCAGCCAAGCACCAGCAGCAGCGCCGCGCATACCACGCGGGCGGCAAAGGCTGCCCAGCCTTCCAGCAGCAGCGAGCCCAGCTCGAAGCCAAGGTTACGGATCGAGAAAATCATGGAAAACCTCCTGTGTTTTTTCACAACGCATATTATGATAGCATACTCTGCCGCCCGGGGCAAGGAAAGAAAGGTGAAAATGCACTTTGACAAAAAATGCGCAAACTTTTCAAAAAGGGGGCTTGACAGCGCCGCCCTGCCGCGCTATACTCTAGGCCAGAAAGTTCGTTTCAGGGCGGGGTGCAATTCCCCACTGGCGGTAAAGTCCGCGACCACCCGCAAGGGTGTTGACCCGGTGCAACTCCGGGACCAACGGTATAGTCCGGATGCAAGAAACGGCAGGCAAATTGCGTCTGTGCGCCCTGTTGCAGTTTTTGGTTGCAGCAGGGCGCTTTTTGGTTTGTCTTTCCGGTTCGATCCAGCGCGAAAAGGGCTTTCCGAACAAATTTGAACGGGGCGTATCCCCCGGGGAGGACAACTACCATGAAAAAGAATACCACCCACAACCTGACCGTTGCCGCCATGCTCAGCGCGGTCGCCTTTATCCTGATGTTCATCGAGTTCCCGCTGCCGATGCTCATCCCGTCCTTCGTCAAGATGGACTTCTCCGACCTGCCCGCCCTGCTGGGTGCCTTTGCACTGGGCCCGGTGTACGGCGTGGTCATCAGCTTCATGAAGAACCTGCTGCACATCATCATCAAGGGCACTTCCACCGCCTGCGTGGGCGAGCTGTGCAACTTTATGCTGGGCGCGGTATTCTCCGCTGTGGCGGGCTTTATCTATAAGCGCAACAAGAGCCGCAAGACCGCCATTCTGGGCGCCATTGCCGGTGCGGCCGCTATGGCTGTGTTCAGCGTGCCCTCCAACTACTTCATCACCTACCCGGCCTATGTGCAGTTCTACCACATGCCGCTGGAAGCTATTTTGGGCATGTATCAGGCCATCCTGCCCTCTGCCGACAGCCTGATCAAGTGCCTTGTGATCTTCAATATGCCTTTCACGCTGGTCAAGGGTCTGCTGGATGCAGTGCTGTGCCTGCTGATCTATAAGCCCCTGTCTCCCATCCTGCACGGCCGCAAGTAAGCTGCTGAGATAACAAAGAGCCGGAAAGTCCGTGGACTTTCCGGCTCTTTCTCTATTTAGAAGAAAATCTGCCGCACATACTCCCTCAGGCACGGCTTACGCCGTGACAGCTCCCTCGGAGATGGAGCCCTTGGCATAGCGATGATGTTTCCAGCTAAAGTGTATAGTTCGCGGACGCGTCAGGAGCCCTCTCAGGCGCTCCCGCGCCAGCTCTCCCAAAGGAAGAGCCGAGCCGTAAAGCCCATTGCTAAAGCATTAGGTGTAATGAGAAAGTTTCCGGCAACGCTCTTGGCTCTCCCTTTGGGAGAGCTGGCAAGCCCGACAGGGCTTGACTGAGAGGGCGAGGGCGTCTTTACGCCAGCGCGCCCTTATCCAGCCATTTGCCCCGCGCCAAGCGCAGCAGAAACAGCGCTCCCCGGGTGCAAAGCTCGGCGCACATAGCTGCCCATACGCCCACCAGCCCGAAGCGGGGAGCCAGCAGCACAGCCAAGGTCAGCCGCACGCCCCACATACTGATAAGGTTCAGGATAAAGCAGCCGGTGCTGTCGCCCGCACCCTGCATGGAGCCGCTGGCCACGATGCTTGCCCCGAACATCGGTTCGGCAAAAGCTTCGATGCGCAGCACCCGTGCACCCAGCGCAATGACGGCGGCGTCGGCGGTGAAGATGCCCATCAGCTGCGGGGCAAACACATACAGCCCCACGCCGGTCAGTGCCATGATGCCCATGCCCATGGCAGTGCACAGCCACGCAAAGCGCTTGGCCATGTCCCGGCGGTTTGCGCCCACGGCCTGTCCCACCAGCGCAAGGGCAGCGTCCTGAATGCCGTAGCCCGCCATGTAGCACAGGCTCTCGGCGCTGACACCCAGACTGTTGGCGGCAATGGCGGTAGTGCCCAGCCCGGACACGATGCGCACCAGCAGCACCTGTGCCGAGGACAGGGCGGCACGCTCTGCCGCCAGCGGTGCACCCACCTTCCACACGTTATGCAGGCAGGCGCGGGTAATGTGCCACGAGCCGGGCTTGCGGATGCACAGCGGGCCATCCCGCAGCAACAGAACGCCCAGCGCCAGCGTGCCGCCCACGGCGTTGGCAAGGGCTGTGCCCAGCGCCGCGCCCGGCACGCCCCAGCCCAGACCCCAGACCGTGAGGTTCTGACCGAGCACCGTCATTTCCCGGGTGGGGTTGATGAGGAAAAAGTTGAAGATGATGTCCAGCACGCAGGTGAACACGCTGATGAGGCCGGGGGTCAGGGCATCACCGGTGGAGCGCAGCATGGCGGCATAGGTGCCCATGGCCATGATGAAGGGCAGGGAAGCCGACCAGATGGCAAAATAGGCCGAAGCGTTTGTCTGCAATGCCGTGTCTGCGCCCAGCCACCCGGGCAGGAACCGGCTGATGCCCACACCAAAGGCTGCTGCGGCAAGACCCACCACTAAATTGAACAACATGGACTGCCGCAAAACGCCACGGGCGTCCTGCTGGCGGTCTGCGCCCAGATATTGCGCCACCTGAATGGAAAACGCCATGCACAGCCCGGCCAGCATCCCGTGCAGCAGCCATGTGCTGGAACTGACAATGCCAATGGAGGCAGTGGCGGCGGCACCGATATGCCCCACCATGGCCGCATCGATGTACTCCATGGCGGTGACTACGATCTGCTGCAAAATGGAAGGAATGCTCAGCGTCAGCGCCACCTGTGCGGTGTGGCGCAGCGGCACCTGCTCGCCCTGCCGCATCCGGGCGGAGAGCTGCTCAAGAGTAATGGACATGGGACCTCCTGCGTTGCGGGTGAAAAATACAGACTAATACATTATTATAAGGAGCAGCGGGTGAAAAGTCAATCCGCAGCGAATTTTGCCGCCGGGATTGATTTTTGGGCAAGGGCGTGATACACTCACAACGTACTATACAGAAAGAAAGAGGAATGTTATCTTATGATCCAAATGCTGACCTCTGTCATCGGGCAGCGGGGCGTGGATGCCATGGCATTTTTGCTGGCGTTCGCTCTGACCGCCCTAACAGATTCCATTTTCCGCGATAAACTGCCCCACGACCATGGCCGTGCTTTTGCGGTGAACGGCGAGCTTTCCAAGGGCAAGGCGCGAGGCTCCGGACTGATCTTTGTGCTGTGTATCGCACTGGTGTCGCTGGCGTTTCTGCCCTTCACCACCGAGTATGTAGTGTATAATGTGCTGCTCATCGCCTCTATGCTCTCCGGCTATCTGGACGATGCCGCCGAAACCGCCTGGAACGAGTACAAAAAAGGCATCATTGATTTTGTCATTGCGGTGCTGGCGGGCGTCACCTACCTGAACTTCAACGGCTGCGGGGTGCACTTTTTACAGTGGAGTTTTACGCTGCCCTACGCGGTGTACCTGCTGCTCATCGTCATCCTCATCTGGGCAAGCATCAATGTGGTCAACTGCACCGACGGTGTGGACGGTCTTTCCGCCAGTCTGGCAGTGGTGACCATTGGCACCTATCTGCTGGCTTATAAGACCGAGCTGGGCACCTACGCCACCGTCGGGGTGGTGTTCATCGGTGCACTGCTGGCCTACCTGTGGCTCAACGCCAAGCCCTCCAGCCTGCTGATGGGCGATGCCGGCAGCCGCGCCATGGGCTTTTTCATCGCCATGCTGTCGCTCAAGTGCGGCCACCCCTTCGCCTTCCTGCTGGCGGCCATCGTGTTCATCGCAGACGGCAGCTTGGGCATTCTGAAGATCAGCCTGAAGCGTTTTCTGCACATCTGGATCTTAAAAAACACCCTGACCCCCCTCCACGACCATGTGCGCAAGCGCAAGGGCTGGAGTGATGAGCAGGTGGTAGCCCGCTGGCTCATTCTGCAGTGTGTGGCCTCGGCTCTGCTGCTGCTCCTTGTGCGGGGCTAAGCGGCACGCTATAGAACGAAAGAGAAACGGGGCTGTTGCACATCGTTTTAGCCGAAAGTGCAGCAGTCATTTTCAAAATCAAACGTATCACCAAACAATTCAAAAAAGCATGTGCATCATAAATCTATCGAAAATTTCTGATTTTCGAGAAAATTTGTTGCACATGCTTTTGTTTTGGGTATTGATACTGCTTGATTCTTACGATTGTTCGTACAAAAATAGAGGCTGTCGCATGTGCAACAGCCCTTTTTTAGTTTCTATCATTACCCTTCCGCTCCGGAGGTCTACCTTATTGCAGCATATAACTGGGCAACAAAAATGTAAAAACAAGGATGGGCGAAAGAATATTGACCGCAGCATGGATCACCCAGCCATACAAAATGCTTCCACGGGCTTTTTTTAACGAAAGCCATCCTAAGGCATAGCCTATTCCGCCCGTCAGGGATACGATGAGGAACATGGCGAGGAGGTTCTTGTCTGGCAACGCAACGATGTGAACCATGCCAAAAATGAGAGCTTGCAGGGCGTTTCCCGCGGTTTCTCCCCATTTATTGCACAACCGTTTGCAGAGAAACCCACGAAAGAGAATTTCTTCCGATAAGGAAGTCTGAACGACAGCCCAGATCAAGATGACTGTAAATGTTTCGATGCTCCAACCGGTTTGTCGAAATGCGTCCACTGTAAATCCTTGATAATTCAAATTGCCAGATTGATAGAGCCACAGATAGGGTAAAAATAGTACCACTAAAAATCCCACAAGGATACAAAACATGATCTTCAAAGGTGGGGTGGGAGCAGTTTTGAGTCCCAGCCATTTGAAAAAACCGGTGACCCTTTTCTGTGTTAGAAGATACCACACAAAAGGAATACTTAGAAAAATCAAAAGCTGTAAAACTGCACTTATGATCTGGTTAAGCAAAATCATACCATTCCTCCGTCATTGGGCTTTGTTTCCTCATCCACCCATCCGGAAAATGCAGCCGGGTGGGCAACGCTATTATACTACAATGTCCATTGAAAGTATACGCCGGTTCATGTTCATCTGTTAAAATATTTTCGCTTATTGGAAGGGTCAACTGTTGATATATGCCGCCCTTTCCTGTATACCGTTCCTGTTGTAGTTGGTTCATGACAGTTCCAGCTTACAACAAAAAATGAGATAGGCACCCCCTTTCGGGGAAGCCTATCTCATTTTTTCGTTGTGGCTATTTTGCAACAGCCCCGTTGTTTTCTATCTGATAGTTGAGACTGGGGAAGTTTTACACTCCGGCCTTTTTGCACGCCGCCTGCACCACATGGCCTACCAGTACCGAGGTGGTCACGGTGCCCACGCCGCCGGGCACGGGGGTGATGGCGTCCACCACCGGCTCTGCGGCGGCAAACTGCACGTCACCGCAGAGCTTGCCCTCCTCGTTTACATGGATGCCTACGTCCACGACGGTCTGGCCTGCCCGCAGGCAGTCCGCGCCCACAGCCGCCATCTTGCCCATGGCCACCACCACGATGTCGGCCTGTCTGCACACTTCCGGCAGGTTCCGGGTGCGGGAGTTGCACAGGGTGACGGTGGCGTTCTCCCGATCCAGCATCATGGCGGCGGGCTTGCCCACCACAAGGCTGCGGCCCACCACCACGGCACGCTTGCCGGAAAGGGGAACATTATAATATTTCAAAATTTCCATGCAGGCCTGCGCGGTGCAGGGGGCGTAGCCCAGCTCTGTATTCGTGAACACTCCGGCAAGGGAAGCGTCCGTAATGCCGTCAATGTCCTTTTCCGGGCGCAGGGCGGCGCGGACGGTGCGGTCGTCAAACTGCTTGGGCAGGGGACGGAACAAAAGACAGCCGTGGATGTCATCGTCAGTGTTCACCTCGTCCAGCACCCGGAGCAGCTGCTCCTGCGTGGCGTCGGCGGGCAGCACGAACTGCCGGACGGCGACGCCCACCTTGCCGCAGCGGGTCATCACGCCCCGCTCGTAGGAGAGGTCGTCCTCCCGTTCGCCCACCCGCACCACGGCCAGCGTGGGGTTGATGCCCTTGGCTTTCAGCTGTTCGCAGAGCGCCGCGTTGCGCTCGTTCATGGCGGCCACCACCGGCGCACCTTTTAAAATCGTTGCCATATACTTTCCCTCATTTGTGATGTTATTTATTGCGGAGTTTCCCGCTGACGGTGCTGAATACTTCGTCTGCCTGGGGCACAAACTCTGCCAGCAATGCGTCTGCCCGGGCGTCCAGCGCGGCGGCACGGGTGCGGTCTGCCATCAGTTTTGTATTGATGAACACATTCAGGCTTGCGGCCTGCAATGCCGCCTTGCACAGCACGGCGGCGCAGCCTGCATCCGACACCGCCAGCACGCTGCCTTTGGCGGCGTACTGCCCGGCCAGCGCGATGCCCTCGGCACATTTTTCCATAATTTGCAGCGGTACGGCGCTTGCACCGTCCAGTGCAGCTTCCAGCACGGCGGCTTTGTGCGCGGTCTGCTCCGGGGTGTCCTTGGGCAGACCGTAGGCCGCAGCCAGCGGCGCAAAGGCGTCGGCATCGGCCTGTACCAGTGCTTCCAGCTCCAGCCGCAGGGCTTCAGCCCGGGCGTTCAGTGCCTGAATATCCGCTTCCACGGCGGCGTACTTCTTTTTACCGGTGGTCAGGCAGCCCACCATGTTGCCCAGCGCCACACCGGCAGCGCCTACCAGCGCGGCCGTGCCGCCACCGCCCGGCGTGGGCGCTTTGCTGGCAAGCTGTGCTAGAAATTGCGCGCAGCTTAAATCGTTCATTTCCATGTGTAGATACCCCTCTCTGTTATAAAAGCGTCCAGCCGCTGGTCGTAGGTGTCCACGGCGGCGCGGGGGACGCGCTGAACCTCCAATGCAATGCCGATCTTCACCGCCCGGGTGCAGCGGGGCAGATAGCGGTCGTAGTAGCCCTTGCCCATGCCCACCCGGTAGCAGTCTGCATCAAAGGCGGTGCAGGGCACCAGCACCAGATCCAGCTGCTCCGGCTGCAAAAAGGTGGAGTGTTCCAGTACCGGCGTGCGGATGCCGTACTGCCCCACCGCCCAGCCATCCGCGCCCGGCACGGCTGCGGTAAGGGTAAAGCCCTCGCCGCACACCGGGTAGGCCACCGTCTTGCCCTGCCGGACAGCTTCGGCAGCCACAGCGGTAAGGTCAGCTTCGCCCCCAAAGGCTGCATAGAGCAAAAGGGTATGGGCGGTGCGGTAGGCGTCCAGTTCCAGCACCCGGCGGCACAGCGCCGCATTGGCGGCGGCGCGCTGCGGCGCATCCAGCGCTTTGCGGGCGGCACGGCCTGCAGCACGCTGCGCCTGCTTTGCCTCGGCAATGGTCATACAAAACACCTCGCTTCACCTGTGGGGAAAGAAACTTGAAAAATATACAAAATCGACAGCGCATTTTTATACAAACATAATAAACACTTCAGACAAAAAAAGCAAGCCTTTTGGCGAAAAGAGGATTGAAGCCGCCGCCGCTTTCTGCTATGATTATCTTACAGCAGTAAGCGTTATGCAGGCAGAGCTGAAGCTATTTGATAACCGACCAATAACACTCTATTTGCAATTGCAGAGACCACGGCGCAGGAATGTTGCCAATAAAAAAGAACCGGGTCTTCAGGTGCGTCAAGAGTCATTGCTGGCTCGGGAAGCTGCCCTAACCGGTTCTTCTGCTCTCAATATACTTGATTATTACCGCCTTGTCAACCACAATGCGAACTTTACCAAGTGTTTTCGGACGAAGTGGCGCGGAAAGCGGAAGGATCGGAAGCGCTGTTTGCCAAGCAGCAGCAAGAGAGTGAGGAGCGCAGGATCTAGCTGAACAGTACTTGCCGTGCGGGCGCTGCGCTGAGAGAATCTACAACATTTTGTGGAGAGGGGCAAGTAAAATGTACAAGGATATGATGGACACCATCGGCATGGTCAACGCAGCCGATCCGGAACTGGGCGCAGCCATGGAGCGGGAACTGACCCGTCAGCGCGAGAACATTGAACTGATCGCCAGCGAGAACATCGTCTCGCCCGCCGTGATGGCAGCCATGGGCAGCGTGCTGACCAATAAGTACGCCGAGGGTCTGCCCGGCAAGCGCTACTACGGCGGCTGTGTCTATGTGGATGAGGTGGAGAATATTGCCATCCGGCGCGCCTGCCAGCTGTTCGGGGCAAAGTACGCCAACGTCCAGCTCCATTCCGGCGCACAGGCCAACCTTGCCGTGTATTTTGCCCTGCTGGAGCTGGGCGATACCGTTATGGGCATGGACCTTTCGCAGGGCGGTCACCTGACCCATGGTTCCCCGGTGAATATGTCCGGTAAAAACTACCACTTCATCTCCTACGGCGTCGGCACAGACGGCGTCATCGACTACGCCGAACTGGAAAAGCAGGTGCGCAAGGTGCGCCCCAAGATGCTGGTGGCAGGCGCTTCTGCCTACCCCCGCGCCATCGACTTTGAAAAGCTGGCCGAGATCGCCCACGGCTACGGCGCATACCTGATGGTGGATATGGCGCACATTGCCGGTCTGGTGGCGGGCGGTCAGCACCAGAGCCCCGTGCCCTACGCCGATGTAGTGACCACCACCACCCACAAGACCCTGCGCGGACCCCGCGGCGGCCTGATTTTGACCAACAACCCCATCATTGCAAAGCGCATCAACTCGGCAGTGTTCCCCGGCACGCAGGGCGGCCCTCTGGAGCATGTGATTGCAGCCAAGGCCGTCTGCTTTGGCGAGGCACTGAAGCCGGAGTTCAAGGAATATGCCCGTAAGATCGTGGAAAACGCACAGGCACTGGCTGCGGCCTTGCAGCAGCGCGGGGTCAAACTGGTATCCGGCGGCACCGACAACCATCTGATGCTCATCGACCTGCGGGACGAGGAGTGCACCGGAAAGGATCTGGAGCAGCGTCTGGACAGCGTGCACATCACCGCCAACAAGAACACCGTCCCCGGTGAGACCCGCAGCCCCTTTGTGACTTCCGGCGTGCGTCTGGGCACCCCGGCTGTCACCACCCGCGGCATGGGCGCAGCCGAGATGCAGGTGATCGCGGACTGCATTGCAGACTGCATCTGGCACTATGAGGAAAAGAAGGACGAGATCAGCGCCCGCGTCCTGCGCCTGACCCGGGAGTTCCCGCTGTACCAGTAAAAGCAAAGTATAAATAACAAGGCATCCGCAGCCGTTCTGCCAAGCGTGCAGGGCTGCGGATGCCTTTTGCTACAAAAAAGGAGAAGAACGATGGAAAGCTTGGGACTTTTGCATCTGTATTACGGCGACGGTAAGGGCAAGACCACAGCCGCCATGGGGCTTGCCCTGCGGGCACTGGGCAGCGGAAAACGTGTGGTCATCGTGCAGTTTTTAAAGGGCGGGCAGAGCGGGGAGATCCCGCTGCTGGAACAGCTGGGCGCCACCGTTTACCGGGGCAAGGCCGGGCAGAAATTCGTTTTTCAGATGAACGAAGCCGAAAAGGCCGCTACCCGCGCTTTGCAGAACCAAAACCTTGCGGCGGCGCTGGCGCAGCCCTGTGATCTGCTGGTGCTGGACGAGGCTGGCAGCGCGTGGGAACTGGACATGGTGGATAAAGCCATGCTGCAGCAGGCGGTGCTGCACCGCCCCGTCGGGCAGGAGTGCGTCCTGACCGCCCACGCCGCCCCCGGGTGGATGCTGGACGTCGCAGACTACCTCACCGAGATGTGCTGCCGCCGCCATCCCTACCAAAAGGGCATCGCCGCACGGAAGGGCGTGGAGTATTAAGGTTATAGCAAAAAGGAGTTGTTGCGCATAATGCAACAGCTCCTTTTGTAGTTTCAGGTATCCCAGAACCCTTTCAGCGCCGTTTCCAGCGCCGCGGTGCCGGGCAGATATTGGATGTGCTGCCAGTGCGGCGGGAACAGGCGGGCGGTGTCGGGCTGCGCAAAGCGGTCGTCCAAAAGCAGCACCACGCCCTTGTCCTGCGGGGTGCGCACCACCCGCCCGGCGGCTTGCAGTACCTTGTTCATGCCCGGGTAGCGGTAGGCGTAGTCGAAGCCGCAGCCGGACTGCTCCTCGTAATAGCGGCGCAGCATCTCCTGCCGGGGGTTCACCTGCGGCAGACCCACCCCTACGATGGCGCACCCGATGAGCCGGTCGCCCACAAGGTCTACTCCCTCGCCGAAGATGCCGCCCATCACGGCAAAGCCCAACAGCGTGTTGGCAGGGTGGGGAGCGAACTGCGCCAGAAACTCCGCGCGCCCGGCATCGTCCAGGCTGCGCTGCTGCACAAGGGTGGGAATGTCCGGCCAGCGGGCGGAAAAGGCTTCGTATACCTGCTGCAAATAGGCGTAGCTGGGGAAAAACGCCAGATAGTTGCCGGTCTTGCCCTTTGCCAGCGCTGCCAGCGCATCGGCTACGGCGGGCACACTGGCTTCCCGCTGGCGGTAGCGGGTGGAGATGCCCGGCAGGCAGAACAGCCCCAGATTTTCCGGCGGGAAAGGGCTGGGCAGCGCCACCGCCCGGGCATCGGCGCTGCCCAGCACGCTGCGGTAAAAGGCGGGCGGGGTCAACGTGGCACTGAACAGCGCCGCGCTGCGCCCTGCCGCCAGACTGGCGTCCACAAAGGGGGCGGGGTCTAAGCAGAGCAGGTGCAGCTCCAACTCACTGCCCCGGGCGGTGAGCTGGGTGACAAAATGGCTGTCGTACCGGTCAGCCGCGCGGGCGATATCTTGCAAAGCAAAGTAGAGTTCCAGCAGCTGCGCATGGGCGGGGTCCTCGGGGTTCTGCTCTAACCAGTCCTGCAGGGGAGTGTGCACCGCCCGCAGGGCAGCGGGCAAAGCGGCAGGCAGTTGCTGCAAAAACACGGTGCCGTCCCGGGCGTACAGCGGCTGAGGCAGGGCAAAGTCCGGGGCAGCTTCGGCGGGCAAAAGGCTCACCTGTGCGGGTTCTGTCTCTCCGGCGGGCTCTGCGCCTATACGGGGCGCAGCCTGTGCGCAGGCCTTGCGCGCCGCCAGAAAGACCTTATCTGCCTTGGTCAGTGCAGTCTTTAAGCTGCTTTTGCCCTTGCCCAGCGCCCGCTTTGCTTCGGTCAGGCTGCTTTTGGCAAACTGCGCCGAGTACATGGCGCGGGCTCTGTCCGGCAGGTTGTGCGCCTCGTCAATGAGGAACAGCCAGTCCCCGGCGGCATCAAAAAAGCGCTTGAGGTGCACCACCGGGTCAAACAGATAGTTGTAGTCCCCGATGACCACATCGCACCACTCGCTCAAATCAAGTCCCAGTTCAAAGGGACACACCGAGAACTGCCGGGCGGTGTCTGCCAGCGCGGCGCGGCTGAAACTGCCGCTGCCATCCAGCAGAGCCGCCAGTGCGTCCTTGCGGCGGTCGTAGTAGCCGTTGGCAAAGGGGCATACCTCCGGCAGACAGGCGGGGTGCCCTTCGGCGTCCGGGTGCAGACAGGCCTTTTCCTTGGCGGTCAGGGTCACGCTGCGCAGGGCAAGACCGGGCTGGACGGCACGCAGCCGCGCCACCGCGTCCTCGGCGGCGGCTTGGGTGGTGTTGCGGGCGGTCAGGTAGAACAGCTTTGCGCCGCAGCCCTCGCCCATGGCTTTCAGGGCAGGGAAGAGGGCGCTCATGGTCTTGCCGATGCCGGTAGGTGCCTGACAAAAAACGCGGGTGCCGCCTTTGCGGTCGGCGCTTTTCCCGGCGCGGCAGGCGCGGTACACCTCGCCCGCCAGCGCCCGCTGCCCGGGACGGTACTCCGCAAAGGGGAATTGCAGCGCCGCAAGGCTTTGGCTGCGCCGGGTGTCCCAGTCCAGCTGCCGCTGCGCCCACGGGGCGTACTGCGTCAGGAGTTGCTGCAAAAACTGTTCCAGCTGCTGCCGGGTGAACTGCCGGGTAAAGCGCAGGATCTGGTCAGTATCGACCTGATAATAGGTCAGCCGCACGGCAAGCGCATCCAGTCCCTGCTGGCTGCTGTAAATGGCGGCGTATACCATGCCTTGCGCCCAGTGGCAGGGGTTCAGCTCCTCGGTGATCTCTTCGTAGGGAACAGTGGTGGTCTTGATCTCGTCAATGGTCACAGTGCCGTTTTCGTCGGTGAAAATGCCGTCTGCCCGGCCTTCCAGCGTAAAGGCGATGCCGCAGGCTTCCCGCTCCGCGCTGAGGAATACCTCGGCCTGATAACCCTCCCCGGCGGCTTTTTGCAGCTTGCGGTGGATGCGTGCACCCTCGTTGGCGCGGTCAAAACCGGCAAAGCGGCTGTCGATGCTGCCGGTGCGCAGCAGAAACTCCACCAGCTGTCGGATGGGCAGATGGATGCTTGCCAAGGCGTTTCACCTCCGTTGTTTTTTGCTTTATCCTACCCCGAACAGCTCCATGCACTGGGCGGCTGCGGCATCTACCTGTGCAAAGTCCACGGCGGTGCGGTAGTAGGTCTCCAGTTCATCGTGGCAGCTTTTTGCCTGCGCCATCAGGGCACAGGCCTGTTCCAGCAGCTCGGCGGCGGCGCGCTCGTTGAAGCGCAGCCGTGCCCGGCAGGCGGAAAGGTTCTCCCCATCCACAAAGCGGCTGCACCGCACGGTCTGCGCGGCAGACAGCCGCACCGGATGCCAGCGGTTGTCGGTCAGGAACGCCAGCCGCAGGGAGGGGATAAAGATGTGGTCGATCTTATCCTCCGGGTGCATGGCGCAGGGGCAGGTGATGATGTGGTAGCCCCGCGCCAGCGCTTCGGCGCGGATGAGCTCCAGCAGCAGGCGGGACACCGCCCCGTAGTCGTCCCGGAAAAGGATGCACCTGTCTGCCAGTGCCTGCACCGTGCCCTGATAGAACACCTCGCCCTTGGGCGTGATGGCCGAGAGCAGCCGCAGCTCTTCAGAACCCATCTCTTCGGTGCGGGGCAAAAGGCGGGTGCACAGCCGCTTGACGTAGCGGCGCACTTTTTCAAAGTTTGCACTGCACGCTTCGGCGCGGCGGCTGTCCAGCAGCAGACTGCCCGCCGAGGCCACATACCGCGCCGCCCGGTTGCGCAGCAGCTGGTTGCGGGCAAACAGGGCAATCACCTCGTCCTTGTGGGGGTGCAGGGCATCGGCATCAATGGTGTGGTACAAGCTCAGCACTCGCTCGTCTGCGCCGGGGGCTTCCGGCTCCACCACATGGGGCGCGGTGGCGTCGATAATGGCACGTTTCTGTCGCAGGAACACCACTCCGTCCAGACTGTCGGGGTCGCTGGCGCAGTGGATGCGCTGGATGGGTTCGCCTTTGTCCTGTGCGGCGCGCGCCAGCCGCTTCATCAGGGTAGACTTGCCGCAGCCCGGCCCGCTTTTGAGCAGTACCAGCTGCATCCCGGGCTCCCGGCGCAGCGGCGCAAAGTAGCCCTTGAACCCGGCGGGCGTTGTAGCGCCCAGAAAGAAATCCACAGAAGGATGCACGGAACTTTCCATACAAAAACACCTCGCTTTTGCTTTACAGTATGCAAAAGCGGCGCGGTTGGTTCCTGTCCTTATTTATGATAGGTATGCTCGCACACAGCGGCAATGGTGTCCCGCAGCACGGTAAAGTCCGCAAAGGCTTCGGGCTTGTTCTGAGGTTGGCGCAGCAGGGCGGCGGGGTGGAAGGTACCCATAAACAGGATGCCGCTTTTTTCAATGATCTGCCCGTGCTCCCGGGTAACAGAAAAATCCTGCCGGATCATCCGCTGGGCAGCAATGCGCCCAAGGCAGACCACGATCTTGGGCTGCAGCAGCCGGAACTGCTCCCGCAGCCATGGCATACAGGCTTCGCTCTCGGCGGGCAGCGGGTCGCGGTTCTGGGGCGGGCGGCACTTGACGATGTTGGCAATATAGCAGTTTTTGCTGCGGTCAAGGTCGATGGCAAACAGGTATTTGTCCAGCAGCTGGCCGCTGCGCCCCACAAAGGGCAGACCCTGCTCGTCCTCGCTCTGGCCGGGGCCCTCGCCCACAAACAACACCTCGGCGTCCGGCACGCCCTGCCCGAACACTACGTTCGTCCGGGTGGCGCACAGCTCGCATCGGGTACAGGCAAGGCATTCAGCCTTTAAAGTATCCATATTCATGGAGAACATCTCCTTTAAAATCAGTATGATATTTTATTCACAAATCAAATGGCGTTTTCTCCCCTAAAATATAGCACAAAAACACAATTTTGTCTTGAACTTTTTGCCGTCTGTGCTAGAATAAAGAAGAAAGGCATCCTTGTGTCCAACAGACACAGGAGCAAATTTTGGAAAGCATTTTCGGAGGTAATCACAATGGCTGATATGTTTGCACCGCTGGTAGCACAGCTGAAGGCAAATCCCAAGACGATCGTGTTCACCGAGGGCAATGACCCCCGCATTCTGGAGGCCGCAAGCAAGCTGCTGGCCGAGGGCGTGCTGAAGGTCGTTATGGTGGGCAACGAGGCAGAGTGCAAGGCTGCTGCCGCCGCCGGTAACTTTGATATTTCCGCTGCCGAGATCATCGACCCGGAGAACTACGCCGGTTTTGATGAGATGGTCAGCACCATGGTGGAGCTGCGCAAGGGCAAGCAGTCCGCTGAGGAGTGCACCGCACTGCTGAAGAAGTCCAACTACTTCGGCACCATGCTGGTGAAGATGGGCAAGGCTGACTGCCTGCTGGGCGGCGCTACCTACTCCACCGCCGACACCATCCGTCCCGCTCTGCAGCTGGTCAAGACCAAGAAGGGCGCACATCTGGTGAGCTCCTGCTTTATTCTGGACCGCGACTGCGGCGAAGAGGGTCTGAAGCGCATTGCCATGGGCGACTGCGCTGTCAACATTGATTACACCGATACTGTCGATAAGGCTACCGGCGAGGTCAAGGTGTCTGCTGCTTCCAAGCTGGCAGAGGTGGCTGTGGAGACTGCCCGCACCGCAAAGCTGTTCGGCATCGACCCGAAGGTGGCTGTGCTGAGCTTCTCCACCAAGGGCTCCGGCAAGGGCGGCACTGTGGCACTGAGCCACGATGCTACCATCAAGGCACAGGAGATGGATCCCGAGCTGGCAGTGGACGGCGAACTGCAGTTTGACGCAGCCGTTGCTCCCGAGGTGGCACAGGTCAAGTGCAAGGGCAGCAAGGTGGCTGGTCAGGCCAACACCTTCATCTTCCCCTGCATCGAGGCCGGCAATATCGGCTATAAGATCGCACAGCGTCTGGGCGGCTACGCTGCTTACGGCCCCATCCTGCAGGGCCTGAACGCTCCCATCAACGACCTGTCCCGCGGCTGCAACGCAGACGAAGTGTACAAGATGAGCCTGATCACCGCTTGCCAGTCTTAAACAATTTTAGCACAAACGAGGAGAAGCCTTCGGGCTTCTCCTTTTTGTTTTGCCCCCTCTTGCAATCCGGCGGGGTTTATGGTACAATATCTTAGCATCCACAAGGATGTGTCGGACAGCGCCTGCTGCGTGGTTCGGCATACGGATGCGGGTCCTGTACGATGGATTCGCTGTGAACCAGGTCAGGTGGGGAACCAAGCAGCCTTAAGCAGTGCGTTCGTGCGTTTCAGTAAGCCTGCATCCGTATGCCGAGTTACGCAAGGCGGGGACAAAACCCCGTCGTGCGCTGTCCTTTTATTTTTGCCGCAAAGGCCGGGAAAGGGGAGAGATCGCCGTGTATCGTGCACTTTACCGCAAATGGAGACCCCAGCGGTTTGAGGATGTGGTGGGGCAGCGTGCCATCGTGACCGCCCTGAAAAACCAGATCACTGCAGGGCGCGTAGGCCATGCGTATCTGTTTACCGGCGTGCGCGGCACCGGCAAGACTACCTGCGCCAAAATTTTTGCAAAGGCGGTCAACTGCCTGCACCCGGAGGGTGGCGACCCCTGCGGAAAATGCGAGATCTGCAAGGGCATCGACAACGGCAGCCTGCTGGACGTGGTGGAGATGGACGCAGCCTCCAACAACGGCGTGGACGATATCCGCGACCTGCGGGACGAGACCGCCTACACCCCCAGCGCCTGCCAGTATAAGGTGTATATCATCGACGAGGTGCATATGCTGTCCACAGCGGCTTTCAATGCGCTGCTGAAAACGCTGGAAGAACCCCCTGCACACGTCATCTTCATTCTGGCGACCACCGAGATCCAGAAAGTGCCTGCCACCATCCTCTCCCGCTGCCAGCGGTACGATTTTACCCGCATCGGGCCAGAGGATATCGCACGGCGGGTGGAGTATATCGCCGGGGAGGAAAAGCTGGAGCTGACCTCCGACGGCGCGGAGCTGATCGCCCGTCTGGCCGATGGCGCGCTGCGCGATGCGCTGTCCATTCTGGACACCTGCGCCGGCGTTACCGCCAAAATTGACGCAGACGTGGTGCGCCGCATGGCGGGTGTGACCGACCGCAGCTACCTGTTCCACATTTCGGACGCCTTGGAAGCACAGGACGCAGCCGCCGCGCTGGCACAGCTGGCGCAGCTGCGGCAGCAGTCGGTGGACGTAAAACGTCTGACCGAGGAACTGATCGCCCACTACCGCGCCCTGATGCTGGCGGCGCTGCCCGGCGGGCAGGCGCTGCTGTCCGGTGTTTCGCCGGAGGAAGAGGCGCTGTACCTGCAAAAAGGCCCGGAGATGGGGCAGCGGGAGGCCATCCGCGCCATCCGCACTTTGGGCACGGCGCTGGAGCACATGACCCGCGGCAGTGACCAGCGCATCGAGTTGGAACTGGCACTGTTCAGCCTGTCCGAGCCGCCCCAGCAGATGCAGGCGGCAGCGGTACAGGCAGCCCCCGCCCGCGCGGCACAGCCGGAAGCACCCCGTCCCTTTGCGGCAGCGGTGCAGCCCTTTGCCAGCGCCCCGGTGCAGTCTGCCCCCGCAGCAGCCGCACCTCAAACCCCGGCAGCAGTAGTAGAGCCTGCCCCTGCTGTGCAGCAGACACCTCCGCAGCCTGCCGCACCGGAAGCTCCACCCGCCCCTGCGGAGGAGCTGCCGCCCATGCCAGAGGAACCGCCGGTACAGCAGAGCGATGCCGCCCTGCCGTGGGACGAGCCTGCCCCGCAGGCACCGCCACCGGAGGAGCCGGAGCCGGTCAGTCAGTCGGAGCAGCCCGCCCCCGCAGAACCCGCACAACCCGCCCCGGCAGCGGAGGAACCACCTGCCCTGGTGCAGGAGCACCCAGCCGACCCGGTGCTGACCAAGCCCCGCAGCGTGGCGCAGCAGGGCACGAACCCCTTTCCGTACTGGGGACAGATCGTGCAGAAGCTGGAAGGCATCGACCCCATGCTGTATATGTATCTGCGCAAGTCCAAGGCTTACTTTGATGGCACCCGCGTGCTGATCGACGGCGGCAAGACCTTCCGGGATTTTATCCGGGTGAACAAGGACAGCCAGAAGCTGATCAAAAAGCTGATCGCCGAGGTATCCGGCGTGCCGGTGCCCATCGGCCCCTACGAGCCCAAAACCGCCGGAAAGACCGCCTCCAACGCGGAGCAGTCCCTTCTGGCACTGGAAAAGCTGGGGTTAGAGGTCAGCATTGAGGATACCGCCCGCAAAAAGCGATAAAAATTGTTTATAATAAAGGAGAATGCCATTATGAAAGCAAGAATGCCCGCAGGCTACGGCCGCCCCGATATGAACGCCCTGATGCGTCAGGCTCAGAAGATGCAGGAGGACATGAAGAGCAAGCAGGCCGAGCTGGAAGCTGCCGAGTACACCGGCAGTGCCGCCGGTGAGATGGTGACCGTGAAGATGAACGGCAAGCACGAGGTGCTGTCCATCACCATCAAGCCCGAGGCCGTGGATCCGGACGACATCGAGATGCTGGAAGATATGGTGGCTGCTGCCATCAACGCCACCGTGAAGCAGGTGGACGAGACTGCCGAGGCCGAGATGGGCAAGTTGACCGGCGGCCTGAACATTCCGGGTCTCTGAGCCGGGAAGGGGAGATACCATGGACTACACTGCCGCACCGCTGGAAAAGCTGATCGAAGAGTTCGGCAAGTTTCAGGGCGTGGGCCGCAAGGGTGCTACCCGCATGGCCTATCAGGTGCTGAGTATGTCGGATAAGGACGCTGCGGCACTGGCGGACGCCATCCGCGGTGCGCACACCCGGCTGCACCGGTGCCGTATCTGCCAGAACTTTACGGACGCTGACCTGTGCCCGGTATGCGCCAGCGCCAAGCGGGACACCTCGGTGATCTGCGTGGTGGAAAAGCCCCGGGATGTGCAGGCCTTTGAGCGCACCCGGGAGTATAACGGCCTGTACCATGTGCTGCACGGCCTGCTGGACCCGTTGGCCGGTGTGGGCGCAGAGCAGCTGACCGTCAAGGAGCTGCTGGCGCGGCTGAAGGACGACACGGTGAAGGAGGTCATCATGGCCATGAACCCCACCGTGGAGGGTGAGGCCACCGCCATGTATCTGGCAAAGCTCATTAAGCCGCTGGGCATCCGGGTCACCCGGCTTGCCTCCGGTCTGCCGGTGGGCGCCAGTCTGGAATATGCGGACGAGACCACCCTGTACCGGGCACTTTCCGGCCGGGGAGAGCTGTAAATCTGTAAAAATTTACAATTCTGTCAGAAACAGCCCTTGCATTACCCTGAAAAAATGGTATACTGAAACAACAAACGGAACGGAGAAAGGAGGCGCGCAGCATGGCACCCACAAAGGAGCGCCCGGCGACCAAGACCATCGCCACCAACCGCGAAGCGCGCCACGAGTATTTTGTTCTGGAAGCGCTGGAGACCGGTGTGGAGCTCAAAGGCACCGAGGTGAAAAGCCTGCGGGCCGGCGGGGTCAACCTGAAGGACAGCTGGGTGGATATTGAAAACGGCGAACTGCTGGTAAAAGGGATGCACATCAGCCCCTACGACCACGGCAACCTGTTCAATCAGGACCCCATGCGTGTCCGGCGGCTTCTGGCGCACAAAAGTGAGATCCGGCGTCTGCACCAGCAGTGCAAGCTGCAGGGCTATACGCTGGTGCCGCTCTCGCTTTATTTCAAGCATGGCCGCGTAAAAATGGAAGTGGGCCTGTGCAAGGGCAAAAAGCTGTACGACAAGCGTGCCGATGCCGCCCAGCGCGATGCAAAGCGCTCCATTGACCGGGCTGTGAAGTCCAACGGCAAGTATTATTAAGCATTCCAATTGCAGACTGCGGCTCACCGCAGAAAACCAAGCTTTCCGCACATCGCAAGATGTGCTTTATAGGGGGGCGTAAAGGTTTCGACGGGGGGAGCAAGGTCTGGGCAGCGGGTAGCAGTGGGGGAACTGCTCTATAACTCCTCCAAAAAAATTAACTGACAACAACAATTATCAGTTGCTCGCAGCCTGAGTGCTGCGCGTTCCGCCCACTCTTGTGTCGTGTGGGGCCGGGGCGTCCTTTAGACACAGCACCTGAACGGACCTAAGCTTTGCGGACCGGCAGGAACTCATGAAGCTACCAATGCGCTAGCCTGACGATCGGCGTGGCGCGGCGGGAATGTTGTAGATCGCCTGCACCCGGAGACACCTACACTGAGCTCTTTTCGGACATGGGTTCGACTCCCATCGCCTCCACCAACTGAAAGGGCGAGGGTATTTGGTACTGTTATTTTCGGACAGTATCGGATACTCTCGCCTTTATTTTTGTTGCTGATATGATTCTTCAAATTGATTTGGGGTTTGCTGTTTAAGACATTCATGCGGTCGGTAATCGTTATAAAAATCAATATATTCTGATAGACTTTCCTCTAATTCGGAGACAGTTTCATAAAAATGAAATTTGAACTGTTCTTTTTTTAGCGAAGCAAAGAAAGATTCCGCCACAGCATTATCAAGTGGATTGCCTATATCGGAAAAGGATTGGTGTACATTAAAGTCAAGAAGTAGTTGACGAAAGCTGAATGCGGTATACTGCGCGCCTTGGTCACTATGAAATGTTAACCCTTGCGGATGGTTCCGATTTTGATAGGCCAATTTGAATGTGTGGATCGTGAGTTCTGCATCGGCGAATTCGGCAACGGCGTGTGAAATGACTTTTCGAGAAAATAGGTCGATGATAACACAGACATATGCGATAGAAGTGTTTACCTTAACATAGGTGATGTCACTGACCCAAATGCTGTTTGGCTTTTCAACGGTAAAATTTTGCTTTACGAGATTGGGACGATAAGTATAGTGCCGCTGAAAAGTAGCGTTCTCTGGAAGTGCTTGTTTACGTTTTAATCCGTGCTCTTTCATGAGCCGCACAATACGTTTTGTGCTAACAGTATAGCCTTGCTCCATCAATTTTGCGCGAATCTTTTTTGCACCGAAACGGTAATCGCTTTTCTGGAAGATGATAGTGATTTTTTCTTTCAAAAGCGTATCTTCTACATCTAGTTGCTTTTCAATCAGTGCACTTTTCTGTCTATTTATGTAAGTGGATTTTGAAAGATTCAGCAAACGGCAAAGTGTGTAGAAGCTGTATTCTGACTTTAAGGCATCAATAATTTGCACCTTGTTGTCTATTGACAAATCAAGAGCAGCAAGAGATTTTTGATAGATGGAATTTTCATTTTCCAAGGTTGCAACATAGCGTTGAAGCGTTGCAAGATCGCGTTTAGAAATGTTTGAAACTTTTGCTTCTTCGCTCCATTGGTATAAGATACTGCGAGAAATATGGAACTGGGCACAGAGATCAGCGGTACTTGCGCCACTGTTGTATAGCTGGACAACCTTATTCCGAAAATCGGCAGAGTAGGTCATAATATTCTCCTTTATAGTCTAAAATGCCATTATTATCCCATAAAGGAGATAAGATGTAAAGAGATGGTCTTGACAATAGAGGATATATCCGCTATACTGTATATGAGATAAATTCACTATTCAAAGGGAGTGCAGCTGTGCAGGAATATGAAATTGAATTCTACGATAAAGCCGATGGCTCCGAGCCAGTCAAAGAGTTTATCCTAAGTCTGGATAAGAAAATGCAAGCCAAAGTTTTGCGTACCGTTGCGTTACTCCGTGAAGAGGGGCCATGTTTAAGGGAACCGTATTCCAAAGCACTGGATGATGGAATTTTTGAAATTCGTACCAAGTTTGGGTCGGATATTACCCGCGTGCTGTATTTCTTCGTGGTTGGTAAAAAGGTGATCCTCACAAATGGATTTATCAAGAAGACCCAAAAAACACCTGCTTCAGAGATCACACTGGCAAAACAATATCGCGCAGATTATCTTGCCCGAAAGGAGAATTCCAAATGACAAACTTCAACGATTTTTTGAATGAGCAGATGAAAGACCCTGAATTCAAGGCCGAATGGGATGCACTTGACCCGGAATTTTCCGTGATTGAAGCCATGCTCAAGGCCCGCAAAGAAAGCGGTTTGACCCAGAAGCAACTTTCGGAGCGCACGGGTATTGCACAGACTGACATCAGCAAACTGGAACGCGGCAATGCAAACCCATCTCTTCGTACCTTGCAGCGGCTTGCTGCCGGGATGGGAATGAAGGTTAAAATTGAATTTGTTCCTGCATCTGCAAAATGATTTAGTGATAGATGCGTTTCGGTAAAATAGAAAGCACAATAGTGACGCTATGCAGCGATATTTTCAAGCACGCGTTCGTCCGATGTTGCGGTTTGTCCACCAAACGTGAGCCAGACGAACCCTGTGTGTTCGCACAAGGTCGTTTATGCTCCACCAAACGTGAGCCAGACGAACCCTGTGTGTTCGCACAAGGTCGTTTATGCTCCACCAGTAAAAAAGCCACCTGAAAACTTACGTTTTTAGGTGGCTTTTGCTATACGGGGCGATGTCGTATTATCACGCCAGATCCGGCAGGATATCCGACCACAGAGCCTGCTCCTGCCGCAAGACATCGAAGCAGCAGTCCAGATACATCTTATTGACCGCGGCAAAAATGGTGCTGCGCAGCAGCAGACGCTCATCATTGAGCGTAGTCTCCGGCTGGGCTGCCTTGCCGCCGAACACCACAGAAAGACTAGTCTCTAACTCCTCGCAGAAGATATCGTAGGCTGTCCCGGCGGAGCAGTGCTCCCGCTGCATTTTAAACAGGGTGTCGATATTTTCGATCGAGAGTACCGTTTTGGAGACTGCAATGTACATCAGGGATGCGATCTGGTCCCGGGTGTATTTTTTGCGAATGGGGTGATCCACCACCCCTTTTTTGACGTAGTTGCTTACCATGGACGGGGTCAGCTCCACCCCGCAGAAGCTGCGGAAGTAGCCGTTGACGAACTGCACCGTCTGGTCCAGATACAGCCCTACCGAGGGGAGATCGTTGTACCGGGGCAGGGCAAAGCCCGCAGCACACGCCGCAACGCGGAGTTTGGTTTCAGCTTTCATAATATCTTGTTCCGTTCATGCTCCTGCGCTTTTTTGCAGGCAGGGACGTTGTTTTTGTGCAAAGGCAGGGCAATTGCTTTCCGCAAAAGCACTTCTGCCTGTGAAATAGTATACCGCATTTTGGAAAATTGGTCAACGGGCAACGAAAACTTTGTAAAAGAATTTGAGAAAACAGTTGACAGGTTTTTGAAAAACTGCTATGATGGTCACGGACAAAGGAATGACTGCGGCGTGCGCCGCTTGAAAATGGAGAAAAATATGAAAAGCAAAATCGTTGTAGATTCCTCTGCAAATGTGTACGAACTCCCCGGTGTAGGGTTTGCCTATGTGCCGCTGAAGATCCTGACCGACGAGCAGGAGTATGTGGACACCGCAGAGGTGGATGCTCCCGCGCTGGCCGAGATGATGCGCACCTATAAGGGCCGCACCAGCACCTCCTGCCCCAACATCTCGGACTGGATGGCTGCCTACGAGGGCGCAGACGAGGTGTACGTTGTGACCATCACCGGTACGCTGTCCGGCGCTTACAACGCCGCGCTGCTGGCGGGCGAGGAGTACGAGCAGAGCCACGAGGGCGCGCGGGTCTTTGTGCTGGACAGTCTGTCCACCGGTGCGGAGTCCCGGCTGCTGGTGGAGCGTCTGGCGGCGCTGATCAAGGCAGGCAAGCCCTTTGATACCGTGTGTGAGGAGATTCGGGTGTACCATGAGCACACCCATCTGCTGTTTGCGCTGGAATCTCTGGCAAACCTTGCTCGCAATGGCCGCGTGAAGCCCGCTGTGGCTGCGGTGGCGCGGATGTTGGGCATCCGGGTCATCGGGCAGGCCAGCGATGCCGGTGATCTGGAGGTTCTGTGCAAGACCCGCGGCGAGCACGGCGCACTGGAGCGCATGGTGCTGGAAATGAAGGCGCACGGCCTGACCAACGGCCGGGTGCACATCGACCACTGCTGCAACGCTGCCGCTGCGGAGCGACTGAAGCACATGGTCCATGCGGTGTTCCCGGAGGCCAAGGTGGAGGTAGGCACCTGCGGCGCTCTGTGCAGCTACTACGCGGAGTACGGTGGCCTGATGGTGGGCTACGAGGATAACGAAGCACCCACCGTCTGAGCGTAAAATAGGATACTATGATCTTGATTCACCGGGGCATCTGCGGACGCTCCGGTGAACTTTTTATGCGGAATAATTCCGGTGCACCCGACACCAAAAACTTGCAAAGGGCGAAAAACCGCGCTATACTTACTTACATTATAGAGGTAAGGAAACACGGGAAGGGGAGAGAATATGCTGTTCCGGTTGCCGATCGTCAAGTTTTTCAACCGCATCCTCAACCGCATCACGGTCACGGTGGTGCTGGTGGCGTTGCAGCTTGCATGGCTGGCGTGGGTGTTTTTTGCCCTCACCACCGGTACGGCACGGGTGTGGGTCACAGGGACACTCAACGGGCTGAGCCTGTTGATCATTCTGTATCTGGTGCGCAAGGACGAAAACAGTGCCTATAAGGTGGGCTGGATTGCCCTCATCGGGCTGCTGCCGCTGCTGGGCGGGGCACTGTATCTGGCCTTTGGCAACAAGCGCCCTTCCCGCCGCCTGCGCAGCAAAATGCAGGCAGTGGAGCAGGCACACCGGGCAGACCGCGTCCAGCAGCCCGGACAGACCGCCGGGCTGTGCGACGAAAACCGGGGCGTGAGCCGTTACCTGACCCAATACGGCTGCTATCCCGCGTGGCAGAACACCACCGCCCGGTATTTCTCCTGCGGCGAAGCCATGTATCCGGCGCTGCTGGCCGACCTTGAAAAAGCGGAGAAGAGCATCTTTCTGGAGTTTTTCATTGTCAGTCAGGGCAAGATGTGGCAGGGCGTGGAGGACATCCTGCGCCGCAAGGCTGCGCAGGGGGTGGACGTGCGGCTGATCTACGATGATTTCGGCAGCCTGCTGGGTCTGCCCAAGGATTTTGTGGTGCGCATGGAGCGGGCACATATCCGCTGCATCCCCTTCAATCCGGTGGTGCCGCTGCTTTCGCTGGTGATGAACCACCGCGACCACCGCAAGATCGTGGTGATAGACGGCAAGGTGGCCTACACCGGCGGCATCAATCTGGCAGACGAATATATCAACGCGATCACCCGCTTCGGTTACTGGAAGGACGCAGGCCTGCGCATCGAGGGCGCTGCGGTGTGGAACTTTACCGTAATGTTTCTGGATTTCTGGAACGCCTTCCGTCCCTTTGAGCAGGATTACAGCGCCTTCCGTCCGCAGTTTGCGGTGCTGCCTGCCAGCGATGGCGTAGTGCAGCCCTACGCGGACAGCCCGCTGGACGAAGAGCCGGTGGCAGAAACGGTCTATCTGGATATTTTGGCACAATCACAGCAGTACGTTTATTTTTATACGCCCTATCTCGCCATTGGCGAGGAAATGCTGGACGCGCTGCGCAACGCCGCCAAGCGCGGGGTAGATGTGCGGTTGGTGCTGCCGGGCATCCCGGACAAAAAGCTGGTGTTCCGGCTGAGCCGCTCGTACTATCTGCCCCTGCTGCGGGCGGGGGTGCGCATCTACGAGTACACCCCGGGCTTCCTCCACGCCAAGTGCTGCGTCAGCGATGACCGTGCGGCGGTGGTGGGCAGCATCAATATGGACTACCGCAGTATGTTCCTGCACTTCGAGTGCGGGGTGCTGCTGCTGCAAAACAGTCAGGTGCTGGCTTTGCGGGACGATGTGCGCCGCACCCTGACCCAGTGCCGGGAGGTGCAGTGCGCGGACTGCCGCACCGGTCTGGCCGGTACGGTGCTGGACAGCGTGCTGCGGCTGCTCAGTCCTTTAATGTAAGCGTCTGCTCATAAAATCCCACGCGGCGGGGCATACTGGCTCCAAAGCCTGCGTCTGCAATGCAGGCACGGAAAGGGAGCGTATGTGACGATATGAAACAGGCATCGCGATGGTTTTTGTGCTGCACGTTGGCAGCAGCACTGGCATTGACCGGCTGCGGCGGGGGAAGCTCCGGCAGCAGTTCCGGTCCTATGAGCGGCAGCACCTCTACGGGCAGCAGCGCGGCGCAAGGCGCGGCGTGGCGCACCGGGCTGGGGGTCCTGACCGAGGCGACCGGCACAGACCGTGCGGGCAGCATCCGCACTGTGGCGGCTGCCGTGCTGCTGGATGCAGACGGCAAGCTGGCCGGGGTAACACTGGACGAGCTGGAGCTTTCAGTCAGTGCGGACGGCACCGGCAAGGTGACCACCCCCACCGACACCCGCACCAAGCGCCAGAAAGGGAAGGACTACCCACTGGCAGAGGTGTCCGGCCTGAAAAAGGGCTGGGCAGAGCAGGCAGATGCCTTTGGCAGCTGGCTTGAGGGCAAGACCCCGGACGAGGTAAAAAAACTGAAAACGGATGCAGACGGCAAGGCCACGGATGCGGACCTTCTCTCCGGCTGCACCATCGCGGTGGACCGCTACCGGGATGCCGTCGTCCGCGCCTGTGAGAATGCGCAGGTGCTGGGCGCTGCCCGGGGCGATACGGTCAAGCTGGGCGTTGAGGTAGCCGAAATACCGCAGGGGCTTGCGGGCACAGATGACAAGGACGCACAGGTGCAGGCTAAAATCACGCTGGCAGTGGTGACTATGGACGAGAACGCCCGTGTGACCAGCGCTATCGGGGATATGACCGAGCCGGAGCTGACCGTCAGCGCGGACGGTACAGTGTCTGCCCCGCGTGAGCCGGTCTACACCAAAAACGAGCTGGGCGACCGCTACGGAATGCGCAGCGCAAGCGCGTTAGGCAAGGAGTGGTACGAGCATAGCGCAGGCTGGTGCGGCTACCTGAAGGGCAAAAACGCCGTGGAGATCGGCAAGCTCTCCGCAGACGGCACGGACGCTGACCTGAAGGCGCTGTGCACCATCTCGGTCACCGACCTGCAAAAGGCGGCGCTGAAAGCCATGGCGGAGCAGTAGGG
Organism: uncultured Faecalibacterium sp.; assembly: GCA_902463235.1. Classification (GTDB taxonomy): domain Bacteria; phylum Bacillota; class Clostridia; order Oscillospirales; family Ruminococcaceae; genus Faecalibacterium. The sequence continues at coordinate 61,666 of CABQER010000002.1, read as the reverse complement.
GACGATTTGGAATGCCCGCCGCGTGCGCTTTGGGCATAATCAGCGGAAAAATTATTTCTAATTTCGAGATAGCGGAGCGTCTGCGGACGCTCCGCTATCTCATTTTCACGGGAGGGGTCGTGAAGGAAAACGGCATTTGCAGCGCCTGCTTTCTACGGAAGCGGCGGCGCTGCGGGAGATACCCCCTCAGGCGCTAACGCGCCAGCTCCCCCAAGGGGACACCTTATGGAGGTACCGCAAAGTTTCTCGCTACCGCGAAAAGCCGTCCCCTTGGGGAAGGTGGCTGCGAACGCAGTGAGCAAACGGAAGGGGTATTTGCAGCTGGCCTCTCAGGCGCAAAGCCGAAAGGGGTATGCACACTTTCCCACAAAAAGCGGGCTTACGGGCGGGGCAAAGCAGTGCATTGTGCGAAAAAATGGGTTTGCCTCTTGCAAAACGGCGGCAAACGCGCTATTCTATAACCACAGTTTACCACTTTAGCATGGTAAAACGATAAATCGAGAGGGAAGCGGGACGGCGAACGTCCCCTATGGGAGGAAAAAGATATGAAACCCAAGCGTATTGCAAGTGCATTTCTGGCCGGTGCTCTGGCACTGAGCCTTGCAGCCTGCGGCGGCAGTGCATCCACCTCTGCGGCGGCGTCTGCGTCCGGCAGTGCATCCACCTCTGCGGCGGCGTCTGCGTCCGGCAGTGCAACCGATTCGGCTTCTGCCGCAGCAGGCAGCGATCTGGATTACATCAAGGGCAAGGGCAAAATGGTCATCGGCTATACCGTGTACGAGCCTATGAACTACACCGATGCCGACGGAAACTTTACCGGCTTTGATACCGAGCTTGCCATCGCTGTGTGCGCAAAACTGGGCGTAGAACCGGAGTTCGTGGAGATCAACTGGGACACCAAGGTGGTGGAGCTGGACGCCAAGAGCATCGACTGCATCTGGAACGGTATGACCCTGACCGAGGATATCATGGCCAACACCGCCACCACTAAGGCCTACGCCAAGAATGCACAGGTCGTGGTGGTAAAGGAGGGCACCGCCTACACCTCCACCGCCGACCTTGCCGGTAAGACCGTGGTGGCCGAGGCCGGTTCTGCCGGTGAAGCTGCCATTCAGGGCGATGAAAACCTTGCCAAGGCCGATTATGTTTCCAAGAGCGTGCAGACCGACTGCCTGATGGAAGTAGCTGCCGGTACGGCAGATGCCGCTGTGCTGGACCTGACCCTTGCCAACGCCATGATCGGCGAAGGCACCGACTACGCAAGCCTTGCGATCGTGGATGAGCTGAACGCGGAGGAGTACGGCGTGGCCTTCCGCAAGGGCAGTGATGCCGCCGCCGCAGTGGACGCCGCCTTTGATGAGCTGAAGGCTGACGGCACCATGCAGGCACTGGCGGAAAAGTACGACCTGACGCTGGCAGACTGAGCTGCCGTATAACAAAACGATAGATGGGTGTGTTTTTGTGTCTGTGATCCTTGGGCGCCTTTCCGGCGCGTTCCTGCTCAACTGTGAGCTGTTTGCCCTTACGCTGCTGTTTGCGCTGCCGCTGGGGCTGGTGGTGGCCTTTGGCTCTATGAGCCGGTGCAGGCTGCTATCCGGTGCGGTAAAGACTTTTGTCTGGGTCATACGCGGTACGCCGCTGATGCTGCAGATCATCGTCATTTATCTGGGCCCCGGTCTGCTGGGCATGAATAACCCGTGGCCCTCCGGCTCCGGCGGGCGCATGGTGGCGGCGGTGGTGGCCTTTGCCATCAACTACGCCTGCTATTTTTCGGAGATCTATCGCGGCGGCATCGAGGCGGTGCCCAAAGGACAGACTGAGGCCGGGCAGGTGCTGGGCATGACCCGCACGCAGATCTTTTTCAAGGTCACCCTGCTGCAGGTGGTCAAGCGCATTCTGCCGCCCATGGGCAACGAGATCATCACCCTTGTCAAGGACACCTCGCTGGCAAACACCATCGCCAACAAGGAGATCATCATGATGGCCAAGGAGTACAGCGCAAAGGGCCTGATCTGGCCGCTGTTCTCTACGGCGCTGTTCTTCCTTGTGTTCGTGGGTGCGCTCACGCTGCTGTTCGGCTGGGCTGAAAAAAAGCTGGATTATTTCCGCTGCTGAGGAGGTTTTTAAGAATATGGCATTACTGGAAGCCTCCGGCATTGGCAAAAATTTCGGAGATACAAAGGTCTTAAAGGATATTTCTCTTACTTTGGAGCAGGGCGAGGCGCTGGCCATTATCGGCTCGTCCGGCTCCGGCAAGACCACCCTGCTGCGCTGCCTGAACTTTCTGGAGCGGCCGGACACCGGCTGCATCCGGGTGAACGGCGAGACCATGTGGGACGCTGCCGACCCCGCCACCCAGCGGGAAAGCGAGATCCGCAAAAAGCGGCTGCATTTCGGGCTGGTGTTCCAGAGTTTCAACCTTTTCCCGCAGTATACCGCCTTGCAGAACGTGATGCTGGCAGGGGAGCTGCTGGCAAAGGAACGCCCGGACTATCGCGCCAACAAAAAGGCGGTGCACGCGCAGCTGGAACAGCAGGCGCGGGAGCTGCTGGCGCAGATGGGACTTTCGGAGCGGGCAGACCACTACCCGCACCAGCTTTCCGGCGGGCAGCAGCAGCGGGTAGCCATTGCCCGGGCGCTGGCGTTGCACCCGGATATCCTCTGTTTTGACGAACCCACCAGTGCTCTTGACCCGGAACTGACCGGCGAGGTGCTGCGGGTGCTGCGGGTGTTGGCCGACCGCAAGACCACCATGATCATTGTGACCCACGAGATGCACTTTGCCCGAGATGTGGCTGACCGCATCCTGTTCATGGACGGCGGTGTGGTGGTGGAGGAAGGCCCTGCAAAGCAGCTGATCGACCATCCCAGAGAACAGCGCACCAAGCAGTTTCTGGCACACTACACGGAGTGAGCAAAATCACCAATTCTTTACGCAAAAAAGCGGAAATGTTGATGCAAACCAAATCTTGCAAAACCGGCGCTGCTCCGCTATAATACCACTCATGAATCCTTACAACGTCCTGCCGCTTTTCCGGCAGGGCGTTTTTCACGGCAAAAAATGCAAACATCCATCTTTTTTGTGTGGGCAGGAGGTATATTTCCATGACCAAAGACATGACGCAGGGCAGCCCGCTGAAGCTGATCCTTGCCTTTGCTGTGCCGCTGATGCTGGGCAGCCTGTTCCAGCAGTTCTACAATCTGGCCGATACCATCATTGTGGGCCGGTTCGTGGGCGTGGAGGCGCTGGCGGCGGTAGGCAGCGTGGGCGGCCTGAACTATCTGGTGCTGGGCTTTGTCAACGGCATTGCCTGCGGCTTTTCCATCCCCATCTCATGGACCTTCGGTGCCCGCGACCACCACGAGATGCGCCGCTACACCGCCAATACCGTGTGGCTGTCCATCGCCTTTGCCACGGTGCTCACCATCGTTACGGTGGCTATGACCCGTCTGGTGCTGGTGTGGACGAACACTCCGGCTGACATCATCGACCTTGCGGATGTGTATATCCGCACCATTTTTGCGGGCATCCCCTTTACCTTGCTTTATAATGTGACCAGCGCCCTGATGCGTGCACTGGGCGACAGCAAGCGCCCGCTGTATTTCCTGCTGGTGGCCAGTGCACTGAACATCGGGCTGGACCTTGCCTGCATCATCGTGTTCAACATGGGCGTGTTCGGCGCCGCCTTTGCCACCGTGTTCAGTCAGGCTGTGGCGGGCATCGGCAGCCTTCTTTATATCGTGCGCCACTACCCGGAGCTGCGCTGGAATAAGGAAGAAGGCCGCATCAGCGCACCGCACTGCGCAAAGCTTTGCGCCATGGGCATCCCCATGGGCTTGCAGTGCAGCATTACCGCCATTGGCAGTGTGGTGCTGCAGGGCGCAGTGAACGGTCTGGGCAGCGGCATCGTGGCCGCGCAGACCGCCGGCGGCAAGGCTGCGCAGTTCCTCAGCGTGCCGCTGGAGAGCATCGGCACCGCCATGACGACCTACACCAGCCAGAATATGGGCGCGAAGGATCTAGACCGCGTGAACCGCGGCGTGAACACCGCACTGGGCATCGGCTGCGTGTACAGCGTGGCCTCCTTCCTCATCCTGCGCGTGCTGGATAAGCCCCTGATCGGTCTATTTCTGGACGCACACCAGACTGCCATTATGGCGAATGCACAGGAATTCATCTTCTGGAACAGTGTGTTCTACATCCCGCTGGCAGTGCTTATCATCTACCGCTACACCATTCAGGGTCTGGGGCACTCCGGCCTTGCCATGTTTGCCGGTGTGGCTGAAATGATCGCCCGCGCCATGGTGGGCTTCTGGTTCGTGCCGCTGTGGGGCTACTTTGCCGCCTGCATCGCAAACCCGGTGGCATGGTTCTTTGCCTGCTTCTTCCTGATCCCGGCCTATTTTGTGGTGTTCCGCAGACTGCAAAAGGAAAAGCAGCAGGAAGCCGCCGCAAAGGCGCAGTAAGGGTTCATAAAAAGTGCTTTTTCTTTTCGCCCTTTCATGCTATAATAACAGTTAAACACGGCTTATGCCGTAACAGGGCAGGGCAGGGGTGACCCCCGCACTGCCGGGGCAATGCCCGCAATTGCGGCGGGCGGGAAAATACAAAAAGAGAGGCGAATCGAGATGTTGGATATGATCAAATGCAGCACCGGCGGTGCGTACTATGCACGCGGAGAGTGGGTCCCCGCAGACGGCAACGCACCCGCAGCACTGGCTGCAAAGGGCTTTGATGCCGCTGCCGTTGCCACGGCTAAGACCGGTACCATGGCCTACAATATTATGCAGGCACACAACACCAGCGGCGATGCCGAGAACCTGAAGATCAAGTTTGATGCCATGGCAAGCCATGACATCACCTTTGTGGGCATTATCCAGACCGCCCGTGCTTCTGGGCTGGAAAAGTTCCCCATCCCTTATGTGCTCACCAACTGCCACAACAGCCTGTGCGCTGTGGGCGGCACCATCAACGAGGATGACCACCGCTTTGGCCTGTCCGCTGCCAAAAAGTACGGCGGCATCTTTGTGCCCCCGCACATGGCAGTCATCCACCAGTATATGCGCGAACGCTTTGCGGGCTGCGGCAAAATGATCCTTGGCTCGGACTCCCACACCCGCTACGGCGCACTGGGCACCATGGCTATCGGTGAAGGCGGTGGCGAGCTGGCAAAGCAGCTGCTGGGCCGCACCTACGATGTTGCCCGCCCGGGCGTGGTGGCTATCTACCTGACCGGCAGTCTGCCGGCGGGCTGCGGCCCCCACGATGTAGCCATTGCCCTTGTGGGCAAGCTGTTCAAGAGTGGCTACGTCAAGAACAAGGTTATGGAGTTTGTGGGCCCCGGCATTGCTTCTCTGCGGCAGGATACCCGCAACGCCATTGATGCCATGACCACCGAGACCACCTGCCTGTCCTCCATCTGGGAGACGGACGAAGTCACCCAGCGTTTTCTGGCCGTGCATGGTCGCGCAGCGGACTACAAGAAGCTGGCACCGGCTGACCTCGCCTATTACGATGGCGTGGTGGAGGTGGATCTTTCTGCCATCCGTCCCATGATCGCTCTGCCCATGCACCCCTCCAATGCCTTTACTATTGAGGAGTTGAACGCAAATCTGGAGGACATCCTCCACGCCTGCGAGCAGGATGTGCAGAAGCTGATCGGCCGCAAGGACGTGCGGCTGGATCTGTGCAGCAAGATCGAAAACGGCAAGCTGCGTGTGGATCAGGGCGTCATTGCAGGCTGCGCAGGCGGTCTGTACGACAGCATCTACGAGGCTGCTTCCATCCTCAAGGGGCACACCGGCGGCTGCGGCGACTACGCTCTGAGCGTTTACCCCGGCAGCCAGCCCATCATGATGGAACTGGTGCGCACCGGCGTCATCGGCGAGTTGATGGCCAGCGGCGCCACCATCCGCACCGCCTTCTGCGGCCCCTGCTTTGGCGCAGGCGATGTGCCCGCCAACGGTGCACTGTCTATCCGTCACACCACCCGCAATTTCCCCAGCCGTGAGGGCTCCAAGCCCGGCAGCGGTCAGCTGTCCGGTGTGGCACTGATGGATGCCCGCAGCATTGCGGCCACCACCGCAAACGGCGGCATCCTGACCCCCGCCACCGACATTGATTATGATCCCACCGTGCCGGAGTACCAGTACGATGCTTCCAGCTACGACACCCGCGTGTATCAGGGCTTTGGCAAGGGAGATTACGATGCCCTGCTCAAATTTGGCCCCAACATCAAGGACTGGCCGGAGATCGCACCGCTGGGCGACAACCTGCTGCTGAAGGTGGCTTCTTATATCACCGACCCCGTCACCACCACCGACGAGCTGATCCCCTCCGGCGAGACCTCTTCTTACCGTTCTAACCCGCTGGGTCTGGCCGAGTTCACCCTCAGCCGCAAGGATCCGGAGTATGTGGGCCGCGCCAAGGCTGTGCAGGCCGAAGAGAACGCCCGCCGCACCGGTGCAGGGGACGCTGCCCTGCTGGCAAAGGTGAACGCCGTGCCCGGCTGCGAACAGCTGAACTGGAACGATATCCAGATCGCTTCTACCATCTTTGCAGTCAAGCCCGGTGACGGCTCTGCCCGCGAGCAGGCCGCCAGCTGCCAGCGTGTGCTGGGCGCCGGTGCCAATATCGTTACCGAGTACGCCACCAAGCGTTACCGTTCCAACCTGATCAACTGGGGCATGCTGCCCCTGCAGCTGGCAGGTGCCACCCCCTTTGGTCTGGGGGACTATGTGCTCATCCCCAATGTGCGGGAAGCACTCAAGGGCGATCTGCAGAGCATCAAGGCCTATGTTCTGGGCGATACCGTCAAGGAGTTTGAGCTGTACATGGCTCCGCTCACCACTGACGAGCGCCAGATCCTGGCTGACGGCTGCCTGATCAATTTCTATAAGCACTAAGGAAGTAACCCGCTATGTCCTGTGACCTGCATATCCATTCCACCTGCTCGGACGGTGCTGTGCCCATTGAGCGGCTGGCACCCATCGCCGCCCGCACCGGGCTGCACGCCATCGCCCTTTCGGACCATGACACCCTGCTCAGCGCCCAGTACGCCTATGCCCACACCGGGCAGGACGGGGTAGAGCTGATCCCCGCCGTGGAGCTGACCGGCTACGACTTTGAGCGCCAGCACCGGGTGCATCTGCTGTGCTACTACCCGGACGTGGACTGCCCGGCGCTGCGGGAGCACTGCGCCATCATGAAGGAGCGCCGCAACGCCTGTGCTTTGCAGAGCGCAAAGGAGCTGGAGCAGCTGTACCCGCAGTTTACCGCCGACCTTGCGTGGGAGACCACCAAAGCCAGCGGGGTGCTGTTCAAAAGCGGGCTGATGCAGGCGCTGGAGATGCTTGGCCTGACCGATGGCAGCATCTACGGCGAGACCTACCACAAGCTGTTCGGGTGGAACCCTCGGGGCATCGTGCTGCATTCGCCGGAGTATCTGCCGGTGCGGCAGGTGCTGGCTACCGCCAAGGCAAGCGGCGGCGCGGTGGTATTTGCCCACCCCACGGTGTATAAAAGTATGCCCCTGCTGCGTGAGCTGGCAGCAGAGGGCGCAGTGGATGGCATAGAGGTGTACCATCCCAGCAACAGCCCGGAGGACAGCGCCGAGTGCCTTGCTCTGTGCAAACAGTACGGCCTTGTGGCGACTGCGGGCACGGACTTCCATGGCCGCAACCACAAGCATCCCCATCCCATCGGCACCTGTACCGCACCGGACGAAGCCGCAGCACAGCTGCGCGCCATCGCCGAAAAACGTAAAAGAGAGAGGACGTAAAGACCATGAGCAAGGAATTTTCCTTCCCGAACAAGGGCACCTGCTCCAAGCAGACCAACTTTGTGCTGAACGATGACCACACCATTGCTTACATCGAGGTCATCGGCGGCTGCAACGGCAACCTGAAGGGTATCTGCCAGCTGCTTACCGGCATGAAGGCAGAGGACGCCATTGCCCGTCTGGATGGTACGCTGTGCGGCTTCCGCGGCACCAGCTGCCCGGACCAGATCGCCAAGAACCTGAAAAAGGCACTGGAAGAGATGAACTAAACCTACCAGAGAGCCGTTGCACAGACTTTTGTGCGGCGGCTCTCTTTTTGCGCGGGGACGATTTTGAATGCCCGCCGCTATGCTCTGGGCATGAATAGCGGAAAATTATTTTAAATTAGTGCAATGCCGGGCAGCCTGCGGGCTGCCCGGCATTGCACTTTTGAGGGAGTGTTTTAAATGATTTTGCGCTTCGCTTTTATGTCACAATTTGTACGCAATTCCAGCAAATAAGGGAGGATGTAAAAAATCTATACACCGGGCGGGGTTTGTTTGTTGTTCAAGTTCACTTTGCGGGGTATACTGTTGCCATAGAGAGCAGCACGATGAAGGCTGTGAAAAAGATATTTTTGAAGCAGGGAGGCTTTTTTATGTACTATTCCAGTGGCAACTATGAAGCTTTTGCAACCCCCAAAAAGCCGGAGGGCGTGGATCATAAATCCGCTTATATCATCGGTTCCGGTCTGGCTGCGCTTACCGCTGCCTGCTATCTGGTGCGCGATGGCCAGATGAAGGGCGAGCACGTCCATGTGTTTGAAAAGAACGCACTGGCCGGCGGTGCCTGCGATGGCTACAAGTACGATATCGGCTATGTGATGCGCGGCGGCCGCGAGATGGACAACCACTTCGAAGTTATGTGGGATCTGCTGCACTCCATCCCGTCTCTGGAGACCGAGGGTGCCAGCGTGCTGGACGAGTACTACTGGCTGAACAAGGAGGATCCCAACTTCTCCCTGTGCCGTGCCACCGTCAACCGCGGCGAGGATGCCCACACCGATGGCAAATTCGGCCTGTCCGATAAGGGCGCCATGGAGATCATGAAGCTGTTCTTTACCCCGGACGAGCAGCTGCAGGATAAAAAGATCACCGATTTCTTCGATGACGAGGTGCTCAACTCCAACTTCTGGATGTACTGGCGCACCATGTTCGCCTTCGAGAACTGGCACAGCGCACTGGAGATGAAGCTGTACCTCAAGCGCTATATCCACCACATCGGCGGTCTGCCGGACTTTACCGCTCTGCGCTTTACCCGCTATAACCAGTACGAGTCCATCATCCTGCCTATGGTGCACTATCTGGAAGGTTTTGGCGTGCAGTTCCACTACAACACCAAGGTCACGGATGTGAAGTTCGACATCCAGAAGGGCCGCAAGCTGGCAAGCTCTGTTACCGTGGAGCACGAGGGCGAGACCACCAACATTGATCTGACCGAGAACGATCTGCTGTTCATCACCAACGGCGGCTGTGTGGAAAGCTGCACCGTTGGTGCACAGAATAAAGCCACCGGCTTTGATCCCACCATCCAGCCCGGCAACGGCTGGGATCTGTGGAAGAAGATCGCCGCACAGGATCCCTCCTTCGGTCACCCGGAAAAGTTCTGCTCCGAGCCGGAACTGAGCAACTGGGAAAGCGCTACCATCACCACACTGGACGACAAGATCCCCCAGTATATCCGCAAGATCTGCAAGCGCGACCCCTTCAGCGGCCACACCGTCACCGGCGGCATCGTCACCGTCAAGGACTCCAGCTGGCTGCTTAGCTGGACGCTGAACCGTCAGCAGCAGTTCAAGGATCAGCCCAAGAACCAGCTGTGCGTCTGGGTGTACGGCCTGTTCAGCGATAAGCCCGGCGATTACGTCAAGAAGCCCATGCGTGACTGCACCGGCCGCGAGATCTGCATGGAGTGGCTGTACCACATCGGCGTGCCCGAGGATCAGATCGCGGAGCTGGCAGAGCACAGCGCCAACACCGTGCCGGTGATGATGCCCTATATCGATGCCTTCTTCATGCCCCGCGCCATGGGCGACCGCCCCGATGTTGTGCCCGAGGGTGCTGTGAACTTCGCCTTCCTCGGCCAGTTTGCCGAGACCGCCCGCGACACCATCTTCACCACCGAGTACTCCATGCGCACCGGTATGGAGGCTGTGTACACCCTGCTGAACATTGACCGCGGCGTGCCCGAGGTCTGGGGCAGCACCTACGATGTGCGCGCCCTGATCGATGCCACCGTGAAGCTGCGCGACGGTAAGAAAATCACCGACATGGATCTGCCGCTGATCCCGCGTCTGGCTCTGAAGGAAGCCCTGAAGAAGATCGAGGGCACTGACCTTGAGAAGTTCCTCAAGGAGTATCACGCCATCTGATATTTTCCTCTCCTCCGATAGACCCGGCAACAGGTCAACATCCCCCTAAAAAAGACCTCTCCGCTGCTCTGCGACAGGGTGCGGGGAGGTCTTTTTTTGTGTAAAAATGGTACAATGTGCGTCAAAATAAAGCGGAACGTGAAAATAATTTGTGCCAAAAGAATGATTTTGGCTTGTTTGCAGCGGCGTTCTGTGCTATGCTAGAACTATTGAAAGGGCAGGAGGGAAGAGCCTGCCCCAAATGCGATACGCCAAAAATAAAAGGAGGTCGTTTTCCTGTGAAACAACTTATTTCCCGTCGCAGCTTTTTAAAGGCTGCTGGTGTGACCGCTGCCGCTGCATCCATGGCCATCGGTGCGCCTGCCGCATCGGCCTGCTGGCTTGGTGATAAGTCTGACGTCACCATCCTGTACACCAACGATGTCCATACCTACATCGACAAGCAGAGCCCCAAGCTGACCTACGCCGCCATTGCCGACCTGAAGCAGAGTTATCAGGACGCCGGCAAGGATGTGCTGCTGGTGGATGCAGGCGACCATGTGCAGGGCACCGCCTACGGCTCCATGGACGAGGGTGCCTCCATCATCAAGCTGATGAACGCTGCCGGTTACGATGTCGCCACCCCCGGCAACCACGAGTTTGACTACGGCATGGACCGCGCTAAGGCCATCATGAAGGAAGCCGACTTCCCGTACCTGTCCTGTAACTGGGTAGACCTGCGTACTACGCTGCGGGTGCTGCCCTCCGTCAAGGTGTTCGTGCGCGGCGGCAGACGCATCGCCTTTGTGGGCGTGACCACCCCCGAGACCTTTACCAAGTCCACCCCGGCCTACTTTATGGATAAGGCACAGCGCAAGTACATCTACGATATTCAGGGCGGCGAGGACGGCAAAAAGCTCTACGATGCCGTGCAGAAGGCCATTGATAAGGCAAAGCTTCTGGCAGGTGTGGTCATCGGTCTGGGACATCTGGGCGTAGACCCCTCTTCCTCTCCGTGGACCAGTGAGGAAGTCATTGCCCATACCAGCGGCTTTGACGCTTTTATTGACGGCCACTCCCATACCGTAATGGAGAACAAGCAGGTGAAGGATGCCTCTGGCAAGGCTGTCACCCTGACCCAGACCGGTTCTTACTTTGCCAACGTTGGCGAGATGACCATCGCGGCAGACGGCACCATTACCACAAAGCTCATCCCCACCCACGAGGGTATGGACGCAGGCATTGCCGCTATGCAGACCGGCTGGGTAAGCACTGTGGATGATATGCTGGGTGAGAAGATCGCTGTGGGCGACAGCGATTTCTATGTTTCTGACCCTGCCACCGGCAAGCGCCGCATCCGCTCTGCCGAGACCAACCTCGGCGACTTTGTGGCTGACGGCATCTACACCTACTTCAACGAGGTGGAAAAGCTGCACTGTGACGTGGCCATCATGAACGGCGGCGGCATCCGCGCCGATGTGCCAGCAGGCGACTGGACCTTCAAGACCTGCAAGCAGATCAGCCCCTTCGGCAACGTGGCCTGCCTGATGTCGGTCACCGGCAAGCAGATCCAGGACGCATTGGAGTTTGCAGCCCGCTTTGCAGGCGAGGGCGGCAAAGAGAACGGCGGCTTCCTGCAGGTGGCCGGTGCTACCTACGAGATCCACACCGATATCCCCAACACCGTGCAGACCGACGAAAAGAACGTCTGGATCGGCAGCGCCACCGGCACCCCGCGTGTGCAGAACGTAAAGATCTACGATAAGGCTTCCGGCAGCTATCTGCCGCTGGACCCGGGTGCTACCTATGCACTGGCCGGCATGAACTACACCCTGCGTAATCTGGGCGATGGCTTTGCCATGTTTGACGGCGCAGAGCTGATCAAGGACTATGTGTCCGAGGATTATCTGGTCATGTCTACCTACGCTATGATCTTTGATGGCGCAGATGCTGCGGGTCTGCCGCACCTGTCCAGCGCCAACAGCCCGCTGGCCGCTTACCCCGGCTACCTGCTCAACTACGAGCAGCCCTACGGCGCAGGCCGCATTACCATTCTGTAAATTTATTTTTCCCGTGAAAAGGCGAACCCGGAAAGTCCTGCGGACTTTCCGGGTTCGCTCTATCTATAATAGTTTTTCCGCGCGGAATGATATAAACAGAAAAGCCACCTGAGTTTCCTCAGATGGCTTTGTTCTGGTTGGGGATGAGAGAATCGAACTCCCACAAGTAGAGTCAGAGTCTACCGCACTACCACTATGCAAATCCCCAATATTCTGTTGTGTTTTGCGGGGTGAGCCGCTCAACGTGTGCTATTATACGGGAAAAGCCCGGAGTTGTCAAGCATATTTTTGAAAAAAGTTGTACTTTTTTGGAAAATGCCGCAGCAGCGCCGGATAATCTATGCCGGAGCGCCGCCACGCTTCGGCAGGTTCTGCGCACGGCACTATCTATACTGGAAGGTACAAAACCTTGCAAAGTACTAGAAGGAGGATGCCTATGCCGGAACGAACCACACAAAACGCCCAGACCCTGCTTTCGCCCCGCGTCCCGCGGGATACCGAGCACGAGCGCTACCACCCGGAGCTGGAGGAGGAGTTGAAGGAATGCCTGTTCTGTTTGAAGCGCAACGAGATGATGTTTGATATGGAGGTGGATACCGACCTCATCGAGCAGCGTATTTACGAGCGGCAGGCGCTGCTGTGCCGCTACCGGTACTTACTGGCACGCGCCCGGGAACTGGGGCTGCATACGGTGCTTACCCGCTACCAGCCCATGGGCGGGTGAAAAGGCTTAGCGAAAAAATCTTGACAAAAGCCGCGCTGCGTGATATCCTATTACAAGATAAAAGCGTACCGGAACTTTGTCCGGCGCGATAAATTTTTGAGAGTTAGAGAGGTTTCTATCATGGAGCGTATTAAGACTATTGCTACTCGTGACCTGACCAAGAGCGTTAAGACCGGTGGCTGCGGCGAGTGCCAGACTTCCTGCCAGTCCGCCTGCAAGACCTCCTGCGGCGTGGCTAACCAGCAGTGCGAGAACAGCAACAAGTAATTTTTGCAAACCTTATGCCGCCTTTGCCGGGCGGCATTTTTTTGTGTAATCTGGAATGGAGTGTAAAATGGTACATCAGTATCAATTGAACGGTTATAACATCGTGCTGGACACCTGCAGCGGCTCGGTTCATGTTGTGGACGAGGTGGCCTATGATGTCATCGCCATGTACCCGGAGCATACCGCAGACGAGATCGTTGCCGCCATGCTGGCAAAGTACGGCAGCCGCCCGGACGTGACCGAGGAGGATCTGCGCCAGTGCATCGACGACGTGACCAGCCTGAAGGAAAACGGCAAGCTGTGGAGCCCGGATGTCTATAAGGACATGGCTTTTGACTTCAAGAACCGCAACACCGTGGTAAAGGCGCTGTGCCTGCACGTTGCCCATAGCTGCAACCTGAGCTGCTCTTACTGCTTTGCCTCGCAGGGACGCTACCACGGCGACCGCGCCCTGATGAGCTTTGAGGTGGGCAAGCGTGCCATGGACTTCCTCATCGAGAACAGCGGCACCCGCCGCAATCTGGAAGTGGACTTCTTTGGCGGCGAGCCGCTGATGAACTTTGAGATGGTCAAAAAGCTGGTGGCCTACTGCCGCGAGCAGGAGAAGATCCATAACAAGAACTTCCGCTTTACCATGACCACCAACGGTGTGCTCATTGATGACGACGTTATCGACTTCTGCAACAAGGAGTGCCACAACGTGGTGCTGAGTCTGGATGGCCGCAAGGAGGTCAACGACCGCTTCCGCGTGGACTGCGCAGGCAACGGCAGCTACGACCGTATCGTGCCCAAGTTCCAGGAGTTCGTGAAAAAGCGCGGCGATAAAAACTACTATATGCGCGGCACCTATACCCACTTTAACACCGACTTCACCAACGATATCTTCCACATGGCAGACCTCGGCTTTACCGAGTTGAGCATGGAGCCGGTGGTCTGCGACCCCAGCGACCCCAGCGCCCTGACCGAAGCCGACCTGCCCATCCTGAAGGAACAGTACGAGATCCTTGCCAAAGAGATGATCAAGCGCGACCGCGAGGGCAGAGGTTTTACCTTCTACCACTACATGATCGACCTGACCGGCGGCCCCTGCATCTATAAGCGCATCTCCGGCTGCGGCTCCGGCACCGAGTACATGGCTGTTACCCCCTGGGGCGATCTGTACCCCTGCCACCAGTTCGTGGGCGACCCCAAGTACCTGCTGGGCGATATCTGGAAGGGCGTTACCAATACCGCCGTGCGGGATGAGTTCAAGCACTGCAACGCCTATGCCCGCAAGGAGTGTCAGGACTGCTGGGCAAAGCTGTATTGCTCCGGCGGCTGCGCTGCCAACTCCTACCATGCCACCGGCAGCATTACCGGCGTGTACGAGTACGGCTGCGAGTTGTTCAAAAAGCGCATGGAGTGCGCCATCATGATCAAAGTTGCTGAGAATCAGGAACTGGCCGCCAAGGGCATCGAGGTGCCCATTGAGCTGGGCTCCACCTGCAACGCCTGCGCTGACGGCGAAGCCTGCGAATGAGCATGACCACCCCTATCGTGGATTTTGTGCGCAGCTATGCGCAGTCCGGTACCGCCCGGCTGCACATGCCCGGCCACAAGGGGCAGAGCCTTTTAGGCTTTGAGCCGCTGGATATCACCGAGATACGCGGCGCAGACGAGCTTTACGCGCCGGAGGGCATCATTGCCGAGAGCGAGGCCAACGCCACCCGGCTGTTTGGCACGGCACACAGCTATTACAGCACCGAGGGCTCATCTCAGTGCATCCGGGCCATGCTGTTTCTGGCGCTGCAAGGCGCACCGCAAAACGGCAGGCGCCCGGTGTTGCTGGCTGCCCGCAACGCCCACAAGGCGCTGCTGTACGCGGCGGCGCTGCTGGATTTTGATATCCGCTGGCTCTGGCCGTCTGCGCAGGCAGAGGGCGCACTGTGCAGCTGCCCCGTCACAGCCGAAGCGCTGACCGGGGCTTTGCACGCGATGGCGCAGCAGGGGATAAGCCCCTTTGGCGTGTACGTCACCAGCCCGGATTATCTGGGCAGTGTGCAGGATATCCCGGCGCTGGCGGCAGTCTGCCGGGCGCAGGGCGTGCCGCTGCTGGTAGATAACGCCCACGGCGCCTATCTGCGCTTTCTGCCGCAGAACTGCCACCCCATCGCGCAGGGCGCGGCCATGTGCTGCGACTCTGCCCACAAGACCCTACCTGTGGTCACCGGCGGTGCGTATCTGCATCTGGCGCACGATGCCCCTGTGCAGGACGAAGCGGCCGTGCGGGGCGCGCTGGCGCTGTTCGGCTCTACCAGCCCTTCTTACCTGATTTTGCAATCGCTGGATGCCTGCAACGCGGTGCTGGCAGGGGACTACCCTCGGCGGCTGGCACAGTGCTGCGCGGCGCTGGAAGGTCTGCGCCGCAGCCTGAACAAGGCTGCAGCGGCGCGGCAGTGCCCGGTACCGCTGGCGGTCGCTGGGGCGCAGCAGGAGCCAATGAAGCTTACGCTGGACGCCGCCGCCCTTGGCTGCACCGGCACGGCGCTGGCAGAAGCCCTGCGCTGCGCACAGATGGAGTGTGAATACGCCGACCCCCGCTATGTGGTGCTGATGTTCACCCCGGAAAACCCGCCGCAGGACTACACGCGCCTGCAAACCGCGCTGGAGCAGCTTCTGGCTGCGGTGCCTGCCGGGCTGCTCCGCCCCGAGAACCGGGCAGGGGAGTTTGCCGCCTTGCAGCAGCAGGCGGTGCAGCACTGCACTATCCGGCAGGCGGTGCTGGGCGCACAGGTGCGCGTTCCGGTGCACAAGGCACTGGGACGGGTGTGTGCCATGCCTACAGTGTCCTGCCCGCCCGCCATCCCTGTGGCGGTCAGCGGCGAGGAGATCACCCCGGCGGCCATCGCCCTGATGCAGCGCTACGGCATCGAGGAACTCTCGGTGCTGCGATAAAGATTTTATAAGAAGAGAACCCGGAAGGTCTGCGGACCTTCCGGGTTCTCTATATTTATTCTTAAATATCCGTCCGGGGTGTGGCGCACATCTCCCAGAAGTGCAGCTCGTGCTCCGAGCAGGCGCGGAAGATTTCGCGGCAGCGGACGGCGCGCTCCGGCGAAAGACCGGTGCAGGCGGCTTCGGCGCGTTCTGCCCATGCACGGCAGGCGGCGTCGTAGCCGGGGCTTGCGTAGTCCAGCACCAGTGCGCCGTAGTAGGTATCCTTTACGGCGGGGGAGCGCTGCAAAAGCTTCTGGAACAGCCACCCGTAGCTCAGCATACAGGGCAGACAGGCCATCAGGCACTCTGCCTCGCCCTCACCGTTGCGGGCGGCATCGATCATGCAGTCCAGATAGGCGCGGCTTTCCGGGCGCAGGGGCAGGGACTGGATATCAGCTTCCCGCAGGCCGTACTGCTCCAGATACCGCAGCCGGGTCAGATCCTCATTCTCCTGCACGAAGGACAGCAGGGAATAGTAGATACGCATGGCCGCCATGGTGGTGGCCTTGGTCATGCTCCACGCAAAGATCTTGGCATACTCCCGCAGATACAGGCTGTCCTCCACAAGGTAGCTTTTAAAGCAGTCCTCGCTCAGGGTGCCGTTTTCCATCTTTTGCAGAAACTCGGTCTGCAAACATTGCTCCCACACGGGCAGGTCAGCCTGTACCAGCGCCGAAACAAAGGGCAGGTCAGTCACGGACAAAATCTCCCTTCAGGTTGAAGGTATGATCCATGGGGCCGGAACCGTGCCCCAGATCCAGCATGGCAGACAGACAGCCGGAAATGTAGGCCTTGGCGCGCTCCACGGCGGTGTCAAGATCGTAGCCCTTGGCAAGATTGGAGGCAATGGCGCTGGACAGGGTGCAGCCGGTGCCGTGAGTGTTGGGGTTTGCGATCCGCTTACCCTTGAACCACTTGCCGGTGCCGCCGCGCCACAAAAGGTCGTCGGCATCGTTGATCTGGTGGCCGCCCTTGCACAGCACAGCGCAGCCGTAGCGCTCACTGATGGTGCGGGCAGCGGCTTCCATGTCGGCAGCGTTTGCAATGCTCATGCCGGACAAAATTTCAGCCTCCGGGATGTTGGGGGTGAGCACCTCGGCCAGCGGCAGCAGCTTTTCGGTCAGCGCCTGCACGGCGTCGTCCTGCAGCAGCTTTGCACCGGAGGTGGCCACCATCACGGGGTCTACCACGATGTGCTTTGCGCCGTAAAAATGCAGTCGCTCGGCAATGGTGTCGATGAGCGGGGCAGAGGATACCATACCGATCTTTACCGCATCCGGGTAGATGTCGGTGAACACGGCATCGAGCTGCTGCGCCAGAAACTGCGGCGTGGTGTCAAAAATGGCGGTCACGCCGGTGGTGTTCTGTGCGGTCAGGGCGGTAATGGCGCTCATGGCAAACACGCCGTTGGCGGTCATGGTCTTGATATCGGCCTGAATTCCGGCGCCGCCGCTGGAATCACTGCCGGCAATGGTCAATGCAGTTTTCATGGATAAAATGCTCCTTTGCAGCAAAAATGCGGATATGCCCGCAAAGACATATCCGCAGATAAAAGCGCTATCTCCCTACGTTGGCATGATCCAAATCAGGTCACAGGTCAGGGCAATGCAGCCCACTCTCAGCCCGCTTTGTGCGGGCTCCCTTTTTATACTAGAAAGCATACCACAATCGGGGAAAAGATGCAAGAAAAACAGGCTGCGCAAAAACGCACCGCTTACTCGCCCAGTGCGGTGCGGATGTTATCCAGCACCTTTTTGCTCAGCAGCACAAAGGCCTGCTTGGTGCGGCCTGCGGACACATTGGCGCAGCGCACATTTTCCCGGGAAAAGAAGTCCTCGGCCACGGGGCCTGCGGCGGCGCGGGTATCGCAGAAGAAATGGGTGCCGGGCTCGTCCAGCCACTTTTCCAGCGCAGCGGAATCAAAGCCGGGGCCGATGGAGGTGTTGAACAGCACCTTGCCTGCGCCCAGCTGGGCGAACTCGTTTTCGCCCAGCAGCAGCACGTTCTTGTTCAGGCAGGTGAACACCACTTCGCTGTCTGCCAGCAGCTGGGACAGGGGCTTGAAGGTCATGCCGGCAGCCTCGGCGTCCGGCTTTGCGCTGCGGGCAAAGTAGCTGATCTCTGCGCCCATAAATTGCAGCGCATCGGCGATCATCCGACCGGAAACGCCCAGCCCCACGATGCCAACCTTCAGGCCGGTGATCTCCACCGGCTCGTCCCGCAGCATGGGCATCCCAAAGCCGTGCAGCAGGCCGGTCAGTTCGTGCAGAACGTACTCCACAACGCCGCGGTCGCCGTAGTCCCGGATGCCCAGCACCTGGATGCCCCGGGTGCGTGCGTAGGCGATATCCACGTTGGCGCTCTCCTCAGAGTACAGGCTGCAGCACATGCCGATATAGCGGATGTTGGGGCACTGCGCAATGACTTCCTTGCCCATGCGGGAGGTGTAGCTCAGCAGCACGGCGTCGGCGTCCCCGATGCGGCGCACCATCTCATCGTCGCTGCCGGGTACGTCCCGGTACAGCACCACCTCTTTGGCGTAGCGGTGCAGTTCCTCCTCGGCAGAGGGGATCAGGCTGACAGGCTCAATGGCAACAAGCTTTTCAAACATGACGGACTCCTCCTTATATTAGTAGAAGCAGACGGGCGAGGCCAGATTGCGCAGCAGGGAGACGGCGCTCCAGCCCGCAATGGCGCTGGTGGAAGAGCAGATATCCACCACAGCCTTCACACCCTCGATCTCGGCGGTGATGCAGTGGTCGTCGCCCACCCAGCCGGGCACAGAGTGCATGGTCACACCGGTGATCTCCGGGCCGGTGGTAGCCAGAGAGGTAGCCACAGCCACGTTCACCCGGCGGGGGAAGGTAGCAATGGCCTGCTTGGCGTTGCCGGTGAACACGGTGGTCTTTTCGGTGTCAGTCAGCAGATGCTCTGCCCACACCGGGGTGTTGCGGAAGCCCTTTGCACCGGTATGGGTCTCGATGCCGGCAGTCTCCGGCAGGCCCTGCGCCTGTGCCATCAGGGTGACCGTTTGCAGCACGTCAAAGCCGCCGATGGCACCGCTGGCCAGATGCACCTTGGCACCACCCTCCACGGCGGCTGCCTTGACCTGTGCGTAGAAATCCAGATCTGCAAAGGCACCGATGGACAGAATGACCAGATTGACGCCCCGCTTCAGCACCGGAATGGCCATAGCGCGCACCGACTCCACCGAGGCAGCCTCCACGATGTACTCCGGCTCAAGCGCCAGCAGCGCGTCCACGTCCTCGCAGACGGCGCAGCCGACATTGGCGGCAGTCTTTTCAGCCGAGGCGCGGGTGCGGCTGGTCACGCCCACCAGTTCGTAGTCCGGCAGCAGACCCTTCTTCCACGCGTCAGCCACGATGTTGCCCAGAAAGCCGCAGCCCACAATACCCAATTTTGTTTTCATATCCGTATCCTAAACTCCTTTTTTCTGCCTGTGGCAGCATATTCAAAACCAGTATACCATATCGGGTACAAAAAGGAAAATGATGTTTGCAGCAGCCCGGCGGGGCAGGACATAAAAAGTTAACAAAATAAATTACAAATAAATTACAAAACCCTATTGCAAAATGGTTTCAAAAGAGTTACAATATGGTTACAGCAAGGGCAAAGCCCCAAGGCTGTGTGTGAAATCTTTTTCTTCTTGTTTTTGGGATACTGGGCGCGGATCCTCCTCCTCCGGCTGTTCTCCTTCACAGCTATGATCCATGCGCCGCACAGGCAGTGTCCCGCTTCGTGTGCAAAAGGGCTCGTCCGATGTTTCGGACGAGCTTTTTTGCATTCTGCAAGCCCTGTTTTGCCCGCAAAAGTGATACTTCAAAAATCAAAGTATGACCAATGCCCGAAAACGCTTGGCAATTTGTCTGTTTTTCCGCAAAGGACAATTATAAAGTTTGGCGCGGCAGGGGTTTGTATTCTTGCGGGCTTTGTGGTAAAGTATATACAATCAATTTATAAGCAGCAAACATGAATGATTTTGATGCTGATTGTATCGGATGCGTTAAGGTGTATCTGAAAACAAAGAAAATGACGAATATTTCGCAAGCACAAGCGGGATTTAAGGCAAAGAGCCGCAGGAATCCTTTGTGGATTTCAAGGCTGATTCACGCAAAATCCGGCTGTGCTTGTAGAAATAGACTAAATTTTCGACTTTTCAGATACACCCTAAGAGAAAAGGAGTTTGATTATGGCTTATTTCTACGAAGAACCCTCCCGCACCTTTGGCGAGTACCTGCTGGTCCCCGGCTATTCCTCTGCGGAGAATGTGCCCACGGCGGTCAGCCTGAAGACCCCGCTGGTCAAGTACCGCAAGGGACAGGAGGAGTGCCCGCTGCAGATGAATATCCCCATGATCAGCGCTATCATGCAGTCGGTCTCCGGCGATAAGCTGGCCATTGCACTGGCTCGTCAGGGCGGCGTTTCCTTTATCTATGGCTCTCAGAGCATCGAGAACGAGGCCGCCATGGTGCGCCGCGTCAAGAGCTTCAAGGCCGGCTATGTGGTGTCCGATTCCAATCTGGCTCCCACCGCCACCCTGCATGATGTGCTGGAGCTGAAGGCACGCACCGGCCACTCCACCATCGCCATCACTGCCGACGGCACTCCTAACGGCAAGCTGCTGGGCATTGTGGCCTCCCGCGATTACCGCGTCAACCACACCCCGGATGACGCTTGCGTCACCACCTTTATGACCCCCGTTGAAAAGCTGGTCACCGCTCCGGCCAACACCTCCCTGCACGACTGCAACAACATCATCTGGGACAACAAGATCAACACCCTGCCGCTGGTGGATGTCGAGGGCAATCTGGTGTATATGGTGTTCCGCAAGGACTACGATTCCCACAAGGCAAACGCCAACGAGCTGCTGGATAAAAACAAAAGCTACGTTGTAGGCGCCGGTATCAACACCCGCGACTACGCCCAGCGTGTGCCCGCACTGGTAGAGGCCGGTGTGGATGTGCTGTGCATCGACTCCTCCGAGGGCTACTCCGAGTGGCAGAGCCGCACCATCGGCTGGATCCGCGAGCACTACGGCGACACCGTCAAGGTGGGTGCCGGCAACGTGGTGGACGCCGAAGGCTTCCGCTTCCTGGCTGAGGCTGGCGCAGACTTCGTGAAGATCGGCATCGGCGGCGGCTCCATCTGCATCACCCGTGAGACCAAGGGCATCGGCCGTGGTCAGGCTACCGCTGTCATCGAGGTCGCCAAGGCTCGTGACGAGTACTACAAGGAGACCGGCATCTATGTGCCCATCTGCTCCGACGGCGGCATCGTCCACGACTACCACATCACCCTCGCACTGGCTATGGGTGCAGACTTTGTGATGCTGGGCCGCTACTTTGCCCGCTTTGACGAGAGCCCCACGAACAAGGTGCGCATCAACGGCCAGTATATGAAGGAGTACTGGGGCGAAGGCTCCAACCGTGCCCGCAACTGGCAGCGCTACGACTTGGGCGGCTCCACCAAGCTGAGCTTTGAGGAGGGCGTGGACAGCTATGTGCCTTATGCCGGTCCTCTGGCCGATGGCGTGCAGACCACCCTGTACAAGGTGAAGAGCACCATGTGCAACTGCGGCGCTCTGTCCATCCCCGAGCTGCAGCAGAAGGCCAAGCTGACCGTTGTCTCCTCCACCTCCATCGTGGAGGGCGGCAGCCATGACGTTGTGCTGAAGAACGCCACCCCCAGCATCATGAACGGCTAAGCCTGTTCTGAAGCAAGCGATTGTTATAAACGCAAAGACCGCTGCACAGTGTTTGTGCAGCGGTCTTTTTGCGCGAAAATACTTGCACCGGCAGGGAAATCGTGCTATCATGATAGAAACGTTCTGTCATGACAGGGCGGCGGATCCTCCTGCCGGGCAAGCGGCAGGCGGCGCGCAGTAGGGAAGAACTGACGCCGGGTACAGATAGAGAGGAAAACATTCATGAACGAGATCAAGGTTGAGCCTTATATCCCCGATGAGGACTACGATAACCCCGCGATGGTGGTGGATTTTTACGAATTCACCATGGCAAACTGCCTGTTCCTGCATGGCTTTAAGGATACCACGCTGGTGTTTGATATGTTCTTCCGCAAAAACCCGGATAATCAGGGCTATTCCATCAGCGCTGGCCAGCGCAAGCTGACCCGCTTTTTGCTGAACTATCACTTCAACGAGCAGGATATCCACTGGCTGCGCACCAAGGGCATGAGCGAGGAGTTCTGCGAGTATCTGCGCACCTACAAGTGGAAGGGCGATATGTATGCCCTGCCCGAGGGCACGGTCTGCTATCCCCATGTGCAGATGGTGCGCATTGAGTGCGATCTGGTGGGCGCGATCCTCATCGAGACCTACCTGCTGCAGACCATGAACTTCCATAGCCTGATCGCCACCAAGGCCACCCGCGTCACCGGCCTGAACACCCACACCCCCCGCAACGTCATGGAGTTCGGCACCCGCCGCGCACAGGGCGAGAGCGCCGGCAACGATGGTGCTTACGCCGCAGTGCTGGGCGGCTGCATCGGTACGGCCAACTGTCTGGCAGAGATGAAGTTCGGCGCAGAGGTCAAGGCCGTGGGCACCGTGGCACACAGCTTTATCGAGTTTTTCCCCACCGAGTTCGATGCCTTCAAGGCCTTTGCCGATACCTACCCGGATTCGGTCAGCCTGCTGCTGGATACCTATAATATTATGGAAAGCGGCCTACCCAACCTGATCAAGCTGGACGATTATCTCATTGAGAAATACCCCAACGACCCCAACCGCCGTGTCAAGAGCGCCCGCATTGACTCCGGCGACCTTGCCCGTGGTTCCAAGCGGCTGCGCAAGGCACTGGATGCCGCCGGTAAGCCCTACATCAAGCTGGTAGCCTCCAACGGTCTGGACGAGAAAAAGATCGCCAACATGGAGCTGTACGAGCACGCACACTTCGACTCCTACGGCGTGGGCGAGAACCTGATCACCTCCGCCTCCGACCCCGTGTTCGGCGGTGTGTACAAGCTGGTGGCCGTGAAGAAGCCGGACGGCAGTTACACCCCCAAGATGAAGTGCTCCGATTCTGCCAGCAAGGCCATCATCCCGGGCAAGAAGATGCCTTGGCGTCTGTACGACGAAAACGGTCAGGCACAGTGCGACCTCATTGCCATGGACGGCGAGGTTATCGAGGCCGGTAAGCCGGTCACGATGGTCAATCTGGACTCGGATGCCATCGAGCGCACCATCACCTTTACCCCCACCGCTGTGCGCCCGCTGCTGGTGCCGCATATTCTGGGCGGCGAGCTGGCTATCGACCTGCCCTCCATTGCGGAGAAGAAGGCCTATATTGCAAAGCAGCTCACCGAGGAGACTTGGGAGAGCGAGCTGCGTCTGGAGTGCCCCCACAAGCACTACGTCAACATGACCCCCGCAGTGGCCGAGTGCCGCTCCCGGATGTACGCCGAGCTGCACGGCGGCAAGGTGTAAGCAGCACCGAATAAGCGGTTTTTCTTGACAAAACAGGGAAACTATTGTATCATAAAAGCCGCTGATTTTGATAAGAATGATACTACCACCAGATTGCGTATAGCAGTGTGGTTGTAATAATTTTTCCTCACACCTGTTATTCCCGGCTCCCTCTCAAGCCAGAGGGCAGCAGGGCTTTGTAAGCCGGGGCTGTGCCGCTGTGGTGAAATTGGCAGACACGAGGGACTTAAAATCCCTTTCTGGAGACAGAGTACGGGTTCGACCCCCGTCGGCGGCATGTAAAAGCCCAGAATCGTTCGTTGATTCGAATGATTCTGGGTTTTTTTCTTTTATATTTTGCGGGGAATGGGCGGTGTGCTGTTGTCCGTCAGACCAAGGATATAGTCGGTACTGGTATGGTAGAGGCGGGCAAGCTGGATCAGCACCTCGGTGGGAATATCCCGCTTGCCGGTCTCGTAGTTGGAGTAGCAGACCTGTGTGCATTTCAGATATGCGGCTACATCCTTTTGCAGTAGGTCGCGATCCTCCCGCAGATCCCGGATGCGTTGATACATGGCGTTTACCTCAAAAATTCTATTCAAGGTAAAGTATAGGCATAACGAAATGTTATATTGACATATAAAACAAAATGTTATATCATAGTATCGCGCCGGGCGCAGCTGTGAATCTTCGGTGCAAAAGGGGAGATCGTCATGAAACTGGAATTCCGGCAGACGGTGACCTGCAATCATCTTACGCTTGCAAGGGTCTGCAAAACCATCGACTGGCAGCAGCCGCTGCCCCGATGCGGAGAATATGTAGCCGGGCTGGATACGCTGGACGGCGAACAGGAACTGCAGGTGCACAAGCTGCTGCATCGGGCACAGGACGGCAGCTGCCTTGCGGAGCTGCCGGGCTTCAACATTGCGCAGCTGCGGCTTTCTTACCGGGAGCTGGAGCAGCTGGCGGCACAAAAGGGCTGGACACTGCAAAAGCTGTAAAAAACTTAAATTTCCCTCTTGCATTCTGGCCAATTCGTGCTATAATAGTAAGGCAATCGTTTCCAAGGCCGCTCGACGGGGTAGCCGATATTGAAGGTTGTGATGGGCACATACATTAAATATGGCCCCAATAAGTCAGAACCAGAAATGAGGTGAAAAGAATGAAACAGGGTATCCATCCGAACTACGTTGACTGCACCATCACCTGCGCATGCGGCAACGTCATCAAGACTCGTTCCACCAAGCCCGAGATCCACGTCGAAGTTTGCTCCAAGTGCCATCCTTTCTACACTGGTAAGCAGAAGCTGGTTGACACCGGCGGACGTGTTGAGCGCTTCAACAAGCGTTTCGGCCGTAAGTAATTATAGGCTATCTCATGCCGCTTCCTTCGGGAGGCGGCATTTTTGCGTTTTTCGCGGGCAAATATTTCGTTTTCCCACACAGGATTGTCTTAATTTAAACACATTTTCCATCTAAAATATAGCAGTTCCAAACCGGAAAGCGCTGGCTCTACGCCGCTTTCCGCAAAACAGCTTCTGAAACAAAGGAGAGTTTGCTGTGATCGAAGTTTCTCACCTGAGCAAGTCCTACGGCAGCCGCCCTGCCGTGCAGGATCTCTCGTTTACGGTGCCGGACGGCCAGATCTACGGCCTGCTGGGGCCCAACGGCGCGGGCAAATCCACCATTATGAATATCCTTACCGGCTATCTTGCCCCCACTGAGGGCGAGGTGAAGGTAGCCGGGTTCCGTCTGCCGGAGCAGGCACAGCAGGCCAAAGCCTGTGTGGGCTACCTGCCGGAGCAGCCGCCGCTCTACCCGGAAATGACCGTGCAGGAATATCTGGACTTTGTGGCAGAGCTCAAGGGTGTCAAGCGTGCGCAGCGCAAACAGCAGGTGCTGGCCGCTGCCCGCCGTACCGGGCTGGAAGAAGTGCTGCCCCGGGTCATCCGCAGCCTGTCCAAGGGCTACCGTCAGCGGGTGGGCATTGCACAGGCGCTGCTGGGCAGCCCGCAGCTCATCATTCTGGACGAGCCTACCGTGGGTCTGGACCCCGCGCAGGTCATCGAGATCCGCAACCTCATCCGGGAGCTGGGCAAGGCGCACACGGTCATCCTGTCCAGCCACATCCTCAGCGAGGTGCAGGCGGTGTGCCAGCAGGTGCTCATCCTTTCTAAAGGTCGTCTGGTGGCGGTGGGCAGCCCGGAGGAGCTGGGCGAGACCCTGAACCCGGGCAGCCGCCTGCGTGCCACCGCGCAGGGCGAGACGGACACTGTGCTTGCTGCGGTGCGCAGCGTGCCGGGCATCTGCAAGGTAGAACTGGAAAGCGCCGCAGACGGTCAGGTCACCTTTACCGCCGAGAGCGAGGACGCCGCCGACCGCCGTGCTGCCGTGTCCCGGGCACTGACCGAGACCGGCTGCACCGTGCTGGCGCTTGCCGCCGAGAACCGCAGCCTTGAAGAGGTATTCCTTGCACTGACCGAAAAAACGCCGGAGCAAAAAGCCCCGGCAGAAGGGGAGGAGAACTGAGATGGCTGCTATCTTTAAACGAGAGCTCCGCAGCTGCTTTCACGGCATGATCGGCGCGGTGCTTACCGCCTTTATGCTGGCGGCTACGGCTATCTACTTTGTGGCGCTGAATCTGGGCTACGGCCTGCCGGATTTTGGCTACTATACGCTGTACCGCACCATTTTTGTGCTGCTGCTCTACATCCCGGTGCTCACCATGCGCTCCTTTGCGGAGGAACGCCACAGCCGCACCGACCAGCTGCTGCTCACAAGTCCGGTGTCGGTGGGTGGCATCGTGCTGGGCAAATACTTTGCTCTTTGCGTCATTTTTGCGTTGCCCTGCCTTGTGGATGCGGGCATGATCCTTGTGCTGAAGGTGCTGGGCGCTACCGGCACCAGCACGCTGGCCAACTTTTCCGCGCTGCTGTGCTATTACCTTATGGGCTGCGCCGCCATTGCTATCGGGGTGTTCCTTTCCAGCCTGACCGAAAACCAGATCATTGCCGCCGTGTCCGGCGTGGCGGCGCTGCTGCTGGCCTATATGATGCCCAGCCTGCGCACCATGTTCACCACCGGCAGCGCGGTGGCGCTGGCGCTGTTCACCGCCATTGCCGCTGTACTCAGTGTGGTGGCGGGGCTGCGCAGCAAAAGCTTTACGCTGGGCTGCCTTTCCTTTGCGGGATGCTGTGTGGCGCTTACGGCGCTGTTTCTGCTCAAGAGCAGCTGGCTGACCGAGGCTTTCAGCGCGGTGCTCAGCGCGCTGTGCCTGTTTACCCCCTTTGAAGAATTTGTCAACAGCAGCTTTTCCATCCCCACGCTGGTCTACTACCTGACCGTGGCGGCGGTGTTCCTGTTTTTCACCGCACAGGGGCTGGAAAAGCGCCGCTGGAACTGAGAGGAGGCCACAACGATGAAATGGAACAAGAACGCATCCTCTCAGAAAGGCAGGGTGTTCCGCAGCGGGCTGCTGTCCACCGCTATGCTGGCGGCTGTGCTGGTGCTGGCGGTGCTGCTCAACCTGCTGGTGCGGGCCATCCCTGCAAAATATACCGAGTTCGACCTCTCCGAAGCCAAAATGTACACCCTGAGCGACAGCACCAAAGCGCTGGTGGAGGGGCTGGAAAAGGATGTGCACATCTATTACCTCTGCGAAACCGGCAGCGAGGATGCCATCATCACAAAGCTGCTGGATCACTACGCTGCCGAGAGCGGGCACCTGAGCTGGGAACAGAAGGACCCCACCCTGTACCCCACCTTTGCCGCAAAGTACGGCGCGGAGAATGTTTCCAGTGGCAGTCTGATCGTTACCTGCGGGGAGAACAGCACCGTGCTGGATGCCGCCGACCTGTACGAGTACGACTACACCGACTACTACACCACCGGCTCTGCCAACGTGACCTTTGGCGGCGAAAAGCAGATCACCTCTGCCATCTATAAGCTTACCGCAGCCGGGCAGAGCCACGCCTACTATACCACCAACCACGGCGAGCAGACCCTGACCGACTCCCTGACCGATGCGCTGGACGCCCAGAATATCGACGCTCAGCCGCTGGATCTGCTCACAAGCACCATCCCGGAGGACTGCGACCTGCTCATCATCAACGCACCCACCACCGATTTTACCGCAGGGGATGGCATTGTGGACGAGATCAGCCAGCTGCAGGAGTATCTGGCGGCGGGCGGCAAGTTGCTGCTGACCAGCAGCGTCTACGCCCAGACCCCGCAGCTGGATGCTGTGCTTTCGCAGTTCGGCCTTGCCCGCGCAGAGGGCATGGTGGTGGAGGGCGACAGCAGCAAGGCACTGTATAACTCTGCATGGTCGCTGCTGCCTGACTACGGCACGCCTACCGAGAGCACCGCGCTGAACGGCGTGAATACCAATACCCATGTCATGCTGTCGGTGGCGCAGGGCATCACGGTCACCGAGACCGAGGATGTCACCGCCGAGCCGCTGCTGAACAGCTCCTCCTCTGCCTATGCCAAAGCCGACATCAACGACCTTACCACCATGGAGCGGGAGGACGGGGACGCGGAAGGCCCCTTTGCGCTGGCTGTCTGGGCGCGGAACGAGGACACCGGCGCCGAGGTCCTCTGGATCGGCTGTCCTAATATGGATAACGAGCAGCTTTATCAGTCCATGCCCGGCAATCTGACCTTCCTGCAGGGCTGCGCCGCCTCGCTGGTGGGGCAGGATATCCTTGTGGACACCAAGGCACTGGAAGCCGAGCCCATCACGGTGTCTGGCTCCACCGCCGCAGCACTGGGGCTGACCTTCGTGTTCGTGCTTCCGGCGGCGGTGCTCATCGCCGGGGCAGTGGTGGTGCTGCTGCGCCGCCGCAGATAAGGAGACCGCCATGAAAACAAAACAGCGCGTTCTGCTGGTGTTGCTGGCAGCGGCAGTGCTGCTGGGCGCGGCGCTGTGGGCGGTGACCCGCAGCAACGCCAAGGCCGAGCAAGCCGCAAGCGCTGCTGCCGAGGGCAGCATCCCGCTTTCCACTTTTGCCGCCGAGGATCTGGAGCAGATCGAGTACACTTACAACGGCCAGACCTACACCCTGCAATATACCGGCGGCAGCTGGCAGCTGGCGCAGGACCCCGCCTATCATCTGGACGAAAGCGCCTGCAACACCATGCGCACCGCCCTGATGGCACTGGCCGCCAAGCGCAGTCTGACACCGCAGGCAGGGGAGGACTACGGTCTGGACAGCCCACAGCTTACTGTTACGGTAACAGCGGCAGGGCAGAGCACCACCCTGACCTTCGGGGCAGAAAACCCGGTCACTGGGGACCTCTATGTGCAAAAAGCCGGGGACGATGCCATCTACACTGTCAGCGGCAACAAAGCTGCCTGTTTTCAGCTGGATAAGGTCGGGCTTTTCGGCAGCTTCTGCCCAACCGGGCTCACGGCTTCGGCCATCACGCAGGTGGCCTACACGCTGGCAGACGGCACCTCCGTCACCCTGAACGCTGTCAGCGAGCCGACCGAAAGCGCCGACAGTACCTCTTCCTCCACCTACGAGACGGTGTGGCAGCTGGCTTCGGACCCCGCCGCCAGCCTTGCACAGGATAAGGTGCAAAGCCTGCTGTCTGCTCTGTGCACCTATGCCACCGCCCAGACCACGGACGCCGACCTTTCTGCCTGCGGTTTTGATGCACCGGTGTTTACCGCCACGGTCACCAGCGAGGACGGCTCTGCCGTGCAACTGGCCTACGCCTGCGGTACGGACGGGTGGTATCTGCAAGTTGGGGACGATACTTCGGTATACACAGTGGATACAAGCACTGTGCAGGCGCTTCTGCTGACGGAAAACGACTTGAAAACGCAGGAATGATTCCTTTTGTACGCTGTGCCGAAACCAAGGCGCAGCGTATATTTTTTTGCAGCTTTTTATAAAGTTTCGGCAAACATCGGTAGAGTGATTGACAATCCGACTGTGATTGTTTATTATAAACCGTGACAGGGTAAGTTCGCCGCGCAAAATCATGCTGCTGCGCGGGGCAGAACGCCCCTTATACGCAAAAAAGATGGGGCAGGTTCCCTGTCTTTTTTCGTATCTGAGAACAAGGAGGATAACATATAAAATGGACAACTCGGTGGTCGTTTCACTGCGGGATATCGTAGTGGAATTTGATGGACAGCGCATTCTGGATGGGCTGAATCTGGATATCCATGATAAGGAGTTCGTGACGCTGCTCGGTTCCTCCGGCTGCGGCAAAACTACCACCCTGCGCCTGATCGCAGGCTTTCTGGAGCCGAACGCCGGCAAGGTGCTGCTGAAAGGGGAGGACATTACCGGTGTGCCGCCCTATAAGCGCCCGGTGAATACCGTGTTCCAGAAATACGCGCTGTTCCCGCACCTGAATGTGTTCGAGAACGTGGCCTTTGGTCTGCGGCTCAAAAAGCTGGACGAGGACACCATCCGCCGCAAGGTGCGCGATATGCTGGAGGTCGTGGGCTTAAAGGGCTTCGAGCGCCGCAGCATCAGCCAGATGTCCGGCGGTCAGCAGCAGCGCGTGGCCATTGCCCGCAGTCTGGTCAACGAGCCGGAGATTTTGCTGCTGGACGAGCCGCTGGGCGCACTGGACCTGAAGCTGCGCAAGGAGATGCAGCTGGAGCTCAAGCGCCTGCAGCGCGAGATGAACATTACCTTTATCTACGTCACCCACGATCAGGAGGAAGCGCTTACCATGTCCGATACCGTCGTGGTCATGAACGGCGGTAAGGTGCAGCAGATCGGCACCCCGGAGGACATCTACAACGAGCCGAAAAACGCCTTTGTGGCAGACTTTATCGGCGATTCCAACATCGTGGACGGCGTGATGCACAAGGACTTTCTGGTGTCCTTCTCCGGCGTGGACTTCCCCTGCGTGGACCGCGGCTTTGCCCGGGAGCAGAGCGTGCAGGTGGTGGTGCGCCCGGAGGATATCGAGGTGGTATCCCCTGTGGAGGGCCAGCTTGTGGGCGTGGTGAACGATGTCATCTTCAAGGGCGTGCACTTTGAGATGCACGTGGAGTGCGAAGGCCGCGAGTGGCTGATCCACTCCACCCGCGCCTGCACCCCCGGCGAGACCATTGGTATGCGCATCGGCCCCAACGAGATCCATATCATGGCGCGGAGCGAGGGGTGATGTGCCATGAAGATCTATGATAAAAAGTTAGCCTATCCGTACTTTGTATGGATGGTGCTGTTTACTGTTGTGCCTCTGTTCATTGTGGTGTACTATGCCATGACCGATGCCGAGGGCAACTTTACCCTGAATAACCTCACCTCCATCAGCGGCTACGGCTCGGTGTTTGCCCGCAGCCTGCTGCTGGCGCTTATTGCTACCGTTATCTGTCTGGTCATCGCCTTTCCGGTGGGGTATTTTCTGTCCCGTTTGCGGGTGAACAAGCAGCACATCATGCTTATGCTGGTCATGCTGCCTATGTGGATGAACTTTTTGCTGCGTACCTACGCATGGATGGGTCTGCTCAGCGTCAATGGCCCGGTGAACACCCTGCTGGGCTTTATCGGCCTTGGCCCCTATACCATGCTCAACACCTCCGGTGCGGTAGTGCTGGGCATGGTGTATAACTATGTGCCCTACATGATCCTGCCGCTGTACACCAGCATGACCAAGATCGACCAGAGCCTTGTGGAGGCTGCGCAGGATCTTGGCGCCAACACCACCAAGACCCTTGTGCGGGTGCTCATCCCCATGAGCGTGCCGGGCATCAGCACCGGCATCACCATGGTGTTCGTGCCGGCGGTGTCCACCTTTGTCATCAGCCGTATGCTGGGCGGCGGCTCCAATCTGCTGATCGGTGACCTGATCGAGATGCAGTTCTTGGGCAACAGCTACAACCTGAACGTCGGCTCTGCCATGAGCTTGGTGCTGATGATCATCGTACTGCTGTGTATGAGCTTTACGTCCAGCTTTGACGAGGATGAAATGGAGGGCGTATCCTGATGAAAACAAAACATCTGCGCCTGATGCAGCGGGTCTACATCATCCTGTTCTTCTGCTTCATGTATCTGCCCATTGCCTACATGATCGTGTTCAGCTTCAATCAGAGTAAGGGCTATTCGCTGTTCACCGGCTTTACCCTCAAGTGGTACCGCAGCCTGTTCACGAATGCGTCCATCCTCCATGCGCTGTGGGTGTCCGTTGAGGTAGCAGTGCTGTCTGCCATCATCGCTACGGTGCTGGGTACGGCTGCCAGCCTTGGCATTGCCTCCATGAGCCGTAAAAGCCGCCTGCTGGTGACCAACATCACCTATATCCCGGTGGTCAACCCGGAAATCATCACCGGCATTTCCCTGATGCTGCTGTTCGTGGCCTACCAGCGTTTTGCCGCGCAGTCCGCATGGCTGCCGGACAACATCATGGGTCTGCCCACGCTGCTCATTGCGCATATCGCGTTCAACGTGCCTTACGTTATCTTTAACGTGAGCCCCAAGCTCAAGCAGCTGGATATCAAGCTGTACGAGGCAGCGCTGGATCTGGGCTGTGACCCCCGACAGGCTTTCTTCAAGGTTATCCTGCCGGAAATCAGTCCCGCCATCCTGTCGGCCTTCCTCATCTGCCTGACCTATTCCATCGACGATTTCATGATCTCCTACTTCAACTGCGGCACGGTGGAGACCCTGCCCATTGCCATCTACTCCATGACCCGCAAAAAGGTCAGCCCGGAGATCTACGCGCTGTCCACCATCATGTTTGTGGTCATCCTCAGCGTCATTCTGGTGTCCAATGCCATGGAGAGCCGCAGCTACCGCAAGGATCAGAAAACGCTGCGAGAGGAGGGCGCATGATGAAACGCATTGCTGCATTGCTGCTGACGCTGGCTGTGGCGCTGTGCGCCGCACTGCCGGTGTTTGCCGCCGGTACCATCGAGGTGACCGAGGACGTCTCGGTGTCGGACGATTACGACTGGACCCGCTTCAAGGGGCAGAACGTTACCCTGAACGTCTACAACTGGGGCGAGTACATCTCCAACGGCTCAGATGACAGCGTGGACGTGGTGGCCGCCTTTGAAAAACTGACCGGCATCAAGGTGAACTACACCACCTTCGACTCCAACGAGTCTTTGTACGCCAAGCTCAAGTCCGGCGCAGCCAACTACGATGTGATCATCCCCTCCGACTACATGGTGGCAAAGATGATCAACGAGGGGATGCTTGCACCCCTTGACTACGACAATATCCCCAATTTCCAAAAGATTGATGCAGGCTACCGCAACCCGGACTATGACCCGCAGAACGCCTACACCGTGCCCTATATGCTGTGCACCACCGGCATCATCTACAACACTACCATGGTAGACGAAGCCCCTACCTGCTGGGCAGACCTGTGGGACGAACAGTATGCGGGCAATATTCTGATGTTCAACAACAGCCGCGATGCCTACGCCATCGCTGCGTTCAAGAGCGGCCACAGCATCAACCCCGCCACCCCGGAAGAGGTGGACGAGGTGGTAGAAGAGCTTAAGGCGCAGAAGCCGCTGGTGCAGGCCTACGTCATGGACGAGATCTTTGATAAGATGATCGGCGGCGAGGCGGCCATCGGCGTGTACTACTCCGGCGATGCCATCACCATGATCGATGATAACCCGGATCTGGCTTGGGTGTTCCCGGAGGAGGGCAGTGTGCTTTCGGTGGACTGCATGGCTGTGCCCGCTGCCAGCGAGCACAAGGAAGCCGCCGAGATGTTCATCAACTTCATGTGCGAGACCGACATCGGCAAGGACAACAGCGAGTATATCGGCTACACCACCCCCATGCACGATGTATGGGAGGTACTGGACGAGGATCTGAAAACCAGCGAGATCGCCTATCCGTCTGAGGAGGACGCCGCCCGCGAGAAGGTGTTCACCGCCCTGAGCGACGAGGTGAACAGCGAGCTGGACCTGAAGTGGAGCGAGATGAAGAGCTACGATGAAGGCGGCGGCAGCTACCTGTTTTTGTTGCTGCTGCTGGCTATGCTGGCACTTGCTTGCTTCAATATCTGGCGCAAAGTGCGCAGAAAGACCCGCAATCAGTATTGATCGTTTTGCCAAGGCTGCCGTCCCGGACGTGGTGCGGCGGCCTTTTTCCGATAGGAGGGAAAGAATATGGAACAGTTTTATTATGAAGGCACCGCCGTGGTAGAAAATGCCGATGCAGACTGCCACAGCCTGCTCAAGGCCAGCGCCCTGCTGCGCTATGTGGAGCAGATCTCCACCATGCACGCCCGCCACTTTGGCATGGACGATAAGTTTTTTGAGGATCACGGTGTAGCGTTTCTGGTGGGCAAGCAGGCGCTGCGGATCAGCCGCGTGCCCCGCCGTGGTGAGATTTTGACCCTTTGCTCCCGCTCAGAAAAGGCTCTCCGCGGCTCTATCAAGCGCGTCACCACCCTTACGGACGAAGCCGGGCAGGAAGTAGCCATGGTGGACAGCCGCTGGATTATGTCCAGCCTTGAGAATGGACACATCCTGCGCCAGCCGGGCTGGACGGTAGAGGGATACTGGAACGAGACGGTGGAAGAGGAACTGCCTCTTTTGCTGCATAAGCGCCGGGAGAACCTGACCAGCGCCGGCCTGTTTACGGCGCATTACTCCCAGTGCGACCTGCACTACCACATCAACAACGCCTTTTATCTGGATATCGTCTGCGACGCGTTGCCGCAGGAGATCATGCGCAATAACGTTGTGAAATTTGCCTCCATCAACTATCACCGCGAAGTTCCTATGGGACAGCAGGTGGAGGTGTTCTACACCTCCTCGGATGATGGCTGGTACTTTATTGCCAAGCACGCAGACAAAACGGCTTTCGAGTGCTATCTGGAACTGGAGCCGGTCAAACAGTAAGTGCCCGGAGGAAAAATGCCTATGTCCAAGACCAAGGAACTTTTTTGCACCTTTTTCAAGATCGGTGCCTTTACTTTTGGTGGCGGCTATGCCATGGTAGCGCTGCTGGAGCACGAATTTGTAGAGGAAAAACGCTGGCTCACCCGGGAGGAGTTTCTGGATATGGTCGCTATTGCCGAGTCCACCCCCGGCCCTGTGGCGGTGAACAGCGCCACCTACATCGGCTATAAGCTGGCCGGTGTGGCCGGTGCGGCGGCTTCCACTCTGGCAGTGTGCCTGCCGTCCTTTGCAGTTATCTACCTTATTTCGCTCTTCTTCGACCGCTTTTTGCAGCTGACAGTGGTAGCAAATGCCTTTAAGGGCATTCAGGCCTGTGTCATCTACCTGATCCTGTCCGCCGGGGTCAAGATGCTCAAAAACTTGCAGCGCACCCCCTTCAACACGGCAGTGGTGGCGGTGGTTCTGGCGGCTATGGTGGGCTGCTCTGTGCTGGCGGTAAAATTTTCCTCCATCTGCTGCATCCTGCTTTGCGGCGCAGCCGGGGTGCTGGCCTACGCAGCAGGGCAGGGGAAGAAAGGCGGCACAAAATGATCTTGCTGCAATTGTTCTGGAACTTTCTGGTCATCGGTGCGGTGTCCTTTGGCGGCGGTTACGGCATGATTTCGCTGGTGCGGGAAACAGTGCTGGGGCATGGCTGGCTGACCGAGAGCGAGTTTCTCAGCTTTATCGCAGTGTCAGAGTCCACCCCCGGCCCGCTGGCGGTGAACATGGCTACCTTTATCGGGTCTTCGCAGGCGGGGCTGGCAGGCTCCTTTGCGGCAACGGTGGGGGTGGTGCTGCCTTCTTTTGTTATCATCCTGCTCATTGCGGCAGCGCTGCACAGCCTGATGAAGTACGCCGGGGTCAACGCCTTTCTGGCCGGGGTGCGCCCCTGCGTGGTGGCTATGATCTTAGCCACTGCCTGCACCATGGGGCTTTCCACGCTGGGGGGCTTTACCACCCTTGCCGGCGGCTTTGCCCCGGATGTGCGTGCATTGGCAGTGTTTGCCCTTTTGGGCATCCTGCATTTTGCCTATAAAAAGAAAACGCAGAAAGCGCCGTCCCCCATCGGGATGATCCTGCTTTCTGCGGTGCTGGGCGCAGTGCTGTGGAGCATCTGACCCGGCAAGAAAGGATACTGCAATGAACATTACCGTGTATCTGGGCGCAAGCCTTGGCACCGACCCTGCATTGCCGCAGGCCGTGCAGCAGTTGGGGCGCTGGATCGGTGAAAGCGGCAACGCGCTGGTGTACGGCGGCAGCAAAAGCGGACTGATGGGCCTTTTAGCCGACAGCGTACTGGCTGCAGGCGGCAGGGTGACCGGTGTAGAGCCCAAGTGCTTTCTGGACGCAGAGCTGCAGCACGAGGGACTGACAGAGTTGATCGTGACCGAGGACATGCCCGCCCGCAAAACCAAAATGATCGAGCTGGGTGATGCTTTTATTGCGTTTCCCGGCGGCACCGGCACGCTGGAGGAGATCACCGAGGTCATCAGCAAGCTGTCTCTGGGGCAGCTGAACGCGCCCTGTATCCTCTACGATCTGAACGGCTACTACCAGCCCCTGCACCAGCTTTTGCGGCAGATGATCGCCATGGGGCTTTCCACCTCGGCGCGGCAGCGGAATATCACCTTTGCCGCCGACCTTGCCCAGATCCGCGCGATTCTTGAAAAATGATATTGGGAAAGCTTACTTCTCAAACGTAAGGAGACTGCTGTACATGGCTTTGTGCGGCGGTCTTTTTTCATAAAAATGGGATATCGGGGCGTCCGTAGACGACCCGGTATCCCGAAAAAAGAAAAAATCATTCCGCTGATTATGCCCATAGCGCACGCGGAGGGCATTTAAATCTTTCTGTGCAATCAAAAAGGCCGCTGCACAAAATAATGTGCAACGGCCTTTTGCTATTTTGTTATGTACGCTGTGCGCGTTAAACTTAGGCGGCAGTGGTGGAAGCAGCCTCAGAAGAAGCAGCCTCGCTGACAGCGGCCTCAGAGGAAGCAGCCTCGGAAGATGCAGCCTCAGAGGAAGCGGCCTCGCTGGAAGCAGCCTCAGAAGAAGCAGCCTCGGAAACAGCGGTGCTTGCGGAAGCAGCCTCAGAGGTGGAGGAAGCGGAAGCGGCAGAAGCACCACCGCAGGCGGTCATGCCAGCAGCCAGAGCCAGAGCAACAACAGCGATGCAAATATTCTTGAGTTTCATATCAATAATCTCCTTGTTTTTCCTATGTGTGTTTAGCAGCGGGCACTCCGTAGCACCTCACTGCGATGCTATATTCTAGTCCGTTTTTGAAAAAAATCAAGAGGTTTTTGGTCGAAAGTTATAATCTATGTAAAAAATCTGCATAGTTGTCATAAAGTTTCGCCAAAAGTCAAAGACTTTTTGGTAAAAATAAAGCCCGGGATAGCGCCTATATCGCCGGGCGGGGAACACAAAAATAGAAAAACTTGAAATAACCTGTTACAAATCCATTTTATTGGACTGCAAATGTGGATAATAGAAGCATGGCGAGGGACGGACACCCCCGAAAGGCTGAACAACAAAAACATTTGTGGAGGATAACACGATGAAAGACTTTGATTTTGGCTGCTTTGGCACCGGCGATGAGGGCTATGCCCAGTACATGACTGCGTTCGAGCGCAATTTCAGCACGGACAGCACCGACAGCTTTGCGTCCGATGACACAGACTGCGATGCAGACAGCTGCGACAGCAGCGAGGACGATTTCTAAGGCTTGCACCTTTTTTCCCGTTTGTGCATACAACGGGCAAAGGGGGAATGCGGCTTGAACCGGATCGTTTTCACACTTGGGATCTGGCTGTTCCCGGCGGCGTGCACCGCGCTGGGAGCAGCAGGGGTGTTTTTGCTGTGCAGGCAGACAAGACCGGCTACCCGGCGCATCCTGTGCGGGATGGCGGCGGGCATCATGCTGGCGGCCAGCGTGTGGAGCCTGCTGCTTCCGGCCATTGCCCGGTCGCAGGGCAGGGCGGCATGGGTGCCCCCGGCGCTGGGGCTTATTTTAGGCGCTGTGGGGCTTTTACGGCTGGAGGATGCCGCCGGGCAGCTGCTGGCTGGCGGTCCCGGGCATTGCGGGCGTATGGTGCTGGCGGTCACCCTGCACAATCTGCCGGAAGGCATGGTGGTGGGGCTGGCTGCGGCGCTGGCGCTGCACGGGGACGCGGATGCCGTAAGCGGCGCGCTGGCGCTGAGCCTTGGCATCGGCTTGCAGAACATCCCGGAGGGGGCGGCGGTCAGTCTGCCGCTGACCCAGAGCGGGCGCACCCGGGGGCAGTCCTTTGCCGCCGGTGCGGCCTCCGGTCTGGTGGAGCCCCTGGGTGCGGTGCTGGCCTTTGTGCTGGCCGAGTGGGTAGGTGCAGCGCTGCCGTGGCTCATGAGCGCTGCGGCGGGCTGTATGGTGTGTGTGACCGCACAGGAGATGATCCCTGAGGCGGTGGAACCGGATGAAGTGGCCGGTGTCATCAGCATCGTGCTGGGATTTGCCCTGATGATGGCACTGGATGTGGCCCTATGATATAGTAAAAGCAATGCCGGACAGACCTTTTGGCCTGCCCGGCATTGCTTTTATGCAAAAAGGATTTATATCGTCTGCGGCTGCTTCTGGCGCAGCTTACGCCGCACCACCAGCAGGCAGGTCAGGTGCACCAGCGCGGTCAGCGCCCAGCTGATGGGGTAGCTGATGTACAGCATAAAGGGGGTGCGGTTCAGCTGGAAAATGGTAGCGATCCACACCAGCCGCAGAGCGCACACACCCACAAGGCTTACCACCATGGGCAGTACGCTGTAACCCAGCCCGCGCAGGCTGCTGGCCAGCACGTCCATAATGCCGCACAGCAGGTAGAAGCCGCAGATCAGCCGCAGCCGCTCAGCGCCGGTGGCGATGACCGCAGTGTCCGAGGAGTAGAAGCGCAGCAGCTGATTTCCCGCCAGCGCTGCGCCGCCGCCCAGTACAAGGCCGGTGACTACGGCACACAGCAGACAGTTGCGGATCACCCGGTCAAGGTTGTGGTACTTGCGTGCGCCGATGTTCTGGCTGGTAAAGGTGACGGCGGCCTGCGCAAAGGCATTCATGGCGGTGTACACAAAGCCCTCCAGATTGGAGGAGGCAGAGTTGCCCGCTACCACCATGGAGCCGAAGGAGTTGATGGAGGACTGGATGACCACATTGGAAAGGCTGAACACCGTGCTTTGCAGCCCGGCAGGCAGGCCGATGAGCAAGATCTGCTTCAGCGTCCCGGCGTGGAAGGCCAGCCGCCGCAGATCCAGCCGCAGTGCGCCCTCCTCCCGGACGAGCATCCCGGTCACCAGCAGCGCGGACACGGTCTGGCTGATGATGGTAGCCAGTGCCACGCCCGCCACACTCATGGAAAAGCCGATGACAAAGACCAGATTCAGCACCACGTTAATGACACCGGCAGCCGCCAGACAGTACAGCGGGCGTTTGGTGTCGCCCACGGCTCGCAGCAACGCACTGCTGAAGTTGTACAGCATGGTCATGGGCATTCCGATGAAATAGATCTTCAGGTACAGGGTGGAAAGGCCGATCACGTCCTCCGGGCAGCTCATCAGCTCCAGCAGGCCGCGCGCAGCGCAAAAGCCTACCACCGCCAGCAATACGCCGCTGACTAAACCCAGCGCCACGGCGGTGTGCACCGTATCCTGTACGCCCTTTTCGTCCCGGGCACCAAAGCACCGGGCTGCCACTACATTGGCACCCAGCGAAAGCCCGACGAACAGGTTGACCAGCAGATTGATCAACGCACCGTTGGAGCCGACGGCAGCCAGCGCCGTGCTGCCCGCAAAGCGCCCCACCACCACAACATCGGCGGCATTGAACAGCAATTGCAGAATGCTGGATGCCGCCAGCGGCAGGGAAAACAAGATGATCTTTTGCAGCATGGGTCCGCTGGTCAGGTCTGCGGAACGGCTGGTCGTAGCCATGAATTATCTACCTCCTGTAATAAGCCTTGTGTGAACATAGCAATTGCCTATTATAGCGCGATATTAGGTAAAAAACAAGAGGTAAAGCGCCCTGTTCTCTCCAAAAGCGGCAAATATCGTCCGCCGGGCGCAGCCTGCAATTGAAAAATGCTGCCCATACTGCTATAATAAGGCGGTACACCCGTAGAAAACGGAGGAAGTTTTATTTATGTATCGGAATCGGATCAAACGGCTGCTGGATATTTTCCTGTCAGCCTGCGGCATCCTGTGCCTTTCGTGGCTGCTGCTGCTTCTGGCTGTTGCCATCAAGCTGGACTCGCCCGGGCCGGTGTTTTTCCGGCAGAAGCGTGTGGGCATCGGCAAGCGGCATTTCCAGATCCTCAAGTTCCGCACCATGCGCATCGACACCCCGCACGATATGCCCACTCATCTGCTGCACGACCCGGAGCAGTATATCACCCGCATGGGGCACTTTCTGCGCAAGACCAGTCTGGACGAGCTGCCCCAGCTGTGGAATATTCTTGTGGGGGATATGGCGGTCATCGGCCCGCGCCCTGCGCTGTGGAACCAGTACGACCTGCTGGCTGAGCGGGATAAGTACGGCGCGAACGATGTGCGCCCCGGGTTGACCGGCTGGGCGCAGATCCATGGCCGGGACGAGCTGGAAATTGCCGAAAAGGCAAAGCTGGACGGCTGGTATGTGGAGCATATCAGCTTTGGGCTGGATGTGAAGTGCTTCTTTGGCACCATTACCGCCGTGCTCAAGCATGACGGCGTAGTGGAGGGCGGCACCGGCACCCTGCATGATGAAAAATGAGGCTTGCTGCGCAAAATGATATGCTGGCGCAGCGATGCTCCGGCTGTGCCGGAATGATGTGCGCTGCGGCGCATGATGGATGATAGCCGGAAATATGCTAAAAATCGAGCAGCTTCGGGTGAACTGCGGTCTGCCCGCAGCCGCATTTTTATGTTAAGCACAGTATAGACCTGCCGAAATTGGCATATCTCTTGATTTATCCCCTGAAAAGCGTATAATAAAACAGTACACAAGACGTTAAAGGAGGATTCCTGTATTATGGAACGCACCTATATCAATGAGGCTCAAAAGGCCATCGGCGGCACGGTGAAGGTGCAGGGCTTTATCGAGAACCTGCGCAACAGCAAGTATATGGCATTTATCGTGCTGAAGGATATTACCGGCAAGCTGCAGATCACGGTGGAAAAGGCCGACCACCCTGAGCTGGTGGATACCATCGACCAGCTCACCCCGGACTCTGTCATCACCGTCACCGGCAAGGTGATGGAGAACGACTACGTCAAGATGGGCGGCGTGGAGATGATCCCCGAGAGCATCGAGGTGGAGAGCACCGCCAATGCACTGCCCATCGTCCGCAAGGAGATCGCAGCCACCAAGAAAAAGAAGGCTGTGGAGCGCTCCAGCATCGACCAGCGCATCGACTACCGCTGGAT
Organism: uncultured Faecalibacterium sp.; assembly: GCA_902463235.1. Classification (GTDB taxonomy): domain Bacteria; phylum Bacillota; class Clostridia; order Oscillospirales; family Ruminococcaceae; genus Faecalibacterium. Next base: position 20,720 of record CABQER010000002.1, on the reverse strand, counting down.
CGACCTGCGCACCGACGAGAACCAGCTGATGTTCAAGGCACAGAGCTGCTTCGTCAACGCCATGCGCAAGTTCCTGCTGGACCGCAACTTCATCGAGATCCACACCCCCAAGCTGATCGCTGCTGCAAGCGAGAGCGGCTCTGAGGTGTTCAAGGTGGACTACTTCGACCGCAACGCTTATCTGGCACAGAGCCCCCAGTTCTATAAGCAGATGGCCATGGCTGCCGGCTTTGAGCGTATCTTCGAGACCGGCCCCGTGTTCCGCGCCGAGAAGAGCTACACCAACAAGCATGCTACCGAGTTCTCCGGTTTCGATCTGGAGTTCAGCTACATCACCTCCTTCAAAGACGTGATGAAGATGGAAGAGGAGCTGCTGACCGCCGGTTTGCAGGCCGTTAAGGACAGCTACGGCGACCAGATCAAGGAGCTGTTCGGTCAGGAAGTCATCGTGCCCACCACCCCGTTCCCGGTGGTCAAGCTGGCTGACCTGTACAAGGCTCTGGAGGAAGAGTTTGGCTATACCGTGGACGAGAGCGAGAAGGGCGATCTGACCACCGAGGCCGAGCGCCTGAGCTACGACTGGGTCAAGAAGCACTACGGTCACGAGTTCCTGTTCATCACCGATTACTCTGCCGAGAAGCGCGCTTTCTACCACATGCGTGATGAGAACGGCGTGCCGCAGGGCTATGACCTGATCTGGCGCGGTGTGGAGATCACCACCGGTGCCCAGCGTGAGCATCGCTACGAGGTGCTGAAGAAGCAGGCTGAGGAAAAGGGTCTGGCCGATGACGTCAAGTTCTATCTGGAGTTCTTCCAGTACGGCTGCCCGCCTCACGGCGGCTTTGGCATCGGCATCGACCGCCTGACTATGTTGCTGTGCGGCCTGAGCATCAAGGATGCAGAGTTCCTGTTCCGCGGCCCCAACCGCCTGACCCCGTGATTTTATAAAACCTTCCTGAGAGCTGCCGTGCGTTTCGCACGGCAGCTCTTTTTTGAGTTCCGTGAAAAGGCAATTGAGGAAAATCCGCAGATTTTCCTCAATTGCAATTATAAAATTTTTTCCGCTGACTATGCCCAGAGCAAAGCGGAGGGCATTTAAGATCATTCCGGCATAATAAACGCCCCCTTTTCATACGATACAACGAGCACACCCACCCCTACGGGCGCGGTGCGCAGCGCAACAGGAAGGGGAGAAGGACCTTGGAGAAACAGGAACAGAACAGCATCTGTCGCGAGATCGGCGCACGCACCGGCGGGGATATCTACATCGGTGTGGTGGGGCCGGTGCGCAGTGGCAAATCCACCTTTATCAAGCGGTTCATGGAGCAGCTGGTGCTGCCCGCCATGTCCGGCTCTGCCGCCGCCCGGGAGCGTGCCCGGGACGAGCTGCCGCAGTCGGCGGCGGGGCGCACCATCATGACCACCGAACCGAAATTCATCCCGGAGACTGCCGTGCCCTTGCAGCTGGAGGGCGGCGGGGCGTGTCGGGTGCGGCTGATCGACTGCGTGGGCTACATGGTGGAAGGTGCCATGGGGCACGAGGAGGACGCAAAGCCACGCATGGTCAAAAGCCCGTGGTTTGAGCAGGAGGTGCCCTTTGATCTGGCCGCAGAGACCGGCACTCGCAAGGTGATCTGCGAGCACTCCACCATCGGGGTGGTGGTAACTACGGACGGCTCAGTCAGCGATATCCCCCGGGCGGGCTACGCAGAGGCGGAAAGGCGGGTCATCACGGAGCTGGAAGCGCTGGGGAAACCGTATATCATTTTACTCAACAGCACCCACCCGGACGCGCCGGAGACCCGGCAGCTGGCCGAGGGTATGGCGCGGGACTACCACCGCACCGTGCTGCCGGTAAGCTGCGTGGACTTGGATGCCGCCATGCTGGGGGAAATCCTGCGGCGGGTGCTGTACGAGTTCCCGGTGCAGGAGCTGGATTTTGCCCTGCCCCGTTGGGTGACCATGCTGGAGCCCGGGCACTGGCTGCAAGCGCAGGTGTACGCAGCTGCCATGCAGCTGGCAGAGCGGGTGTCCCGCATGAAGGATCTGCCCGCCGGAACGGACGCCCCTGCGCTGGAATGCGAAGCCGTGCAACGCTCGGCAGTGGCGGGCGCAGATCTTGCCGCCGGCAGTGTGCGGGTGAGTGTGGAGCTGAAGCCGGAGATCTTTTATCAGGTGCTCAGCGAGCAGACCGGGCTGGACATCGGGGACGAGGCGGGGCTGATGCCCTGCATCATGGAACTTGCCCGGGCAAAACGCGCCTACGAGAAGGTGCGCAGTGCCTTGGAGCAGGTGGAAGCCACCGGCTACGGCATCGTGATGCCATCCATCGACGAGCTGCATCTGGAGCCGCCGGAGATCGTGCATCAGGACGGGCGCTGCGGGGTGCGGCTGCAAGCCTGTGCGCCCTCTATCCAGATGATGAAGGCCACCATCCACACCGAGCTCAGCCCCATCGTGGGTACCGAGAAGCAGAGCGAGGACTTGGTGCAAAGCTTGTTGGCCGACTTTGCGGACGACCCGGTGCAGCTGTGGGAGTCCAACATCTTTGGTAAAAGCCTACACGAACTGGTGAACGAGGGCTTGCAGAACAAGCTGCTCCACATCCCGCAGGAAGCCCGCACCCGCCTGCAGGAAACGCTGGAGCGGGTCATCAACGAGGGCTGCACCGGGCTGATCTGTATCCTGATCTAGGGCGTATCTGAAAAAATCCCCGCCCGCCGTAAGGTTTGCTTACAGCGGGCGGGGATCGTTCTGCTTTTATTTTTCTTCCTCGGTCAGCTTGTTGATCAGCAGTTGATAGATCTCGTTGCCCTTCAGGATGAACTGCTTCTTCACCAGCTCGGCGCTCAGCCGGTCAGGTGCGCCCAGTTCCAGACAGAACAGCTCACTGTCCAGCCCCTTTACAGTGCAGCGCACGGTGCAGTGGCCGTCCGCCTTTTCGGTGATGCGTGCGCTGTACTTGGCCTCCTTGCGGGCCCATGTCTGGCAGCGCAGCACAGCAGCCACCGCCCGCTCCCGCACGGTGCGGGGCAGGTCGTAGGCCAGCTCCTGCGCCACCTTGCGGCCTTTGTCGGTAATGGCATAGCTGTCGCCGGTCAGGGTGACCAGTTCCTGTTTTGTGATATCGTCCAGACAGGAGCCGATCTCAAAATAGTTGACAAGGGCTTCCTCCATCAGGGCGTTCTCGATCTCTTGCCGGGTAATGGGACCGGCGTTTTTCACCAGATAGCACAATAGCAGCCGGATCTCGGTGCTGCTGGTCAGGCCGCCGGGACGGACACCGGCGGTAAAAGCATCATTGGCGCTCATCGTTCCTTACATCCCCCTTGCGCTTTCACATGGTATCAAAGGCCTGCACCGCTGCGGAAAGGGCGGGCAGCGGGCAGACAAAAACTCTTTCTATTAGTATAAAGGCTTTCAGCCCGGATTGCAAGCCGCAACGGCAAAATCTGTCTCAATGCGCTTGGGGCATTCCGGTGTGGAGTACACCCACCGGTCCAGATGTCCCTCGGTGATAAAGTACCGCAGCTCAAACCGGTGGGGCTGGCTCAGGGCGTGGTTCACGATGACCAGCTTGATCTTCATCTTTTCCGGCAGGATGTTTTTGATGTAAACGCTTACTGCCTGCCCGGGTGCAAGGCCGGAGCAGCTCTCCGCAAGCCCCGCAAGGTTCGGCGCGATCTCCACAAAGGTGCCGTATTCCTCTACGCTGCGCACGATGCCCACCACCGTTTCGCCTACGGTGAACCGGGCAGCGTTCTCTGCCCATGTGCCCAGCAGCTCCCGGATGGTCAGCACAAAGCGCCCCTGCGCGTCCCGGTTCTTGATGGCACACAAAATCTGCTGCCCTACGCTTACCCGGTCAGCAGGGGAGGAGATGCGGCTTACCGACATACAGTCGATGGGCAGCAGGGCGCTGATGCCGCAGCCTACGTCACAAAACGCGCCGAACGGCTCGATGTGGGTCACCGTGCAGGGTAGGATATCCCCGGGTGAGAGCGTGTCCAGATACTCTGCCTTGCACAGCCGCTGCGCCTCGGCGCGGGAAAGCCGGTAGAAGGGCGCGCCGTCCTCGTCCGTGTCCAGCCCCTCGATGACAAAGCAGGTAGGGCGTCCCACCCGGGTCAGCACCGCAATATCCCGCACGGTACCTGCCTCGGCACCGTCTGCGCACTGGGCAAAAGGCATCACCGCCTTTACACCGCCCAGCTCAAACCGCAGTTGCCGCCGGGTGTCAAAGGCAAGGGCGGTGGCTTGCAAAATCTCGCCGCTGGCCATGGCAGCCCGTAACTCGGCAGGAGAAAGGCGGGCGGCAGAACGATAACTGTTTTCAGTACGATAAGCTTGCATCATGTTTCATTCCTCTTTCTATATGGTTTTCGGGTCTCTGTGCGATGCTACAACGATATGCAGCAGTGTGCGCAGATATTTGCATTTTGTGCGGCTTTGCATTATACTATATCTGTATGCGCAGCACCCGCTGGGGCGGGCGGCGGCACACACTGGCTCTGCCGGGCGATTGCGCGGCAGAAAAGAAGGGAGAGGTCGGATAAATATGGACATCGCTGTGGGAGATACCATCCTCACCCGCAAAAAGCACCCCTGCGGAGCATCCAGCTTCGAGGTGCTGCGGGTGGGCATGGATTTTAAGATCCGCTGCACCGGCTGCGGACGCGAGGTCATGCTGCCCCGCGCCAAAATTGAAAAGAACATCAAAAAGGTGGTAAAGCCCGGCAGTGCGCAGTAGCGCAGCCAACGCACCCGAACCGGAACGAATTTTGTAAGGAGAACTGCAAGGATGCAAGATATTTCTTCCCGGATGGATGCGGTCTGCTGCCGCTTTGAGGAACTTTCCATGCGGCTGAACCAGCCCGATACCGCCGCCGACCCGGCACAGTTCCGCAAACTGATGCGGGAGTACCACGACACCGAGCCGGTGGTGGAGGCTTACCGGGACTGGCAGACCGCGCTGGATCATCTGGCGCAGGCCAAAGCCCTACTGGAGGAGCCCGGTTCGCTGGACCCGGACTTCAAGCAGATGATACAGCAGGAAATCAGCGAAAAAAGTCAAGATGTGGCAAAGCTGGAAAATAATCTCAAAATTTTGCTGCTGCCCAAGGACGTGAACGATGGCAAAAACGTCATCATAGAGATACGCGGCGGCGCCGGCGGCGAGGAAGCCGCCCTGTTTGCCCACAGTCTGCTGCGGATGTACACCATGTACGCCCAGAACCGTGGCTGGACGCTGGAAGTGCTCAACCTGAACGAGACCGAGCTTGGCGGTGTAAAGGAAGCCATCGTCTCGGTGGACGGCGCGGGCGCATACAACCGCCTCAAGTACGAGAGCGGGGTGCACCGGGTACAGCGGGTGCCGGAGACCGAGACCCAAGGCCGCATCCACACCTCTACTGCCACTGTGGCGGTAATGCCGCAGGCAGAGGAAGTGGACTTTGCGCTGGATATGAAGGATCTGCGCATTGATACTTTCCGCTCCTCCGGCGCGGGCGGTCAGCACATCAACAAGACCTCCAGCGCCATCCGCGTGACCCATATCCCAACGGGTACGGTGGTGGAGTGCCAGAACGAGCGCAGTCAGTTCCAGAACAAGGATAAGGCGTTGGAGATCCTGCGCAGCCGATTACTGGCACAAAAGCAGAAGGAGCAGCAGGACGCCATCAACGCCCAGCGTCAGGGGCAGGTGGGCACCGGCGACCGCAGCGAGAAGATCCGCACCTACAACTTCCCGCAGGACCGCTGCACCGACCACCGCATCGGCCTGACCGTCCACAATCTGGAAAAGATCATGGACGGCAATCTGGACGAGGTGATCGACGCCCTTGCCACCCGGGAACAGGCCGAAAAGCTGCAAAAGCTGGGCGGGTAAACCCCGGCTTTGCGGGTGCAAAACCACTTGAACGACTGACAAGCAACTATACTTTACAGATAGAAAGAACGATGATTCGTATGGAAATCAAAACCAGAGTTTTGCCTGCCGATGAAGCAGGCGTAGCCGAGGCCGCACAGCTGCTGCGGCAGGGACAGCTTGTAGCTCTGCCCACCGAGACAGTCTACGGCATTGCCGCCGATGCCCGCAACGGCGCGGCGGTGCGCAATATCTTTGTAGCCAAGGGGCGCCCGCAGGATAACCCCCTGATCGTCCACGTCACCGGGCCGGAGATGCTGCCGGGTCTTGTCAGCGAGGTGCCGGAGCGTGCTCAGCTGCTGATGGCAGCCTTCTGCCCCGGGCCGCTGACCATCATCATGCCGCGCGGGCCGGAGGTGGCGGACGAATGCTGCGCCGGGCTGGATACCGTGGGCATCCGTATGCCCAGCCATCCGGTGGCGCGGGCAGTCATCCAGCAGAGCGGCTGCGCCTTTGCCGCCCCCAGCGCCAACCTTTCCGGTAAGCCCAGCCCCACTAACGCGCAGGACGTGTTCACCGATATGGATGGCCGCCTGCCGCTGATCTTGGACGGCGGCGAGTGCGATGTGGGTGTGGAGAGTACCGTGGTGTCGGTGGTGGGAGAGAAGCCCACCCTGTTCCGCCCGGGGCACATCACGCTGGAGGATTTGGAACGCGCTCTTGGTGAAGAAGTAGAGGTGTCCAAGGCCATTCTGGAAAAGCTGCCGGAGGGTGCCGTGGTGCGCAGCCCGGGCATGAAGTATAAGCACTACGCCCCCAAGGCCGATGTGACGTTGCTCAACGGCACCTTTGAGCAGTTCAAGGCTTATGTGGACGCTCATAAAAACGAGAATCCCAGCTGCCTGTGCTTTACCGGCGAAAGCGCAAAGCTGGATGTGCCCTGCGTGGAATACGGCCGCGAGGGGGACGGTGCCGATCAGGCAAAGCACATCTTCCGCTCCCTGCGGGCGCTGGATGAGCAGGGCGACGGCGTGGTCTACGCCCGCTGCCCGCAGAAGGATGGCCTGTCCATGGCGGTGTACAACCGCCTGATCCGCGCCGCCGCCTTCCGGGTGATCGACCTATGATAACTTTAGGCATCACGGGGCGCAGCGGCTGCGGCAAGTCCACGGTCACGGCGGTATTTGCCGCCCACGGCGTGCCGCTGGCGGATGCAGACCAGCTCAGCCGGGAGATTTTACTGCCCGGCTCGCCGCTGCTGCCGCAGCTTGCGGCGCGGTTCGGCGGGGACATCCTTCGCACGGACGGCACGCTGGATCGCCGTTTGCTGGCAGACCGCGCTTTTACTACCCCGGAGGGCAAGGCCGCGCTGGACAGCCTGACCCACCCTGCCATCGTGGCACGCATCCGCGCTGCAAAGCAGGCGGCGCAGGCCGCCGGAGCATCCCTTTTTGTGCTGGACGGTGCGGTCATCGTGGGTACTGCGGCACAGGCTGAGTGCGACCGCCTGTGCGTGGTCACGGCGCCCTTTGAGACCAGCGTGGCGCGCATCGTGGCGCGGGACGGCATCTTGCCGGAGATGGCCGCCCGCCGCCTGAACGCTCAAACCCCGGAACAAACCCTGACCGCACAGGCGGACTACACCCTGCACAACGACGCCGGGCTGGAGGCGCTGCAAGCCGCAGCCGCCCGCCTGTGTGTGCAGCTGCAAGCAGAAGGGGGCGTGACGGCAGCGCTTTGAACGAACAAAATTATGAAAAAGCCTACGACCCCATAGCCGCCCGGGAGCGCCGCGCCGCGCGGGAAAAACAGCGTATACGTAAACAGCAGCGCCGCCGACGGCGGCTGCTGCGGCTGGTTTCCCTGTTTCTGGTAGTGATCGTAGCAGTGTGTGCAGTGCCGCCTTTGTGTAACCGGGCAGAGCAATTTTTGTACCCCCGCAAGTACGAGCAGCTGGTGGAAAAATGGGCAACCGCCTACGAGCTGGACCCGCTGCTGGTCTACGCCTTTATCCGCACCGAAAGCGGCTTTGACCCGCAGGCTACCTCCAGCGTGGATGCCCGGGGCCTGATGCAGATGACCGAGGAGACCTTTCTCTGGATGCGCAGTAAGATCGCCCCGGAGGAGCCGCTGACCTTTGCCGACCTCTACAACCCCGACACTGCCATCCGCTTTGGGTGCTATTACCTGCACCTGTGCATGGAACGCTACAAAGGGGATGTATCTACGGCGGCAGCGGCCTACCACAGCGGCTGGGGTACGGTGGATCAGCTGCTGCAAATGGAAGAACACTCGGCAGACGGGGAAACCCTGCAAGGCTTCCCCTATAACCAGATGCACCACTACGTCAACAAGATCACCGCCTGCTACCAGACCTATCAGCGTCTGTACGCAGGTCAATGATAAAAAGTTAAGGAGCGAAAAATCATGAGCGAGAAACTTACTGCAAAAGAGTACGCCGAAAAGCTGCTCTACACCCCCGAATACGCTGCCGACAAGCAGGCAGACGTAAAGGAAAAGGCTGCTACCTTTGCTGAGGGCTACAAGAAATTTATGGACAGCGCCAAGACCGAGCGCGAGGCTGCCGTTGTCAGCGAGCAGATGCTGCTGGCTGCCGGCTACAAGGCCTTTGAACCCAAAAAGGCTTACGCCCCCGGCGAGAAGGTCTACTTCATTCAGGAGAACAAGGCCGTTGTGGCGGCTACCATCGGCCAGAAGCCCTATGAGGAGGGCTTCCGTCTGGTCATTGCCCACATCGACTGCCCCCGTCTGGACCTGCGCCCCAACCCCCTGTACGAGTCTGACCACATGAGCTACTTCCGCACCCACTACTACGGCGGCGTGCGCAAGTACCAGTGGGCTACTATCCCGCTGGCCATCCACGGCGTGTTCACCCGCGCCGACGGCTCCAGCGTCAACTTTGCCGTCGGTGAGGACGAGAACGATCCCGTGTTCTGCATCACCGACCTGCTGCCCCATCTGGGTGCCGAGCAGAACGAGCGCAAGCTCAGCGAGGGCATCAAGGGCGAGGAGCTGAACGTGCTCATCGGCTCTGACACCGTGGAGGAAGAGGACGTCAAGGAGGCTGTCAAGCTGAACACCCTCATCCTGCTGAACCAGAAGTACGGCATCACCGAGCGCGACTTCACCCGCGCCGAGATCGAAGTCGTGCCCGCTACCAAGGCACGCGATGTGGGCTTTGACCGCTCCATGATCGGTGCCTACGGTCACGATGACCGCGTGGATGCTTACCCCGCACTGCTGGCCGAGATCGAGACCAAGGACCCCGTGCACACCACCATCTGCGTGCTGACCGATAAGGAAGAGATCGGCTCCGACGGCGTGACCGGTATGCAGAGCATGTATGTGTTCCACTTTATGCAGCTGCTCTGCCGCGCTGCCGGTCAGGACGACATTCTCGCCTTCCGCAACAGCGTGTGCCTGTCTGCGGACGTGACCGCCGCCTACGACCCCTCCTGGGCAAGCGCCTTTGAGAAGCAGAACGGCACCTACGCAGGCCGCGGTATTGCCATCTTCAAGTACACCGGCAGCCGCGGCAAGAGCTCTGCCAGCGATGCCAACGCCGAGCTGGTGGGCGATATCACCCGTATGCTGGACGCCAACAACGTGGCATGGCAGATCGGCGAGATGGGCCGTCTGGATCTGGGCGGCGGCGGCACCATTGCCAAGTATGTAGCAAACCGCGGCATCAAGGTGCTGGATATGGGTGTGCCTGTGCTGTCCATGCACTCTCCCTTCGAGGTCATCCATAAGACTGACCTGTACATGGCTTACCGCACCTTCAGCCTGTTCTGCCAGTCTGCGGACTAAAAAAATGCGTGTGCCGCAGCCTGCGGCATACACGCAATAAAATCATCTTTTCAGAGCCGTCTGCACATTTTTGTGCGGCGGCTCTGTTTTTTGCGCAAAACCCTTGACCTTCAACCGGCTTTAAGGTGTAATGTAAGGGCGGAGGTGAAGCAAATGAACATCAAACAGGCTTCCGAACAAAGCGGTGTGTCCGCCCCGAACATCCGCTTTTATGAAAAAGAAGGGCTCCTCACACCAGCGCGCAGGCAGGGCAATGACTACCGCGATTATACCGCCGGGGACGTCCGCACCCTCAAGCTCATCCGTATGCTGCGGATGCTGGATGTGCCGCTGCCCACCATCAAGGCAGTGCTGCGCGGGGAACAGCCTTTGCAGCAGGCACTGCAAGCCCAGCAGACCGTGCTGAAACAGCAGGCGGCGCAGCTGGCGGCAGCCATGCAGTTTTGTGCCGACCTTGCCCGGCAGGCTCCGCAGACGGACACGCTGGACGTGGATGCCTGCTTGACCCGCATGGAAAGCCCCGCCCCGCAGCAGGGCTTCTTCTCCGGCTGGCTGCAGGATTACTGCACGCTGGCGCAGGTGCAGCATCAAAAGCACTTTTTCTTTATCCCGCAGGGCAGCATCAACACCCCGCAGGAATTTACGGCGGCATTGCAGGCCTATGCAGAGGAAAAAGGAATGCTCTTCGCCCTGACCAAAGAGGGGATGTACCCGGAGTTTTTGCTGGACGGCATCGCGTATAAGGCCTACCGCAACCCGGGCAAGTACCGGGACGAGATCTGCTGCGATGCTGTGCACCCCGAGCAGCTGGACGCCGGACTGCCCGCCCGGCGGGAAAAGTTGCTGCGCATCCTGCGCATCGCTGTGCCGCCGGTATGTACCTTTGCCGCCATTCTGGCGGCAGGGTGGGTGGTGACCGGTGGCGCAGGCTGGTTCTGGCTGGCGGCGCTGGTCTCTGCCGGGGTGCTGCTGGGACGCTGCTTTGAAAAGTGGCTGTAAGGCGCGTTACCCCAGCGGCAGCGCCTCGGCTACGGTCAAAAAGGTGTAGCCGTTATCCGTATACCACCGGATGATATCCGGCAGTGCCTCGGCGGTGGTGCGGGTGGTGGCAGAGTCGTGCATCAGCACCACGCAATGGGTCTGCTCGCCGGTCTCCCGCACCACGTTGCGGTAGATGGTATCCGCGCTGGGGTGCCCGCCCACGGCGTCCTCGGCGCAGACGTTCCAGTCTACCCACTGCCAGCCGCGTTGCTCCACCTCGGTTTTCAGCTGCGACATCAGCCCCTTGCCGCCGTAGCGGCGGCTCACGGTGTTGGTGCTGCCGCCGGGAAAGCGCAGGTAGCGGATGCTCTCTGCGTCCACATAGGGCGCAATGCGCTCCTTCAGCAGGGCGATATCCTTCCAGTAGGCGGCGCTGCTGCGGTAGATGTCGCTGTATTCGTGGGAGGCAGAGTGCAGCGCGATTTGGTGCCCGGCGGCAGCAGCCTGTGTGAGCAGGGGCAGGTATTTCTCGTTGTAGCCGGTGGCTACCACAAAAAAGGTGCCGTGCACCCCGGCGGCGTCCAGCGCAGCCAGCACCTCCGGGGTGGTCTTGCTGGGGCCGTCATCAAAGGTCAGGCAGACCCATTTTTCCGGCAGGGAAGGGGCAGCGGGCGCACCGGCATCGGATGCAGCCACCGCCGCTGCGGCAGGGGTAAAGGGACTGAAGTCCGGCGCGGCGGTCAGCTCACCCAGCTTACAGCCTGCCGGTGCCCGCACCGGCACCAGCCACCCAGCCGCAAATGCTGCCAGCGCTGCCGCCAGCAGCCCGCCCCATAGTCCGATGCGCCAGCCGGTGCGCCGCACAAAAAGTTTCATACACAAACCCCTCCTTTGCTCTGGGCGCAGCGCTGCAGGCAGACTTTCTACGCACAAATGACCTGTGAAATTGCCCGGAAAGCTGCTTTTGCGCGCGCTCTGCGCTGCTAATATAGATATGAAACTTAAAAAAACTTATGAGAAACAAAGAAACCACTTGACGAATTGCCAGAAATGTGTTACTATATGCAAGCAGTCCGCACCAACGGTTTTCTACCTCAAAAACCGGAGAACTGTACAACAGGTATGCGAGGGTGGCGGAACTGGCAGACGCGCACGTTTGAGGTGCGTGTGGTTTATCCTTGGGGGTTCGAGTCCCCTCCCTCGCACCAGAAGGCAAGTCGGTTTTTGACTTGCCTTTTTTCTATGAGCAGAAGTGGTGGAATGGCAGACACGCTGGTTTTAGGCACCAGTTCCTAGTGAGTGAGGGTTCAAGTCCCTTCTTCTGCACCAGCAAAAGACCCGCAGCGGCCCTGAAAGTTCAGGCGCGGCCTGCGGGTTTTTTGTCTTTTTAAGCGGCAAAAGCAGGGTAACTCTGCGTGAATCGCCCTTAAAACAACACGAATCGCCCCGGGGATGTGTTGACAGGCTTTTTTGCGGGATGGTATAATGTTATTAGGAATAGTGTCGGTTTATATGGGAGCTGACACGCGGCGCTTGTGCACTTTTGCGGAACTTTGTGCATAGCACTTTGGCATAAAGCCTTTGGAAGAACGTATTGTGAAGAGGTCTGGCTGCGAGGCAGCCGGGGTGGGGGAAAACCTATGAAGCAGAAACAAAAAAATATACTGCTCATAGCAGGGATGCTGCTGGTGATGCTGGTAAGCATCTTTGTTTACAGCTTCTATACACAGAAGCAGATCTATCAGGAAAGCACGGCAAACCTACTTTCCACCTATGGGCAGTCTGCCAAGACCTTTACCATGTTTGCGCAGCGCAACTGGAATATCCTGACCGACTGGGACGGCTACTTGGGCACCCTTGCGGAGCGGGGAGAACAGGAGGGGCAGTGGCAGGAGTATATCGCCCAAAAGGCTACCTGGCTGTACACGGATTTTTACCTGTTCAACGAGCAGTGCGAGTTCTGGACCACCGCCGGGCGGCAGGGCACAGCAGAGCACATGAGGGCGGCTTTTGAAGAACTGTATACCGCAAACGAGCCGGTGATCTCCAGCTATATCTCCAGTCAGGGCATCCGCAAGATCCTGTTTGCCATCCCTATGGAGCAGCCGCTGCAGTTGGACGGTACTACCTATACGGCGCTGGTGGTCAGCTACGACAACGCCGTGCTGGAAAAGCTGCTGGGCAGCATGGTCTATGAGGGACAGAGCGATTGCTATATCGTGCGCTCAAACGGCGATGTGGTGCTTTCCACCGAGACAAAGACCGAGATCACCGAGCAGATGACCAACCTGTTTGATTACTTGCAGCAGAACGCCCGTGTGGATCAGCCCTACTATGACACCATGGTGCAGACCCTGCCGCAGGGTGGCGAGGGCTGCGTGCTGTTCACCATGAACGGGCAGAAATATTACCTGATCTATCAGCCGCTGGGGCTCATGGATTGGAGCATCATCGGCATCGTGCCCACCGGGGTGGTGGATGCCGGTATGCGCAAGGTGCAAAATGCTACCATTCTGGTTATTGCGCTGCTGGGGCTTCTGATCATAGCAGGCGTGGTAAAGATCCAGCGTGACGCGGAACGCAGCCGCCGCCGGGAGCTGGAGCGCCGCCGAGAGACGAGCGATATGATGTTTGCAGGCATGGCACGCGTTGTGGAGCGTTATTCGGTGTGCGATCTGGACCGCGACCGCTACCAGTACCACGAGCGGCGCGGGGAACCGCTGTACCCGCCGGAGGGCTCCTACCGGCAAATGCTGGAGCAGATATCGCGCAAGTATGTGGTGCTGACCGACACCGAAAACGCCAAGATCACCCAGATGCTGGCCCCGGAAAACCTGCGCAGGCTGATCAAAACGGACAACGACTCCCTCAAGCTGGAATATGCTGCCCGCGATAAAAGCGCGTTTTTCATGATGACAGTGGTTCCCATGGCATGGAAGGGTGACCGCCTGACCCGTGTGATGATAATCACACAGGATATGGGCAAGCAGCACCTGCTGCAAAGCCTTGCCAACACCGATGGCCTGACCGGGTTGCTGAACAAGCGCTATTTTGACCGGGTGCTGACAGTGCTGGAGCAGCACAGCCAGCCCTTTGCACTGTTCTATATGGACTTGGATCGCTTCAAGCCGGTCAACGATACCTACGGCCATGATGTGGGCGATGAGCTGCTGAAGGGCGTTTCCCAGCGGCTGCAGGGCTGCATCCGCAGCCGGGACTACGCCTTCCGTCTGGGCGGCGATGAGTTCGCTCTGCTGCTGCTCGGCCCGATGAAGCCGGAGGCCTGCGCCAGCAAGATGAATATGATCTGTGAGATGGTCGCTGTGCCCTACGAGATCGACGGCAATACCGTGAGTGTGGGTGCCAGCTGCGGTTACGCCCTGTACCCCGCCGAAAGCGTGGATGTGCAGCAGGTGCGCTACATCGCCGACCAGCGGATGTACGAGAATAAGCAGGCAAACCACGCCAGACAGGACGGCGCGGAAGGCATTTGAAATCGTTATACATAAAGCAAGGCCGCAGCACGGTATTTTGTGCTGCGGCCTTGCCGTTATATTATGCTGTTACAGATGCAGCATATCCCGCTTGGCGGCAGCGCGGTAGCGCAGCGCAGCGGCAATAAAGCCCTTGAACAGGGGATGTGCGCGGTTGGGGCGGCTCTTGAACTCCGGGTGGAACTGTGCACCCAGATGGAAGTCGCGGCCGGGCAGCTCCACAGTCTCCACCAGATGGCCGTCCGGGCTAGTGCCGGAGATGACCAGCCCGGCGTCCTGCATCTCCTGCCGGAAGTCGTTGTTGAACTCGTACCGGTGGCGGTGACGCTCCCAGATCTCGCTCTCGCCGTAGCACTCTGCCATCTTGGTGCCGGGCGCCACCGCGCAGGGGTACTTGCCCAGACGCATGGTGCCGCCCTTGGGAATGTTGCCCTGCTGGTCCGGCATCAGGGAGATGACGTTGTGGGCACCGTCCGGGGTGAACTCGCTGGAATTGGCATCCTTATAGCCCAGCACGTTGCGGGCAAATTCAATGACCATGATCTGCATACCAAGACAGATGCCAAAGCAGGGCACATGGTTCTCGCGGGCGTACTGGGCGGCTTGGATCATGCCCTCGATGCCGCGGTCGCCAAAGCCGCCGGGCACGATGATGCCGTCCACGTCCGCAAAGGCCTCCTTGCAGGCGGCCTGATCGGTCAGATCCTCACTTTCCACCCAGCGGATCTCCACCTGACTGTCGTTCTCAAACCCGGCGTGGTACAGGCTTTCCATCACCGAGAGGTAAGCGTCGTGCAGCTTGACGTACTTGCCCACCAGTGCAATGGTGCAGGTCTTGCTGCGGGTGGCAATGCGGGAGACTACCTGCTTCCACTCGGTCAGGTCGGCAGGGGGAACATCCAGATGCAGCTGCTGCACCACCACATCGTCCAGACCGTTGGTGTGCAGCATCAGCGGGCACTGGTAGAGGCTGGGCATGGTCAGATTCTCGATGACGCACTCCGGCTTGACATTGCAGAAGGTGCTGATCTTGCGGCGGATATCGCTGCCCACGCTGCCGTCTGCGCGCAGGATGATGATGTCGGGGCTTACGCCCATGCCTTGCAGCTCCTTGACCGAGTGCTGGGCAGGCTTGGATTTGTATTCGTCCGAGCCGGAGATGTAGGGCACCAGCACCACATGGATGAAGCAGCAGTTCTCCCGTCCCTGCTCCAGACCCACCTGACGGATGGCCTCCAGGAAGGGCTGGCTCTCGATATCGCCGGTGGTGCCGCCGATCTCGGTAATGACCACATCTGCCTCGGTGGAGGAGGCCAGATTGTAGATGTAGCTCTTGATCTCGTTGGTGATGTGAGGGATGATCTGCACCGTCTGTCCCAGATACGCGCCCTGACGCTCCTTGTTCAGCACGTTCCAGTACACCTTGCCGGTGGTCAGGTTGGAGTACTTGTTCAGGTTTTCGTCGATGAAACGCTCGTAGTGTCCCAGATCCAGATCGGTCTCGGTGCCGTCATCGGTCACGAACACCTCGCCGTGCTGCAGCGGGCTCATGGTGCCCGGGTCCACGTTCACATAGGGGTCCAGCTTCTGGCTGGCCACCTTCAGGCCGCGGCACTTCAAAAGCCGGCCCAGAGATGCAGCGGTAATGCCCTTGCCCAGACCGGAGACCACGCCGCCGGTCACAAAAATAAATTTTGCCATAAAAATATACCTTCCTCTTTCGTAAAATAAAACTTTTCTATAAAAGGCTCGCTCCCGGCGCACCCCTTTCCCTGCGGGTGCGTCTCATTCGCTTCTGTCAGCGTACTCCTCCAGCACCTCCTGCGCCACCTCGGCGCGGTCGCGGCGGGTGTCCATGGCCTGTTTTTCAAGGTAGCGGTGCGCCTCGGCCTCGGTCATGTGGGCGTGCTCTACCAGACAGCACTTTGCCCGGCTGATCAGCCGCAGCTGCCCGATCTTGTCTTGCAGGCGAGCGTTCTCCTGCCGCAGACGCTGCAGGCGGTGGTTGCCGGCAGCTGCCATGTGCATGGCCTGCAAAAACAACGGGGTGGTGAAGGGCTTGCTCAGCAGCAGCACCCCCTGCTCGTTCAGGGGGGCAAGCAATTGCTCAGCCTGTGCGGCCTTTACCAGAAAGACCACACCGGCATCGGTCTGCTCCACAGCGGTGATGCACAACTCGTGCCCGAACTCATCGGGCAGGGGAGCGTTGACCACGATCAACTCAAAATCAGATTCCGACATTCTGCGCCGCGCCTCGGCTCCGCTGGGAATGATCACCGGGCGGCTGTAACCCATCTCGGACAGCCGTGCGGCAATATATTCGTTGGAGTTGGCACCGGCGCTTACAATCAGTGCGCGTCCCATTTTCCGCACTCCTTTCTCCTGCGCAGGCAGGGATCAGATGGCGTTGAAATAGTAGACGCGCTCGTGCTCGGCCTGGTCAGGCGCACTCCGCAGTGCGGCGCAGCGCTTGAGCTCCTCCGAGAAATAGCGCTTGGAAAGCCCCTCCGGCAGCACCTTGCGCAAGAACTCGCTCTCCTCGGCTACCTGCACCGCCTCCTCAAGGGTGGCGGGCAGGGTCTCAAGACCCAGCCCCTCGGCCTCGGCGGCATCGAACAGGTTGCGGTTCATCGGCGGCTGCAACACCATGCGCTGCTCAATGCCGTCCAGTCCGGCAGCCAAAATCAGGCCAATGGCCAGATACGGGTTGCAGGCGGGGTCCGGGCTGCGCAGCTCCATGCGGCAGTTGTCGCCCTTGACCATGGGGATGCGCACCAGCTGGCTGCGGTTCTGGCGGCTCCAGCTCACATAGCGGGGCGCTTCGTCACAGCCAAAGCGCTGATAGCTGTTGGGCAGGGGGTTGGTGAACACGGTCAGCTCCCGGCTGTGGGCCAGCACACCGGCCATAAAGCTGCCTGCTACGCTGTCCGGGGCAATATCGCCCTCAAACAGGTTTTTGCCGTCCATGTAAAGCGAGAGGTTGATGTGCAGCCCGCTGCCGGCCTGCTGGGGCAGGGGCTTGGGCAGGAAGCTGGCGTGCAGGCCGTTGCGCATGGCAATGGCACGGACGATCTGCTTAAAGGTCATCACGTTGTCGGCGGTTTTCAGCGGCCCTGCGTAGCGGCAGTCGATCTCGTTCTGACCGTTGCCGCTTTCGTGGTGGCTGTGCTGGGGTGCCATGCCCATCTGCTCCATGGTCAGGCAGATATCCCGGCGCAGATTCTCGCCTGCATCCAGCGGCGCAACGTCAAAATATCCGCCGAAGTCAATGGGAATGCAGGTAGGGTGGCCACGGTCGTCCTTTTCAAACAGATAAAACTCGCACTCGGTACCCACGTTGCAGGTAAGTCCCAGCTTTTTGAATTTGCGGTTCATATCCCGCAAAAAGCCCCGGCAGTTGCCGCTGAAGGCTGCGCCGTCCGGCTTTTCCACATCGCAGAAGAACTGCATCACTCGGCCTTCGGTGGGACGCCACGGCAGGATGGTCACGGTGGAAAGATCCGGCCGCAGTACAAGGTCGCTTTCCTCAACGTGCATAAAGCCCGCAATGGAACTGCCGTCAAAGCACACGCCCTCTTCCAGCGCCTTGGACAGATTACTGGCCAGCACGGCAATGTTCTTCTGGGTGCCAAAAATATCACAGAAGGCAAAGCGCACAAATTTGACGTTGTTGTCCTCCACGAAATCCAGAATATCCTGTTGGGTGGAATAGCTCATAAATAACCCCCCTTACAAAAAATTCATTTCAAGTAAAACGCCCAAAGGCCTGCCCTCAAAAAGGGAGCAGGTCTTTGGGCTGGTGTAAGAAATAGGAAAAGGAGAATGGCTAATTGATCCGGCAGCCGGCGGATGCTTATTTTTTACGCGGTCAGGAGATTATCAGACGTAGTAAAGCATCTTGCTGTAACTGGGCAGAGGCCAGTAATCCTCGCCGCAGATAGTCTCGGCATCGTCGGCAGCGGCGCGCAGGGCGTCCATCACCGGGAGAACGTTATCGTGGAAGGCAACGGCCTTCTCGCTCTCGGTGGGCAGTGCCTTGGCGGCATTCACGGCATCCTGCAGGGTGTCGATGGCATCGCTCATGGCATCGGCGTCAGAAGAAAGCTTTTCCAAAGTCTTGGTCTCGCTGCGCACGCTGATGTGCTCGCTGACAGCCAGCTTGGAGGCGGCGGTATTGGCAACCTCGCTCATGTAGGCGTTGATGGCGGGCAGCAGCTGCTTGCGGGCCATCTCCAGCATGGTCAGAGCCTCGATGTTGATGATCTTGGAGTAGTGCTCCATCTCAACCTCGTAGCGGCTCTCCATCTCCACCTTGGTCAGTACGCCGAACTCTTCCATCAGGGCGATGTTCTTGGGCTCGACCAGTGCGGGCAGAGCAGCGGGAGTATTCTTCTTGTTGGGCAGGCCGCGCTTGGCTGCTTCGGCCTCCCACTCGGCGGTGTAGCCGTTGCCGTTGAAGATAACGCGGCGATGATCGCGGATGGTGCGCTTGACCAGAGCGATGGCAGCGCTGGTAAAGTCCTCAGCGCCCTCCAGCTCGTCGGCGTAGCCCTTCAGCTCCTTGGCAACAGCGGTGTTCAGAATGGTGTCGCAGTCGCTCAGGTTCTGAGAAGAGCCGGGCATACGGAACTCGAACTTGTTGCCGGTAAAGGCGAAGGGGGAAGTACGGTTGCGGTCGGTGGTGTCCTTGCTGAACTTAGGCAGCACATCCACGCCCAGATCCATCTTCATCTTGACGGGGCCGGCATAGGGAGAATCAGATGCGATGGCATCGATGACGGCCTCCAGCTCCTCACCCACAAAGATAGAGATAATAGCCGGGGGTGCCTCGTTGGCGCCCAGACGGTGATCGTTGCCCGGGGTAGCCACGGAGGTGCGCAGCAGGTCGGCGTACTCATCCACAGCCTTGATGACGGCGGCAAGGAACACCAGGAACTGCAGGTTCTCCATGGGGGTGTCGCCGGGATCCAGCAGGTTCTCCTCGGTGGTGGACAGCGACCAGTTGTTGTGCTTGCCGCTGCCGTTCACGCCTTCAAAGGGCTTCTCATGCTGCAGGCAGACCAGACCGTACTTGGGTGCGATCTTGCGCATCATTTCCATGGTCAGCAGGTTGTGGTCGATGGCCACGTTGGTGGTATCGAAGATGGGAGCAAGCTCGTGCTGGCAGGGAGCGACCTCGTTGTGCTTGGTCTTGGCGGGCACGCCCAGCTTCCACAGCTCCTCGTCCAGTTCCTTCATGAACTCGGAAACCTCGGGACGGATGACACCGAAGTAGTGCTCCTCCAGCTCCTGACCCTTGGCAGAGGGAGCGCCGAACAGGGTGCGGCCGGTGAGGATCAGATCCTGACGTGCCTCGTAGTCCTCCTTCTTAACAAGGAAGTACTCCTGCTCGGGGCCGACGGTGGTGGAAACGTAATCCACATCCTTGCCGAACAGCTTCAGGATGCGGACGGCCTGACCAGACAGTGCGTTCATGGAACGCAGCAGGGGAGTCTTTTTATCCAGAGCCTCGCCGGTGTAGCTGACGAATGCGGTGGGGATGCACAGCACGTCATCCTTCACAAAGGCGTAGCTGGTGGGATCCCATGCGGTGTAGCCGCGTGCCTCGCAGGTAGCGCGCAGACCGCCGGAAGGGAAGGAGGAAGCATCGGGCTCGCCGCGTACCAGCTCCTTGCCGGAGAACTCCATGATGGCGGTGCCATCACCCACGGGGCTGACAAAGCCATCGTGCTTCTCGCTGGTGATGCCGGTCAGGGGCTGGAACCAGTGGGTGTAGTGGGTAGCACCCAGCTCCATAGCCCAACGCTTCATCACGCTGGCGACAACGTTTGCCACCTCAATATCCAGCGGAGCACCCTTGTGCAGGGTGTTCTTCAGGCTCTTGTAAGTAGCGCTGGGCAGGCGCTCCTTCATAACGTGCTCATTAAAGACCTTGCTGCCGTAGATCTCCATAACATTTGCTGCCATAAATCCTACTCCTTACTTGATCTTACTTTCTTGTGCTGCCTTGGGTCTGCCGCAATGCAGTGCCCAAAGCACGGATAACATTTTAACAAAAACGGCGCTGCGAGTCAGGAGGTGACCCACAGCGCCGTTGCTGTCTATGGCTAAGATTATAGTCTTTGCGGGCAAAAAAGGCAATTGACAAAACTAACGATTCTGCACAAACACGATCTCGGATTTTTGGAATAACCGCGATTGGTATGACTTTTACGCCGGAAAAGCCCCTTTCAGGACGGCTTTCTCTGGCTAAAAGGTGCGCACCGCGCGGCAATTGTTCTTATTGTAAAAGCATCAGATGACCTGGAACAGGAAAAACTTGAGGTAGTTCGTCTCCGGCACGCCCCACAGAATGGGGTGATCCGGTGCCTGCTGCTTTACCTCGATCTGCCGCAGCTGCCGGTGAGCGTCCTTGGCGGCGGCGCGCAGCATCTTGATGAACAACTCCTCGGTGGCAAAGTGGGAGCAGCTGGCAGTAGCCAGATACCCGCCCCGGGGCAGCAGCTTCATGGCGCGGTAGTTGATCTCCTTGTAGCCGCGCATGGCAT
>CABQER010000001.1 GCA_902463235.1 uncultured Faecalibacterium sp. | reverse complement strand
TGCCGAAGATAGTTAGCTGGAAACGGCTTGTGAAAATAGGTAGTCGCCGACTTAGCTAAAAGCTCTGAGATGAAAGTCTCAGAGCTTTTTTTGTAGTGGACGCCCCATCGGGGCTACATTGAGAACATGATAATGGCGAGGTATTCAGCAGAGCGGATATCGGTTAGGAATGTCTGTCTGGTAGAGAAGATAATCAATACTTACATGATATAGCTGTGCAAGCGGCACCAGAAGTTCCGCGGTCAGTTGCTGCGTTCCAGTTTCTACATAGCTGTATTTACGCTGGGTAATGCCGATTTTTTCGGCAACCATCTGCTGGGTAAAATCATGATCTTCGCGCAGGTCTTTCAGTCGATTCTTCATAGTATCTAACCTCCCTGCATAATAGGATAGGTTAGATGAAAGCTGTCTATTGACTTTTAGATAAATATTATCTATACTAAAAACAACAAGGGGCATCCTACTGGATGTCCAGAGAAAAACAGTATATCAGATGAGGTGAATCATGATGAAAAAAATCAATCGTCGCAGTTTTTTGAAAGTGCTAGGTATTGCGGGTGCAGCTTGTGCTATGACGGCATTGACTGGTTGCGAAGGAGCGTCGGGGGGAGGAATGCCGAACTATGATGGTTCTGTTCCATTGTCTGATTTGAATCCGTTGGACGGAAGAATTGCATGGAACAATGTTGCACCAGAAGATCCGTTTGGAAATATTTATGTACGGGGCGTGAATTATTCAGTATTTCGAGCGGGCAGTTGGTCGAGGGAAACAAATTCTGCAACGGTGCTAAGCGCGAAGGTAGAATACTTGACTGACAAAAAATATAAGAAGTTGACCATGAATTTAAATCCGTACAAGGATATAGGTGGAAACCCGTATACGAGTACCGAAAATGAGTGGGGTTTTGTTAAAGTTTACGTAGATGATAAACTGGTTGCAGCTTCAGATATGGTTCAGCGCAAAACGAAAGAAACGGTTAAATTTGAAGTAGACATTACAGGGGCAAACTATATTAAAATTGAACCGGCGATTTCGTATTGGCACTACGGCTTGAATAAGGGCGGTGGCGAAATGATTTTGTGGGACGTTAAGTTATGGAAATAAAATAGCGTATAAAGCAAAAAGCGGCCCCGCTGCACTGTGCATAACAGTGCGACGGAGCCGCATATCTTATTAGGTAGTCGCCGACTTGAATAGAAAGCTCTGAGATGAAAGTCTCAGGGCTTTTTTGTTGCATGAACATAAAAATACATAGCCGGAAATTTGCAGGGAAAAGCGCTTTTGCCTCGTATAGAAAGGTGAAAGCGCTTTAATTATGCAAAAAGGATGTGATCTATCATGAAACGATTCCATCGCCGCTGCAGGTGGCTCTGTATTCTGGCGGCATTGCTGGTGCTGCTGGTGTTATTTCTGAGACAGAATGTTTTGCTGGATACAGCCAGCCGACACGCGATCTTATTGGACGCCCAAAGCGGGCGGGTACTGGCACAGAAACGTGCAGATGAGCGTGCTGCACCGGCATCCCTGACAAAAATGATGACCGTACTGCTGGCCATTGAGGCAGAACCCGACCTGGATAAGCAGGTAACACTGCCGGAGGACATTTTCCCGCCCTTGCAGACCGAAAACGCCTCCATGGCGGGCTTTATGCCCGGGGAGACGGTCACGGTGCGGGACCTGCTCTACGGCGCGATGCTGCCCTCCGGCGCAGAATGCTGTGAGGCGCTGGCGCGGCTGGTAAGTGGCAGCGAAGAAAATTTTGCCGCACTGATGAACCAAAAGGCCGCAGAGCTTGGCATGAAGAACACCCATTTTACGAATGCTACCGGCCTGACCGACACC
Organism: uncultured Faecalibacterium sp.; assembly: GCA_902463235.1. Classification (GTDB taxonomy): domain Bacteria; phylum Bacillota; class Clostridia; order Oscillospirales; family Ruminococcaceae; genus Faecalibacterium. The sequence goes on along the minus strand of CABQER010000001.1, from coordinate 184,317 downwards.
GAGCACTATTCCAGTGCAGCAGATATGGCAAAGCTGTTGCAGGCAGCGCTGCATAATGTGACCTTTCGCACCATTTTTACAGCGGAGCACTACACCACCACAGCGACTGCGCAGCACCCGGAAGGTGTTTCGCTGACCAGCACACTGCTGGGCAAGCTGGACGGAACGGAGCTTCCCGAGGGGGCAAAGATCGAGGGTGGCAAAACAGGGTATACCGCCGCCGCAGGGCTGTGTCTGGCCAGCCTTGCCACCGTAAACAGAAAAGAGTACATCCTTGTTACGCTTGCCGCGCCCGGAGACCACGGGACGGAGCAGTACAATATCCGCGATGCAGTGCATGTGTACCGGAAACTAGCGGATAAAAAATAACCGCGCTACACAGGGCTCGCCTTGCAAACCAGGTGCTCCGGCGGTACAATAGGGACATTCTATCATGGAAAAGGATGTTTGATTATGCGAGACGAAGCCATTGACCTGTGCGGACAGGTAGATTTTACCCGTACCGATGCCATGCCGCTGCTAGAACGGGATGCACAGTTCCGCTTTGCCTGTGCGGGCTGCGGCAACTGCTGCCGCGGGCGGGAGGATATCGTGCTGTCTGGTTTTGATCTTTGGCGCATTGCTGCCCGGTTGCGTCTGCCGCCGCAGATCGTGGCACGGGGCTACTGCCGCAGCAGCATAGGCAGGGTGAGCCATTTACCGGTGCTGCGGCTTGCTCCGGTCAAGGAAAACCGCAACAACTGCCCCTTTCTGACCGAAAACCACTGCGCCATCCATGAGGCAGAGCCGCTGGTATGTGCGCTGTATCCGCTGGCGCAGGAGATCAGCCGGGCAGGGGAGGTGCACTATTTTTTGCAGCCCACCGGCTGCGGCGGGCAGGTGATCGAAGCAAGGGTGCAGGATTACCTTGCCCGCTACGATGTGCCCGCCCGGGAAGCCATTGATGTGCGCTGGGCGCAGACCTGCATGGCGCTGGAAGATACCGTGGAGCGGTTAGAAGAAGTGCTCAGCCCGGTGCTGGTGCGCCGGATGCAGGCGAAGCTCTGGCAGGCGCTGTATTTTGGTTACGATTATGCACAGGACTATCTGCCGCAGCTGGAAGCAAACCTGCGAACGCTGGACACGGAACTGCACAAACTGACGGAATATCAGAAAAAACGAAATAATGGTTCAAAATAATTGATGGATGGCTTTACTTGAATCGATAATAAAGGCCGTTTTCAGGGGAAAGTGGATTGTTTTGCCAGCAATTCTGTGATATACTTCACGAGTGTAAAGCGAACCCTGTTTGATCCGCTTACAATATCGGCCCGGAGTGCGGCGTCCTGTCGGCTGCAAGGGCTGGAGATAGAGGAGATCATCAATATGCGTAAAATCACTCGTCGTTCCTTTTTGACTGTTGCCGCTGCATGCGGCGCGGTAGCTGCTCTTTCTGCATGCGGCGGTTCTTCCTCCGCATCTTCCGCGGCAGCATCCTCCACGGCTGCTTCTGCATCGGTCGCTGCGGCTTCCAACGGCAAAAAGTTCACCGTTGGCATCTGCCAGCTGGTGCAGCACGCTGCACTGGATGCCGCTACGCAGGGCTTTGAGGATGCGCTGACCGCTTCCTTTGGCGAGAACGTCACCTTCGACTTCCAGAATGCACAGGGCGATTCCGCTACCTGCGCCACCATTGCCAACGGCTTTGTTTCCTCCGGCGTGGCACTGATTATGGCCAACGCTACCCCTGCTCTGCAGGCTGCACAGGCCGCTACCAACACCATCCCCATTCTGGGCACCTCCGTTACCGAGTACGGCGTGGCACTGGGTCTGGATAACTTCTCCGGCACCGTGGGCGGCAACGTCTCCGGCACCTCCGATCTGGCACCGCTGGATCAGCAGGCAGACATGATCGTGGAGTGGATGCCCGAGGTCAAGAAGGTTGGCCTGCTGTACTGCTCTGCCGAGGCGAACAGCCAGTATCAGGTAGACGAAGTGCAGAAGTATTTGGAGGCTAAGGGCGTAACTGCTACCCAGTACGCTTTCTCGGATTCCAACGATCTGTCCTCCGTCTGCCAGAAAGCTGCGGACGAGAACGACGCACTGTATGTGCCCACCGATAACACCGTTGCCGCCAATACCGGCATCGTGGACGGCATCTGCCGCCCGGCTAAGAAGCCTGTGTTCGCCGGTGAGGAGGGCATTTGCTCCGGCTGCGGCGTAGCTACCCTGTCCATCAGCTACTACGACTTGGGCTACACCACCGGCGAGATGGCAGTCAAGATCCTGAACGGTGAGAGCGACATCTCCACCATGCCCATCGAGTACACCGATGTGACCAAAAAGTACAACAAGGCTGTCTGCGATGACCTTGGCCTGACCGCACCGGAAGGCTATGTAGAGATCGAAGCCTGATAACAGCAAAACCGGAACAAAATAAAAATAGCGGAGGAGAGCATATTTTACTCTTCTCCGCTTTCCCGTATCAAAGCGGGAGATAAAAAAGTGTAACGTTTAGGAGGAAATTGTTTTGGAGATCATTGCAAGACTTGCAAACCTGCCGGGCGCTTTACCGGGTGCCTGTGCGCAGGGGCTTATCTGGGGTATCATGGCCATTGGCGTGTACCTGACCTACCGTATTCTGGATGTAGCCGACCTGACCGTGGACGGCAGCTTCGGTACCGGCGGCGCGGTGTGCGTCATGTGCCTGCTTTCCGGCATGAATGTCTGGGCAGCATTGCTGGTGGCTGTGCTGGCCGGCCTTGCTACCGGCCTTGTCACCGGCCTGCTGCACACCTTTATGGGCATTCCCGCCATTCTGGCCGGTATCCTGACCCAGCTGGCGCTGTATTCCATCAACCTGAAGATTATGGGCAAGGCCAACCAGTCCATCAACGTGGACAAATACGGTCTGCTTATCTCCCTGCGCTGGGTCAAGGAATTTGCCCTGCATAACCCCATCATCATGGTCATCCTTGTTACGGTGGTTGTTATCGGGGTGCTGTACTGGTTCTTCGGTACGGAGCTTGGCTGCGGCATCCGCGCTACCGGCTCTAACCCTGCCATGTCCCGCGCACAGGGTATCAATACCAACTTCAACATCGTGCTGGGTCTGGCCGTTTCCAATGCGCTGGTGGCACTGTCCGGTGCGCTGCTCAGCCAGTATCAGGGCTTTGCAGACGTCGGCATGGGACGCGGTGCTATCGTCATCGGTCTGGCTGCTGTCATCATCGGCGAGGCTGTTTTTAGCCGCATTATCCACAACTTTGCCCTCAAGATGGCCTCTGTTTCCATCGGCGCGATCATCTATTATATCGTCATTCAGCTGGTGCTGACACTGGGCTTTGACGCAAACCTGCTCAAGCTGCTCAGTGCCTCCGTGGTGGCAGTGTTCCTTGCCGTGCCGTACTGGAAGGGCAAATACTTCTCGAAGCCGGTCAAAAAGGCAAAGGAGGGCGCAAAAAATGCTTGAGATCCAAAATGTTTCCAAAACCTTCAATGCAGGCACGGTGAACCAGAAAACAGCCCTGAACGGGTTGAACCTGAAGCTGAACGAGGGCGATTTCGTAACCGTCATCGGCGGCAACGGTGCAGGTAAATCCACCATGCTGAATGCCGTTGCCGGTGTATGGCCGGTGGACGAGGGCAAGATTTTGATCGACGGCGTGGACGTCACCCGCCTGAGCGAGCATCAGCGCGCCGCCTACATTGGCCGCGTGTTCCAGGACCCCATGACCGGCACTGCCGCCACCATGCAGATCGAGGAAAATCTGGCGCTGGCAGCCCGGCGCGGCAAGCGCCGCACCTTGCGCATCGGCATCACCAAGGCCGAGCGGGAGCAGTACCGCGAACTGCTCAAGACTCTTGATCTTGGCCTTGAGGATCGCCTGACCGCCCGCGTGGGGCTGCTTTCCGGCGGTCAGCGGCAGGCACTGACCCTGCTGATGGCTACCATGAACAAGCCCAAACTCCTGCTGCTGGACGAGCACACCGCCGCACTGGACCCCAAAACGGCGCTGAAGGTGCTTACCCTTTCGGCACGCATCGTGGAAGAAAACCACCTGACCACCATGATGATCACCCACAACATGAAGGATGCCATCAAGTACGGCAACCGTCTCATCATGATGCACGAGGGTCATATCATCTACGACGTGGCAGGGGAGGAAAAGCAGAAGCTGCACGTCTCTGACCTGCTGGCAAAGTTCCAGATCGCCAGCGGCGGCGAGTTTGCCAACGACCGCATGATCCTGTCCAACTAAGCCAGAACAAAAGGGTATTCCATCCGCTTATGGTTGGAACGCCCTTTTTCTGTGTCCCGCGATTGCAATGCAAAAAAACGGCTCCCCGCCAAATGGCGGGGAGCCTGTTGCTGTATGCGGTTTACCGCTTGATATCGTAGTTCATGTTCATCAGGTTGCGGATGGTGCTCACATCATCGGTGATGTTGGCATCGCCGTGGATGGTGTGCTTGATGGCGCTGCTGGCTACCGCAAAGTTGATCATATCCATGGCCTTGTAGTTGTGCAGCATGGCGTAGATCAGGCCGCTGGCAAAGGCGTCGCCGCCGCCCACGCGGTCCAGAATATTAAAGGTGTACAGCTTGCTTTCGAAGGTATGACCCTCGTACCACATAAAGGCTTTCAGGCTGTTTTCACTGCCGCTGTGGGCGTAGCGCACATGGCGGGCGATGCACTTCAGGTTGGGGTAGCGCTCGATAAACCGCTGGAAGATCTCGTCCTGCTGCTCGTAGCTGGGCTGCAGAGGTACGCCGTCCTTCCAATCGCCCTTGCTGTGGTCGTTTTCGTCCTTCCACAGGTGGTAAGGCTCAATGCCCATCAGCACATCCACATAGGGCAGGCACTCGGTACAGAAATCCCGCGCTTCCTCCCAAGTCCACAGGGTGGAGCGGAAGTTGCCGTCAAAGCTCACGGTCAGGCCCTTCTTCTTGGCAACCTTCAGCATATCAAGGATCAGGCTGCGGCAGTTGGGTGCCAGTGCCGGGGTAATGCCGCTGAGGTGCAGCCAGTCGTAGCCGTCCAGCAGAGCGTCCAGATCTACCTGAGAAAAATCGTACTCGGTAATGGCGCTGTGCTTACGGTCGTAGATGACCTTGGAAGCGCGGATGCCGTAGCCGGTCTCCAGATAATAAGTACCCAGACGGTTAGAAGGGGTCTCGTCCGGCTCGGTCAGGATCATGGGGGTGCAGTGCACATCGTTGGAGCGCAGCCAGCGCACAGCGCTTTTGCCCAGACTGTTGTTGGGCACTACGCTGAAGAAGGTGCTGTCTACGCCAAGGTTTGCCAGCGCCAGCGCAATGTTGGCCTCGCTGCCGCCGTAACTGGCCTCAAAGCCGGATGCCATGCGGATCTTTTCGTAGTTCGGCGGGGTCAGGCGCAGCATGATCTCACCACAGGTGATGAACTTCTGGCCATTGGGTTCGCTGCCAAGGATCGGATTGAAATGTTCCATAACGCTCCTCCTGATAACATTGCGGACACTCGCAACTATTAACACATCGTTGTATCCATTATAGTGCGTTCCCGGACAGAATGCAAGGGTTTGCGCGCGCAAGCAAGAGAAAATAAAACCGAAAATTTGGTAAAGTTGCCGAAAAAGCTGCCCTGCCGCAGAATTACACCCCGGTCAGGTCAAAGCTGGGGGTGTATTCCTCCTTGGCGCTGCTCTTCTGCTGCATATAGCCCTGCACAAGCCCCTTGTCCATGGCGTAGTTCACCACCCGGCGGTATTCGTAGGTGGTGATGCGCCGCCCGATGCCGTGCTCTGCGGCCTTGTAGAAGGGAGTGTACTGGCTCATGACACTGGGCAGAAAGCACCCGGGGTCGGCGTCGTTCCACGCAGCCATCTGGTCCAGCACAGCAAAGCTGTCCTCCACATGACCCGGCAGCGCCAGATGCCGCAGGATGACCCCCTTTTGCAGGATGCCGTCTGCATCGAACACCGGGTGCCCCGCCTGCGCCATCATGGCCTCGATGGCGGGCTTTGCCTGTGCAAAATAGTCCGGCGCGGCGGAAAGCTCTGCGGAAAGGGCAGAGGACACATATTTTAGATCAGCCAGCCAGATGTCGATGTACCCGCGCCACGCCTCCACGCTCTCCACGGTTTCGTAGCCGCCGGTGTTGCACACAATGGGCAGTCGCAGTCCCTTGGCGCGGGCAAGATCTAGTGCGGCAATGATCCACGGCTGCCACTGCCCGGGGGTGACCAGATTGATGTTGTGTGCGCCCTGCGCCTGTAAATTCAAAAAGATCTCAGCCAGATGCTCCACGGTGATCTCTTTGCCCAGCCCCTCGGCACTGATGGGGTAGTTCTGGCAGAAGCAGCACTTGAGGGTGCAGCCGGAAAAGAACACCGTGCCGCTGCCCCTTGTACCGCTGATGCAGGGCTCCTCCCAGTGGTGCAGGGCAGCACGGGCCGCCTTTAACGTAGCGCCCGCCCCGCAGAAGCCGGTGCGCCCGGCGGCACGGTCGGCACCGCAGCGGCGGGGGCAGAGGGTGCAGCGAGTGGGAACGGAAATGGTTTTCGGCATAATATCCAAAGTCCTTTGCTTAAAATTTTCGTATTCAGTATACCACTTTTGGTGCCATTCGTGCTATACTGAAATACAGAGAAACGATAATGCAAAAAACGCAACATCTTTGCAGGGCAAGGAATGCGTTATGATGGAGGAGACCATGCGCACCGAAACCGATGAGATCCGCGATAATCTGAAGTATCTGACCCTGCTGGCCAGAGATTACCCCTCGCAGGCGGCGGCTGCCAGCGAGATCATCAGCACACAGGCGCTGCTCAAGCTGCCCAAGGGTACGGAGCATTTCATGAGTGACCTGCACGGTGAGAACGAAGCCTTTGTGCATATCCTGAATTCTGCCTCCGGTGTCATCCGGGAAAAGGTGGATGCCGTGCTGGGCGATACCATGCCGGAAGCAGCCCGTGCCGAGCTTGCGACCCTGATCTACTATCCCACCGAAAAACTGCCCCAGCTCAAGGCGCGATGCACCACCGAGGATGCACTGGAGCAGTGGTATACCCAGACCCTTCTCCAGCTGATCGACATCTGCCGTCTGGTGTCCTCCAAGCACACCCGCGACCATGTGCGCCGTTGTTTGCCCTCCAGCTGCGGCTATATTCTGGACGAGCTGCTCCACGCCCACTTTGAGGATCACGACAAAGACCTGTACTACGGCCAGATCGTGGGCAGCATCATCGAGAATGGCCGCGCCGACCGCTTTATCGTGCGCCTGTGTGAACTCATCAAGCATCTGGCGGTGGATAAGCTGCATATCGTGGGCGATTTGTTTGACCGCGGTCCCCGCCCGGACATTATTCTGGATCTGCTGATGCGCCACCACAATGTAGATATCCAGTGGGGCAACCATGACGTGGTGTGGATGGGTGCTGCTGCCGGCAGTCCCATCTGCATCTGTACGGTACTTAAAACTACGCTTGCCTACCACAACCACGGGATGCTGGAGGATTGCTACGGCATCAACCTGCGGCACTTGCAGCGCATGGCGGAGCAGTTCTACGGCGAAGATGATCTTTCTATCTGGATGCCCCACACGGACGCCGCCCGCGGCCCCTATACGGAGGGAATGCTTCACCGCTGCGCTGTGATGCACAAGGCCATCTCCATCCTCATGTTCAAACTGGAATGTCAGGTCATCGACCGCAACCCGGATTTCCAGATGCAGGGGCGGGATTATCTGCGCCGCATCGACTGGGACGCCCACACCGTGCAGGTAGGGGAGAAGAGCTACCCCCTGCGGGACACCGCCTTCCCCACGGTAGACCCGGCAGACCCCGCAAAGCTGAACCCGGACGAGCAGCTGGTACTGCAAAAACTGGTGCAGTCCTTCCGGCAGAGCGAGAAATTACAACAGCATATTGAATTTTTGTATGCCAAGGGCAGCGTGTACCACATTGAAAACGGCAATCTGCTCTACCACGGCGCTGTGCCCATGAACACGAAGGGCGGCTTTGCGGTGGAGCACTTCGAGGGACGCCGCTACTCCGGCCGTGCCCTGATGGATTACTGCGACGCCCGTGCCCGCCGTGGCTACTACGGGGCGGAGGGCAGCGCCGCCCGCCAGAGCGGACAGGATTTTCTGTGGTATCTGTGGTGCGGCAAGCTTTCGCCGTTGTTCGGCCGCAGCGCCATGACTACCTTCGAGCGGCTGTATATCGCCGACCCCGCCACCCATACGGAGGTCAAGGACCCCTATTATAGCTGGTACAACGATGAAGCCGCCTGCCGCCGCATTCTGGCAGAGTTCGGCCTGCCGGGCACGAGCCATATCGTCAACGGCCATGTGCCGGTGCAGGAGAAAAACGGCGAGAGCCCCATCAAAGGCGGGGGACGGCTGGTGGTCATTGACGGCGGGTTCTGCCGCGCCTACCACGAAAAGACCGGCATTGCCGGGTATACGCTGGTGTATTCCAGCCGCACCATGTCCCTGCGCACCCATCAGCCCTTTGAAAGCGCAGAGAAGGCAGTGCGGGAGAACTTGGATATCCTGTCCCAGAAGAACATTCTGGAGACCGAAAATCATCGCATTCTCGTGGAAGATACGGACGAGGGCGAGGTGCTGCGGGAGCGCGTGCATGATCTTAAGCAGCTGGTAACGGCCTATCAGCTGGGCTGGATCCCGGAAGCGCGGTGCGAGGATCACGTTTGGTGATATCGCCAAAGGGTAAAATCCGGGTCAGTTTTGGTCAAAATTGATGAAATTTTAATAAATTTTTGGAATATCCGCGTGTAATCTGGGCAAAACAGAAAATAATGAAACAGATACAAATCGGGCTTTGCTTTTTTGTGGAAGTAGTGTATAATAGGATAGTTATAAATCTGCCCCGGTGTTGGTAAATCTGTACACCCTGGCGGTACAAGTAACGAAATGGAATGCTTTCAGTAGCCTTAACAGGCCTGTGGCACAGGCCTTTGACAAGGAGATCATAAAAGTGGAGAAATTTGTTATTACCGGCGGTAAGCCCCTGCACGGAGAAGTGACCATTTCCGGCGCAAAAAATGCGGCTGTGGGTATTCTGCCTGCTACTATTCTGGCAGCGGATGTCTGCGTGATCGAAAACTTGCCCGATATCAGCGATGTATCGGTCAGCCTCAAGATCCTGAGTACCCTTGGTGCACAGGTGAAGATGCTCAACCGCAACACCTACGAGATCGATACACGGCATCTGGTCACCACCAATGTCCCGGACGATCTGTCCCGTCAGATGCGCGCCAGCTACTACTTCCTCGGCGCGCTGCTCTCCCGTTTTGGCAAGGCACAGGTTGCCATGCCCGGCGGCTGCAATCTGGGCCCCCGCCCCATCGACCAGCACCTGAAGGTGTTCAGTGCGCTGGGCGCAGAGGACAGCGTGGACTACGGCATGATCACCGTGCGCTCCAAGCAGGAGCTGACCGGTGCCCATATCTTCTTTGATAAGGTCAGCGTGGGCGCTACCATGAACGGTATGCTCTCTGCGGTCATGGCCAAGGGTCAGACCATTCTGGAAAACTGCGCCAAGGAGCCCCATGTGGTGGATCTGGCAAACTTTTTGAATATGTGCGGCGCAGACGTGCGCGGTGCCGGTACGGATGTCATCAAGGTGCGCGGCGTGGAAAAGATGCACGGCTGCACTTACAGTATCATCCCGGATCAGATCGAAGCCGGCAGCTATATGGTGGCTGCTGCTGCCACCGGCGGCGATGTGCTCATCAAGAACGTCACCCCCAAGCACTTGGAGCCCATCACGGCCAAGCTGCGCCGTGCAGGGGTCACTGTGGAAGAATTTGACGATGCTGTGCGGGTGTCCCGTACCGGCGATATTCTGCCGCTTAAGATCAACACCATGCCGCACCCCGGCTTCCCTACCGATATGCAGCCCCTGATGGGCGTGCTGCTGAGCGTGGCCAAGGGCACCAGCACCATCACCGAGAGCGTGTGGGACAACCGCTTCCGCTATGTGGACGAGTTGCGCAAGATGGGTGCCAGCGTACAGGTGGACGGTCAGGTGGCCGTGTTTGAGGGCGTGGAAAAGCTTAGCCCCGCCCCGCTGCGCGCCTCCGACCTGCGTGCCGGTGCTGCTATGGTGGTGGCCGCTTTGATGGCCGATGGCACCAGCGAGATCGAGGAGATCGGTCATATCGAGCGCGGCTACGAGAATATCGTGGAAAAGCTGCGCGGTCTGGGTGCAGAGATCAGCAAGGTGGAGCGGGTGCCCGCTGCGCTGGAACAGGCCCTTTAACACAAACAAAAAACAAACAGCCTGCCGTAAGTTCTGTGCGGCGGGCTGTTTTCAGGTTTTAACATAAGAGGTTTTCATGGCAGAGTTCATTTCATTGTATTCCGGTTCCTCCGGCAACAGCAGCGTGGTGCGCTGCGGTGCGCAGTACCTCATCGTGGATATGGGCAAGGGGGTGCGCACCACTACGGCAGCGCTCAAATCTCTGGGGCTTGCCATCAGCGATTGCGCGGGCATCCTTGTCACCCACGAGCACAGCGACCACGTCAAGGGGCTTTCCACCTTCCTGAAAAAGAACCCGCTGCCGGTGTACGGTGCAGCGGCTACGCTGGATTTTCTGGACGCCAACGATATCGTGCCCGCCAACTGTGAGCTGAATGCGTTGGAGGGCAGGGAAGAGGATATCGGCTGCTTCGGGGTGCAGTCCTTTCCCACCAGCCACGATGTTCCCTGCGTGGGCTACCGCATCCACACCCCGGATGATAAGACCATGACCATCGCCACCGACCTTGGTACTCTGACCCCGCCGGTGCACGAGGCGCTTTCCGGCTGCGACCTTGTGGCGCTGGAAAGCAACTACGACCTGCACATGCTGCGCAGCGGGCCCTACCCCTACTATCTGCGCGCCCGCATCGAGAGCGTGCGGGGACATCTTTCCAACGATGAATGCTCCGCAAAGCTTTTGGAACTTATCCAGAGCGGCTGCAAAAAGTTTGCCCTGTGCCATCTCTCGCAGGAGAATAACACACCCGCACTTGCCCTGCAGACCGTGTTCACCACCTTGGGTGCAGCCGGTGTCGTGCCGGAAAAGGACTGCATCGTGCAGGCACAGCGCCGCAATGAGGTAAGCCCTGCATTAGAGTTCTGATTTGTCAAACAATAAAGCCATCTGCCACAGCTGATTCCAAGGGTTTCAAACCCCGGTCATGCTGCGGCAGATGGCTTTTCGTTTGCGCGGTGATTCGCACTTATTTTGCGATTGCGTCTCTCAAAAGATGTACAATTCCGGCAGAAATAAATCGACTTACTCTGCGGCCTTCTGTACCCGGATATCACTGCCAAGAAACTGGATCTGCACAAAGGCCGCAAGGCGGCTGGAGATCTTCTCTGTATACAGCTTTTCCAGCAGCGTACCGTCCGTGATGTTGGTGGTGACGATGGTGGGCAGCTTTGCGCCCAAGCGGTTATTCAGCAGGCTGTACAGATTCGTCAGGAAGAAGCTGGAGTTGAATTCCGTGCCAAGATCGTCCAAAATCAGCAGATCGGCGTTGCAGGCGGTCTGGAACAAGGTCTCCTCCTCGCCGCCGGGGTCTGTGCCGAAATGCAGCGCCTCTAGCTTGCCGAAAAAGTCCGGGCAGGAGACATAGATCACATCGTAGTTCTGCCGCAGCACCTCCCCGGCAATGGCAAGGGCGGCATGGGTCTTGCCCAGCCCTGCGTTGCCTACCAGTAGCAGGCTTTCGCGGGTGGCAGGGGAGAAGTCCGCGGCGTAATCCCGCAGGTCGGCCAGAACCTCGGCCATGTAGCTGCGCACGCTCTCACCCAGCGCCTTGTCCACCGTGTTGGGGTAGTAGTCCAGCTGCATGGTGTCAAAGCTGGAGACAGACAGGCTGGATAGCTCCTCGATCTCCTTCCGGCGCAGCTGCTGCATCACCCGGCGCACACAGTCGCAGGTGTGGCCGTCCACCGCGCCGGTGTCCTCGCACCGCTTGCAGGTGAACTTCGGCTCCAGCGCATCCGCGGGACGTCCGCTCTCAGCCAGCAGCGCGGCCAGCTTCTGCTTTGCCGCTGCAAGCGCAGCGGCAGCTTCGGTGCGGTCTTTGCCGGAGGCTCCGGCAATGGCACAGCGGATGCCTCGCACCCGCACCTCTTCCTCGGCGTGACGCAGCCCGGGAATCGCGGCTTCGGCTTCGGCTTGTGCATCCTGCGCAAGGGCACGGGCAGTCTGCCGCCGCATGGCAACGGTGCGCAATGCCTGCTGATACAATTCGTTTTTGGTACGCATAAAGGCTCCTTACTCCGGTTTCTTGATCAGGGAACGGCGGCGGGTGGCGTTTTTCAGGATATCGTTTCCGCTGGGCGTGTCACGGTCCACCCGGATATTCCGGCTGGCACCGGCTGCGGCCACAGGGCCGCGCACATCATGGATGTTGCGCAGACCCTTGGCGTTCCATGTTTTCAGGATGCTGTTCCAGTACCACAGATCCCGCTTGGGACCAGCCTGTACGGCGGCTTCCTGTACCATGGCGTCATCGTAGCCGTACACCTCGTACCAGCGCGCAATGGCCTTGCGCCCGCCCAGCGTCAGCTCCTCGGTGGAGATCTGCAACAGGCTGCTGACGTATTCCTCGCGGCTCTGGCGCAGTGCCAGCAGCTTTAAGTGGGCGTCAGCCTGTTCGCCGGTATCCACGCCCTCGGCACGCCAGACCTTCAGTTCGTGGGTCACGGCAGCCATGGTGCGCTTGCCCCGGCTGCCCACATAGGCTACGCACAGCATCACGGTCTCGGGTGCAAAGCCCTCCTGCACATACAGGTTTACCAGCTTTTCCATCTCGGTGTGGGTCAGCGGACGGGCAAAGCTGGTCTGTGCGCAGTCGATCAGGCTGGAGATCATAGGATCGGTGCGGCTGGCGGCGGCAATCTCCGCCCAGCGCATGGGGGCAGGGGCGCTGGGCTCTGCGCCTGGGGCGGCGTTCTCCTCGTAGCGTTCCAAAAGCCCTGCACCTGCCCAGAACGCCAGCGCACTCTCGGCGCTGATGCGGCTGCGCAGCTTGAGGTCGGCGCAGATCTTGTCCGGGTCGGTCACGCCGGTAGCCAGCACATACAGCGCCACCCGCACATTGTATTCTTCGGCAATGCCCAGCTTAGAGAACACCAGCTGCGGCACGGCGATGGTATCGCCTTTCAGTTCTTTCAAACGGTAGATCATGGTTTCCTCGTTCGGTTTATTCGTTGGCAGGATCCGGCTCGGCAGGCGGCTCCCAGGGGTCGCAGTCCATCATATCCGGGCAGTTGTTCCAGCGCTCCGGCGCGGCATCATAGGCGTCTTTCAGATACTGCGCGGCGGCGGCACGCCCTTCGTCTGTAAGCGGAAATACCTCCCGGCGGCGCAGGGCGGGGTCGGTCTTGTCAATCGTCCAAGGCGCGGGCCAGTAGTCCACGGTGAGAATTTTCTCCTCTTTGGTGGCATCCGCGCCGCCGTCCGGGTCCGGCACGGTGCGCTTGCCCGGGGTAAGCCGGTAGCGCAGCCCGGCCTCGTTGCCGCTGTAATCATTCTTGCACAAAAAGTAGTGCAGCAGGGGAACAAAGATCATGGTGCAGCTCGTCCTTTCCGGCAAAAGGCGCGGCCTTTTGCGCAATCAATTCTATTATAAAGCCGCTGGGCTAAAATGCAATAACTTTTTGTGAAACTCCCTGCAAAAGCTGCCCAGCTTACAGGAAATCCGGCCTTGACAGCACCGCGGAAATATGGTAAAATATTGCCTGTTGCAGCAGATGTGCAATGTGCTACTGTGGCTCAGCTGGTAGAGCAGCTCACTCGTAATGAGCAGGTCGCCTGTTCGAATCAGGTCAGTAGCTCCAAAGTAAAACCCCCGAAAGTTGACTTGTGAAGCCGATTTTCGGGGGTTTTTGTTTGTACGGCAGGGGATGGGAAAGTGGGCGATTGTGCCTTAATTACCCCTGTTTATCTGGAAATTGCTTTATTTAGTGGCGCAAAAGACGGCGCAATAATAGCACAGTGCATTTCTACATCGTGCTAAAAATGGGCAAACAAAAACCACGGTGCGCGTGCATCGTGGTTCAATGGATGAACGGAATCAGATACGACCCTGCTTTTTTAATTTGGCAATTTCATCGGGGGTCAGTTTGCGAAATTTGACAGGCTCTTTCGCCCATACTTCCTGACGTTCCTGCCAGGCACGGTCGCCTTCTGTCATATGCTTGTCATCTTTCATGGCAAAATCACCTCTAACACAACTTTTTCTTATGATAATAATACTCTATACAGGGTATCCTTGTCAAACAGTAGCGCCTGCCCGCTGCGATGGTGCCTGTTCCATCCTTATGCGGGCAAAATGGGTAAACAAAAACCACGGTGCGTGTGCATCGTGGTTTAGTTGATGATTTCGGCAGTCTTTCCGGTAAAATCATATTCTCCGGCAATCGCCATTCGCGGACCAATGTCATGAGCCTTAATACGAGGATAAACAACACCATCGATTTTTACGGCCTTTCCGGGTACGATAAAAAGCTGGTCGGAAGGAAAAACATCGAATTTCAGTGTGGTAAATCCGCAGAAAGCATCGCTTTCAATGACTTTCATTTCTTTCCCTCCAATTCTTTCAATAGATTTTTGTAATACTCAAGTTGTTGCTTTGTCAGAACGGTTTCTTCTACTGGTATTTTATACTTTTCAGAGACATTTATCAAGTGTTCTTTTGCATCGATCTCATTTAATGCTGTACGAATATCAATAGGCTTATCATCGTTTCCGTCATGATTATGTCTCTCCGTTTTTATTATAAAAAAGATACTCCCACACTGCTCCCGAAGGCAGTGCGGTGTACCCTTGCGGATGCACAGGAAGTATCTTATGCAATGAGTATAGCGCCGGACGCTGTAAAATACAATGGAAAATTCGGAATGATCTTATTTTGTATGCGGTGGCATGACCGCCTTGATGTGGGGTTGCTTCTGCGGTATACTGGGGCAGAAGGAAGGCGATGAAAATGGATTTTTCTGAAATTGCAGCGATCGTGGCTATTATTGGAGCCGTTGTATCTCCGGTAGCAACGACATATCTGAACAACAAACACGCAGAAAAAATGAGACAACTGGAATACGAACATCAGGACAAGATAGAAAAACAGCAGCACGATCGTGAGATCTATGAAGGGTACATTCGTGCGGCGGGGGCTTGTGTTCAGGCCGCCAACACAGACGCTCTTCAAGAATTTGGAAAACATTCTGCGCTGGCAATGTACTATGTCGCAGAAGATGTTCGGCAAGATATGATGAGACTGGAAAAGATCAATCGGTACTCAGATGAACGGACACAGCGTGTTGAACTTTTGAATCAGATCATCGGTAAACTGCGGGAGTTGCGGATAGCAGATCTCGGATCAAGAGAATGACAGTGTATATCCACGCCCTCCGCGAGGAGGGCGACTGTTTCCAGGATGGATACCAGATAGCTATCTATGAATTTCTATCCACGCCCTCCGCGAGGAGGGCGACCTGCATGCCATTGTACAGTGTGCCCGGCCTGTATATTTCTATCCACGCCCTCCGCGAGGAGGGCGACCGCTCAGCCAAGAGTGGATGGCAGAGGGGAAAGAGATTTCTATCCACGCCCTCCGCGAGGAGGGCGACCTACCCATGCGTAGCAACGGGCTACGCTGTCCCATTTCTATCCACGCCCTCCGCGAGGAGGGCGACCTGCTTACGTTCTTTTTCTCCCGGATTCGAAAAATTTCTATCCACGCCCTCCGCGAGGAGGGCGACTTTGGCGTGACATCAAACGCGCGGAAGCCGTTTTTATTTCTATCCACGCCCTCCGCGAGGAGGGCGACGCCACGCCACCGGGCGCATTTTGCCATGTTGTTTATTTCTATCCACGCCCTCCGCGAGGAGGGCGACAATCCTTTGAATCATAGTATAATAGGTTGGGGATGATTTCTATCCACGCCCTCCGCGAGGAGGGCGACGCTGTCCTTGGAACTGGAAACGGACGAGCTGATAATTTCTATCCACGCCCTCCGCGAGGAGGGCGACGACAGATACCGGGATTTATGATAGTATTGGTACGCATTTCTATCCACGCCCTCCGCGAGGAGGGCGACCATCTAATCTGCACTCCGCTTTGAGGGAATCCACAGCATTTCTATCCACGCCCTCCGCGAGGAGGGCGACTTTCATCTTTCAGCCCTAAAACCTTTGCAAGTTCTATTTCTATCCACGCCCTCCGCGAGGAGGGCGACATCTATCAGCAGATAATTATTAACGTCTTTCTGATATTTCTATCCACGCCCTCCGCGAGGAGGGCGACATCGTACCACGCGGGGCAAGCACTTCTTGTTCAAATTTCTATCCACGCCCTCCGCGAGGAGGGCGACAGGCTTTTATCCTGACAGGTGACAAAAGCAACGGTATTTCTATCCACGCCCTCCGCGAGGAGGGCGACTTTCATCTTTCAGCCCTAAAACCTTTGCAAGTTCTATTTCTATCCACGCCCTCCGCGAGGAGGGCGACAAAATCCGTCCGTTCGGCTTCATCCGAACAACGATATTTCTATCCACGCCCTCCGCGAGGAGGGCGACCCCCCCAAATCTGGTAAGGTGGTGTCCACATCTCCATTTCTATCCACGCCCTCCGCGAGGAGGGCGACGACGAACTGCCGCTAATAGACCGCAGTCCAAGCGGATTTCTATCCACGCCCTCCGCGAGGAGGGCGACGGTACGCGCCATTCCGGCGGCACTCTCCTTTCCAAATTTCTATCCACGCCCTCCGCGAGGAGGGCGACCTGAGGGCTACCGAGGTCACCCACAACACCAACGAATTTCTATCCACGCCCTCCGCGAGGAGGGCGACGCAAAGCCTGTGCAGAGGTGTCCAAGTATGCAGCATTTCTATCCACGCCCTCCGCGAGGAGGGCGACGCAAACCATGTTCTGCGCATGGCCGCAGAGCTGGACATTTCTATCCACGCCCTCCGCGAGGAGGGCGACCCCCATTGTTCAAGCGTAATGCTGCTCGGCACAACATTTCTATCCACGCCCTCCGCGAGGAGGGCGACGCGCAGACCTAGGCGCAGCGATCGACCGGATACACATTTCTATCCACGCCCTCCGCGAGGAGGGCGACGTCGGGCGGCTAATTCTTTCGCACAGGCAGAAATATTTCTATCCACGCCCTCCGCGAGGAGGGCGACAGCAAAAACAGAGAGAAAACCCTCTGCTTTTGTCTCATTATACACCTCCCTGCACAAATTGCAAAGAGGTGCCTGTAAAACAAACCGCAAAATCACACCGTTACTTGTGCAAACGGCTGGTATTCCGGTGCGAAGTGTCCCGGAAAACCATGTGCGCTGCCTGTTCGCACTGGCGGGGCATCAAAAGATCAGCACACTATCCTGCGCAAACTCCGGGTGCAGCCCAACATGCTCGACCTTAGTCTGGTAATTGTTGCCCAACTGGTAGAGCCGTAGACTGTCCAAGGCAGGGTCGATCAGGGCGGTCAGCTCTGCCTTGAGCACCGCGTACTGCGATGCGTTCAGCAGGCACTCGAACACGGAATTCTGCACCCGCTGCCCATGATCCACGCACTTCTTGGCAACCTTACGCAGCCGCTTGCGTCCGGCAGAGGTTTCGGTGTTTACATCGTAGGTGATCAGTACCAGCATGATTGCACCTCATTTCCAAAAAAACGGAGGGTAGACCTCTAGATCGCCCCGCAGGGTGCGTACCAGCAGCAACGCCTGCACATAGGGCACAAGCCCCCAGCAGAGCTTTTCCTTTAAAAACGGATGGGTGATGACTTCGCGTTTTTTCTGCTGCCATGCATTCAGGAACGCGCGGCGTCCTTCCTCGGTCAGCAGAACGGCACCGTTCTCCTGCTTTTCAAAGTGCTTTGCGCTCAGCACTTTCTGGTTGATACAGGACAGCACGAAACGGTCAGCCAAAACGGCGCGCAGTTCCTCCATCAGATCCAGCGCAAGGCTGCGCCGCCCGGGGCGGGCACGGTGCAGAAAACCCACATAGGGGTCCAGCCCGGCACCCTCCAGCGCGGCGGCACAATCGCTGGCCAGCAGGGAATAGGCAAAGGACAGCAGCGCGTTCACGTTGTCCAACGGCGGTCTGCGGCTGCGGCTGGTGAACACAAAAGCATCGTTCTGCTGTAAGATCAGCGCGTTGAACCGGTCGAAATACCGCTGTGCGGCTTCGCCCTCCAGCCCGCGCAGCTGCTCCAGATCCTCGCAGCTTTCCACCAGCGGCAGGGCAGCAGCCAGCTGGGCGCTGGTCTGTTTCAATTCGTCCACGGGCACCCGCTGCGGGTGATCCCGTGTGGCACGCTCCAGCACCCAGCGGGCATTGTACACCTTGCCCAGAATAAAGCTGCGGGCATAGCTGCAGCTGAGCGCTTCACTGGCGGCAACGGCGTACTGGCTCTGCCGCAGCAATACGTTGCCGCGTTCCTCGCCCACAGTGCGCGCTAAAAAGCGTCCGCGCGGGCTATAAAAACTCAGGTCGATGCCCATACGCCCGCATTTGCCCATCAGCGCAGGGCTGGCACCGGCGTAACTGAAGCAGAGGATGCTTTCCAGCGTGTGCAGCGGCACCCGCCCGACCTCGGATCTCCCACGGCTGACCACAACGTTTTCGCCGTCCAGCGTGAGGTAAGCGTCCTCGCTGAGGACGAACAGGGTGTTCAGGAATTGTCGCATGGTGTCACCTCCGTGGCCGCAGCCTCGTCCAGATAACGCCGCAGATAGTCCTTGGCGTCTGCCTTCTGGCAGAGCACCGGCAGGCAGAGCTCTTTCAGGGAGCAGGCGTTGCAGTGCTTGCCGGGCTTTACCTTTGGGGTGTAGCCGCGGGCAAAATACTGGTTCATCTCGTCTGCCATCTGCCGGGTGGTGCTGCGCAGTTCGTCGGTAAAAGGTACGGCTTCCCGCCGTTTGGTTTCGCAGTAATACAGCGCCCCTTCCGGGATATGGCACACCAGCATTTCTTCCAGCGCCATGGCCTGTGCGCATAATTGCAGCCGGTCAGCATCGGTTTCTTTTGCGTGGCCGTGCTTGTACTCCACTGGGTAGGGCTGCCAGCGCCCGGGGGTTCTTTGCAGCGGAATACCATCTGCGCAAGCCCGGAACTCCACCACGTCGCAGTTGCCTGCCATCCGCAGCCGGTGGCTGACCACCCGCATTCCCCGGGTGATCAGCAACTCGCCCCGGCGCTCGGTGCGAGTGTCATCGTGGCAGCGGGCATGATCCAGATGCCCTTCGGTGGTGCGCAGATTTTCAGCCCATTGCTGCTCCAGATAGGCCAGTGCCCACTGACGGCGGCAGAAGGCAAAGTGCTGGATACCGGACATTTGCAGGTAGTCGTCCGGCGCGTCCATCAGTGGAACCTCTCGCAGTGCACACCCTCCGGCAGGGTGTCGGCCACCGTAACGGTGTAGTCCTGATAGCTGCGGGGCGCGATCACCTCGGCCTTGTGCGCCACGGTAACGGCATCAAACAGCTTGTAGGCGGGCGCATTGCCCAGTTCGGAATCGTGCTTGAACACGATCAGCTCCCGCACGGCCATCTTGCCGCGTGCAGCGCTGTGGTCGTTCTCGAACATATTCAGGATAGCCTGCCACAGCAGCTGCAAGTCCTCCTCCGAGAAGCCGGTGGTCTTGCGGGCAAGATTGGCAGAAACGTAACCCTCGGCACGGTACAGGCCGTAGGGCACGATGTGCTTATTGCCCATTTCGCTGTTCTTCTTTTCAGCGTCTGCCTCGGTGGTGATGGCTACGCGGGTAATGGTCACCTCCTGCGGCACGATGGGGTCCACAGAGCGGGCAAAGCTCAGCTGTACCGGGCCGCGCACCTGACCGCAGTTCAGCGCACCCTTGACAAAGGTGGTCATCACGGCACCGAAAGTGCGGATATCGTAGAAATGCTCGCACATATAATCCCGCAGTTTGCGGTCAATCTCCGGGTCGCTTTTCTTGGCCTTTTTCAGGTCGTCTTTGGGGGTCAGACCGTTGTGCTCCAGCGCCTCGGCATCGCTGCGGTTCAGGGGCACGCCCTCCTTGACATAGATGCGGTAATTGTCGGCATCGGGGGCGTCCTCCTTCAGCGTTTCCACATAGTTGCGGATCTTGCGCTTCAGGCAGACATCGGTCACCAGACCGTAGCCGGTCTCGGGGTCGATGCGGGGCATATTGCCGGCATCGGGGTCGCCGTTGGGGTTGCCGTTCTCCACATCGAACAGAATGACGAAATCGTAGCGGTTCTTGATAGGTGCAGACATTTTTTATTCCTCCTCGTTCTTTTTGGCAAAGCGTTTCTGGGTCTGGTGGTAGTAGCCGATGGCAAATTTGCCCTGATCCGGCAGGCTGAGCCGAGCGGGGAAACCGCTTTCCGGCAGCTGTGCCATCAGTTCGGTAATCTGCTTATCGTAGTAGGTGGCAAGGCCGTCGTTCAGCTTGCGCAGATGCTTCTGGCTCAACCGCAGCAGGGTGGGGAAGGCCATGCCCGGCGTGGCACAGGCGGCGTTGAAATACCGGTCCTTGATGGTGGTGTTGATGCCGGGGTTGGCAGCCTTTTGCACCGCCTCCAGCACAGAGAACAGCCGCCCCAGAAGATAGGGAACATTGGTGGTTTCGTTCAGGCTCACAGTATAGACCTCCTTGTTCAGTTCGGTAGGGTAATTACGCAGGTAATACGCTTTGATCACAGCGGCCCGGCCGCGGGTCACGGCCTGCTCGGCACGGATGCGCAGGGTCACACCGTTCAATAGGGTGGCGGGGTAACGCCCGCCGGTCAGCACGGCGCGCAGCAGGTCGCCTGCCAGCTGCGGCGACGGCTTTGCGGGCTGTCCGGGCACGGTGCGGGTGGTCTCGTTTACCACAGCCCAGATGGGCAGGGTACGGAACTTTTCTTTTTCCGAGCAGTCGATTGCCATTTCCTCGGCGTGCTTTTGCAGGTTTTGCGCAAAGCTGCCAAAGGTGTCCCGCAAAAAGAACCGCACCGACAGGCGGGAAGCGTTGGGTGCCAGTCCCAATAGATAAAAGTGCTGGTCGGGCGAAAGCTCTTTTTCCAGAAAAGGCACTGTCTGCCCGGCAGACAGCCGTTTGAGCGCAGCCTGTACATCGCTTTCCTGAATGCCTGCGGCTTCGTCTGCGCCAAACAGGAACATACTCATGGCATCCTGATAGACCGGCTCCGCGTTTTCTGCCCAGCACAAAATGGTGGTATCGCCAACGTGCTTGCAGTGGTCGCGGTCAGCAAGCAGGCGGTTCAGCGCAGTGGTATAGGCAAAGGCTGCGTACTCACTCATGGGGGCGTTCTCGCCCTGCTCGTGGCCGTAGGAGCAAAAGGCGGGTGCATTGAAGGACACCAGTGCCGCGCCGGAACTCTGCGCACCCTGTACTCCCATGATGGACGGGTGCACCAGTGCAGCAGGCGCTTGCTTACCGGTGATCAGGCACTGTACCGTGTCTGCACCTGCAGAGCGGTCGTTGTAGTGCGCCTGCCATGCGTTCTGAATGGCAGGGTCGTCGTTGACAAAACTGTGGCTGTGGTCGGCGGCCTCGTAGCCGAAGATCAGGTTGGCATTGCCTGTGATCTCCTTCCACTGCTCAGCCAATAGGGGATGCGTAGCAGCCTGCGCCGGATCCCAGCGGTCAAAATAAGCAAGGAGCGCCCGGGCAGCGGGGCTGTCGACATCGTCCAACAGCCTGTGGTGCAGCGCCGCACAGGCATCGAAGCACTGCTTTGCACGCTCCGGCTTGCCTTTTTCGTCTGCGCCCAACAGATAGGAGGAATTATCGCACAGCAGGTTTGCCGAAACACCGGCCGTGCGCTTGACGTGCGCCGGTACGCGCATTGCACGCGGGGCAAGGACTGTCTTTTTACCCACGGTCTTTTCGGTGAGAAGAGGAACGACCCTAACCAGCTGCCCGACATCGTTCAGGCGCAGCTCATAGCTCACTTTAAAGCTGTCGTCCCAGCCGGGGGCAGAAAGCTTGCCCTGCCGGACAAGCTGCTCGTAATAGGCAGTAAGTGCCTGTAAGATCATGTAAACACCTCCACATCCCGGCAGTCCAGCACGCCGTTTTCCAACTTTGCCCGGAAAAACTGGGAGCGGATTTTTTCCGGGTCGGAGTAGTCCAGATCATACAGCATAAAGCCCAGATCCTGCGTGAGCGGCAGTGCGGGGATCTCCTCAGCGCTGCCGTGCCATTCCCGGAAGTTTGCCGGAAACTCCCGGCAGCCAAAGCAGGGCTGATGATAGCACTGCCCCTTCTTCAGCCGCCGCCGCAGGATATCCTGAAATTTGCCCGGGTTATCGCCGGGTGCGGCTTTTTCGGTCATGGTAAAATGGCATTCGATAACGTAGTGCACATCCTGTAACACCAGTGCGGCACGCTGCTGGATGTTCTCTGCCGTGCACAGCATGGGCACCTCGCCGCCCTTGGCTGCACTGAGCGCCGCGAAGGACAGCAGGGTAGCCTTGACCTCATTGCGCCGGATGCTGGCAAACTGCACCGGCTTGAGCAGATAGATGCGGTCGATATGGTACTTCATGCCCGGGTGCCAGTAGATTGCCTCCACCAGCCCGCGCGCCGCCGAGGGCGTCATGATGTCATAGGATACACGCTCGGTTTTCATCTCGGGTCTTGAAAAACAGGCGTAGTCGCCCCAGACCTCGATCAGCATGGACATGAACACCACCTCCTTTCAAAGCTTATTTGAATCTTCAGGCAAAGAGAAAACTTGCCCACATAAACCACCTCTTTCTACATTTCAATTATTAAGTAAAGGATGTATAAGCTTTTCTGAGCCTAGAATAACACAATTTGATCAATAATACAAGGGAAACTTGCAATTTAATGTTTTTTTTCGTATACTGTTGCTGTCATCCGGTGTGTACACTGGGATGTGGATAGAAATAATTAGTAGGTCATGGATGTATGACGGGGAAACGGCAGAGCGACAGATGCTTTGCCGTTTCTTCATTTATCAAATACTATATTACAACAGATAAAATACAATAAAAAGGACTTCTAAACATTATCTTTGCCTTGCTTCTACTTTTTTGTCAGAAAAACAGACCTTTTCCGGTCTCCACGTCCATGGAAAGTCCGGTCTTGGCATCGTACAGAGTGCTGTCGGTCAGGATAGCGCTGCCGTTGGGCAGCATTTCCAGTGCTCCGGCGGCATCCAATGCCTGAAACTGCTGGGCATAGCAGGCTACGCTGTAAGCGCCCAGCTTGCGGTAAAGTGCACGGCTCACAGTTCCGCTGCGCAGCTGCTCGCAAAGGGCTTTGCCTTCGCCAACAGGCAGGTAAACGGTGCGGGTGGGGGCTTCGATCAGATGGAACTGCTCTGCCACCTGCGCAAACGGGAAAATGCAGCCCGAGATCCCCTTGCGCAGGGCGTCCAGAATGCCGCTGGTGTCCAGTGCGGCCTCGCCCCGCGCAAAATACAGCTCCTTAAAATAAGCCCTGACCGCCTCCGGACTGTCCAGTGCTGCGGTGCAGCCTGCTGCGTACTGCATGGCGTGTACGTTCTGGCGCAGCATCTGCGGGACGCCGCAGCCTTCCAGCGTAAAACGGTATACCAAGCTCTCTTCTGCGCTGCGGCGTCCCTCCCGGTTGCAGCGCCCGGCGGTCTGCAAAAGGGAATCCAGCCCGCACAGCTCCCGGTATGCGGCGGGGAAATCCACGTCCACACCGGCTTCGATCAGCGAGGTGGACACTACCCGGCAAGGCAGCCCCTCACGTAACCGCTGCCGGATCTCTGCCAGCTGGCGGCGGCGGTCTGCGGCGCACAATAGCGTGGTCAGGCAGTAGCTGCCCTCGGTGGGCAGGGCGGCGTACACTTCCTGCGCCGTTTTGCGCCGGTTCACCACGCACAGCACCTGCGGCAGTGCGCAAAGCTGCGCAGTCAGCGCCTCCTGCGTCAGCTCTCCGGCATCGCAAAGGGTGGTGCGGCGCAGGGTGCTGTATAAAGTGGCAGTGTCCGGCACGATCTCCTGCAAGGGCAGCTCCGGCGCAAACTGCCGGAAGTATGGCTCCAGTGCGGGCTGGGTGGCGGTGCATAACACGGCGGTGGTGTGGTAATGCCGTACCAGCTGCGCAATAGCACTGACGCAGGGCAGCAGATAACTGACGGGCAGGGTCTGCGCTTCGTCAAAGATGACCACGCTGTCCGCAATGTTGTGCAGCTTGCGGCAGCGGCTGCTGAGGTTGGCGTACAGCGATTCAAAAAACTGTACCGCAGTGGTCACCACAACAGGTGCATCCCAGTTTTCGCTGGCCAGCAGCTGGCGGTACTGTGCCAGGGTCAACTTTTCCTGTTCAAGGCTTTTGTAGTCCGCGCAGGAGTAATCCGCCAGTACATTTTCTGCGCCCAGAAGGTCTGCAAAAACAGCGGCAGTCTGGTCGATGATGGACATATACGGAATCACATAGATCACCCGTTTCATGCCCTGCGCTGCTGCCTGTTCCAGCGCAAAGGCAAGGGAGGCGAAGGTTTTGCCACCGCCGGTGGGCACGGTGAGGGTATACAGCCCCGGTGCGCCGTGGGCACCTTTTTCCATGCAGGCCCGCAGCACGGCATTGCGCTGGCAGCTTACCGGCGAGCTGCTCTGTGCCGCAAGATAGCCGCTGGCCTTGGCACGCACCTTTTCCAGCAGAGAAGAAAGCGTGGTGCTGTTGCCCCGGGGCGCGGCCTGCCCGTTCATAAAAGTTTCGGTGTCGATAAAATCCGCGTCCACAAGACAGGAGTAGAGCATCCGGGTGAAGAATGCAAAATCCAGCGGGTCGCGGTTTGCCCAGTCCGGCGGGGCGCTCTGGGGCAGGGGGACCTCACGCCAGCCATCGTAGGGCTCCACCGGCTTTTTCAGCCGCCCAAAGAGGGTAGCGTCAGCGGCATCGGCTGTCCTTCGGTTGCCGCCATCTGGCAGACCGGTGTGGTGTCCGGCTATGGCAAAGGCAGCCTGAACGTGGGGCACACAGCCCTTCATCGCTTCCTGTGCACCGGCGGTCGAGTGGTCGGTTGCAGTACCGCCCGCCAGCCGCTGCTGGAAAGCAACGCTGTATTTGCCAATGTCATGCAGCCATGCAGCGTATTCAGCCTCCTGCGCAGCGCCAAAGGGTGCGGCAAAAGCTCCGGCAAGGCGTGCTGTGCCGGAAAGATGCTCGTAGACGGTCTGGGTGCGGGTTCCGTCCTCAGAAATATGTGCAAGTGCTTTTTCCATGTTGAGCCCTCCGTTTCTGGGTCAACGATACAACGGCAGGGAATGCCTGTCAAGAATTGGCAGAAAGTTTGGCGGTTTACACAGCCCGGGCGAGGGATTATCCGGCAGAACGCCCATAAAAAAAGCCGCCGCACCCTGCCCGGAAAACTCCGGCAGCAGAACGCGGCGGTATATTGCTATAAAACGATTACTTGGAGAGCTTCTGCCCGATCCAGATGCAGACGCAGGCACCAACTACCGAGATGGCAAAGGAAGAAAAGCTGCCGGAGGCGTGGATGCCCAGCAGGCCGAACAAAAACTCGCCCACAAAGCTGCCCAGCACGCCCATCAGGATGTTGCGGCCAAGGGAAGTTTCTGTGCCCATGAAGCGCCCGGCCAGATATCCGGCCAGTGCACCCACCAGCACGCCCACAAAAAGGGAGGCCAGCACGCCCACCAGCGTCAGCAGACCGGTCAGGCAGCCCACCAGCACACACAGCAGGGCGACGATAAGCAAAATCATTAAAGTAATCATAGGTTATACCTCCTAAAGTTACAGTTCTGCCTGCTGCCCGGCAGCTTCGCGGGCGGTGCGGCAGATGTCCTTCAAACAGCATTTTTCACATTCCGGCTTGCGGGCGTTGCACACCGCGCGGCCGTGCATCACAAAGCGGTGGCAAAGGTCGCTGCCTTCTTCCGGCGGGATGATCTTCCACAGCGCCATCTCCACCTTCTGCGGCTCCTTGATGCCGTCCACAAGGCCGATTTTATTGCACAGCCGGATGCAGTGGGTGTCGGTGACGATGGCGGGCTTGCCGAACACATCCCCCATGATGAGGTTTGCGCTCTTGCGCCCCACGCCGGGCAGGGCAAGCAATTCGTCAAAAGTGTCGGGCACCCGGCAGTCGTACTTGTCCCGCAGCATCCGCATACAGGCCGAGATATCCCGCGCCTTGGAGTGCCCCAGCCCGCAGGGCTTGACGATGGCTTCAATGTCCTCCGGTTCGGCGGCAGCCAGCGCCGCCACGCTTGGGTATTTGGCAAACAGTTCCTCCACCACAATGTTCACCCGGGCATCCGTGCACTGGGCGGCCAGCCGCACGCTGACCAGCAGCTGCCATGCGTGGTCGTAGTCCAAGGTGCAACCTGCATCCGGGTATTCGGCCTTGAGACGCTGAATGACCTCCAGCGCCAGTGCTTTTTTTGCGGTAAGATCCTCCGGGGCTTTTTTTCGTACCGGCATGGGACAAACCTCCTTTGAAAGGGAATACCTGAATCATACCATGTTTGACAGGATTTGTAAATGTTTGCGGGGCATTATCTGAGAATGATTTTCAGAAAAGCCCTTGTCCTCCTTTTCTAAATGCGCTATACTATATAAAAAATGCCTTGCGGGCAGGGAAGGAGAAACCACCATGAATGAACCACTTGCGCAGCGTCTGCGTCCCAAAACGCTGGCGGATGTGTGCGGGCAGCAGCATCTGCTGGCGCCGGGGCGGGTGTTCCGCCGCACCATCGAGAGCGGGCGCATTCCCAACATGATCTTTTACGGCCCCTCCGGTACCGGAAAGACCACGGTGGCACGCATTATTGCCGAGAACAGCGGCATGACCCTGCACAAGCTCAACGGCACCTCCTGCGGTACCGGGGATATCAAGGCGGTGCTCAAGGATATCGGCACGCTGGCAGCGGCGGGCGGCATTCTGCTGTATCTGGACGAGATCCAGTACCTGAACAAAAAGCAGCAGCAGAGCCTTTTGGAATGCATCGAGGACGGCAGCGTCACCCTGATTGCTTCCACCACCGAGAACCCCTATTTTTACATCTATAATGCCCTGCTTTCCCGCTGCACTGTGTTTGAGTTCAAGCCCCTTGACGCAGCGGATGTGGAGCGCGGGGTGCGCAATGCCGTGCAGCGCCTTTCCGAGGGGGAACAGGTGCCGGTGTGCATGGACGAGGATGCCTGTGCCTATCTGGCTGAAAGCGCCGGAGGCGATCTGCGCAAGGCGCTGGGCTGTCTGGACTTTGCAGTCACGGCAGCGCCGGTGGAAAACGGAGAAAAGCGCATCACCTTGGATATGATCCGGCAGGTCACCCGCCGCACCGCCATGCGCTACGACCGGGAGGGCGATGACCACTACGACATCGTTTCTGCCTACCAGAAGTCCATGCGCGGGTCAGACCCGGACGCGGCGCTGCACTATCTGGCACGTCTGCTGGAGGCGGGAGACCTGCCCTCTGCCTGCCGCCGCCTGATGGTGTGCGCCTGCGAGGATGTTGGGCTTGCCTATCCGCAGATCATCCCCATCGTCAAGGCGGCGGTGGATGCCGCCAACATGGTAGGCCTGCCAGAGGCGCGTTTACCGCTTGCGGATGCAGTGATTCTGGTGGCCACCAGCCCTAAATCCAACAGCGCCCACGATGCCATCAACGCAGCCATTGCGGACGTACAGGCCGGGCGCACCGGCCCCATCCCGCGCCAGCTGCAAAACAAGCACTTTGACGGCGAGGATGCGCTGGTAAAAGGACAAAACTACAAATACGCCCACAGCTACGCGAACCACTGGGTGCAGCAGCAGTACCTGCCGGATGTGCTGAAGGATACGAAATACTACACCTTTGGCGACAACAAGACCGAGCAGGCTGCCCGGGCGTACTGGGCAAAGATCAAAGGGGAAGAAAACGTCTGAACCGTGTAAAGAAGGAGGATGGATATGCGTTACTCAAAACAGCGGGAGCTTGTCATGCAGACGGTGGAGCGGCTGTGCGACCACCCGACTGCAGAGGAGATCTACGATAAAGCCGCACAGGAGTGCCCGAACCTGAGCCTTGGCACTGTATACCGCAACCTGAACAGTCTGGTGGAGGCTGGGCGGGTGCGCCGGGTATCCATCCCCGGCAAGGCCGACCGCTTTGACCACACTCTGCCGTGGCACAGCCATTTGTACTGCACCGTCTGCGGCGGCGTGACCGATGCAGATGTGGACGGAAAACAGGTGATGGAACTGGTCAAAAACCAGAAGGGCAGGGTGCAGGACTGCGCCGTGGTGCTGCTGGGCGTGTGCGAAGAGTGCTGCCGCAAGCAGGATGCAGAGGCGGCAACGGTCAAACAGGCATAAAATTTGCGTGTTTCCTCTTGCCCGCAGCGGCCAAACAGGGTATACTAAAGAGTGTCTTTTATAAAATAGCAGAAAATAGAGTTTCGCCGCATGGGGCTACCCTGCCCGGCGGAGAAGGATGGTTTTTTTGAAATACATTAACTTTGAACATAATGCCGTTGCCGCCGAGCTGGTGCGGCAGACCTACGACACCCCGCCGCTGGCCTTTGTGCACAGCTACGGGTGTCAGCAGA
Source organism: uncultured Faecalibacterium sp. (assembly GCA_902463235.1). Lineage (GTDB taxonomy): Bacteria > Bacillota > Clostridia > Oscillospirales > Ruminococcaceae > Faecalibacterium. The sequence goes on along the minus strand of CABQER010000001.1, from coordinate 155,769 downwards.
ACGTCAACGATGGCGAGCGCATTAAAGGCGTGCTGGTAGATATCGGCTACGGCCTGTGCGATAAGCCGGAGGATGCCGACCTGATTTTGTTCAACACCTGCGCTGTGCGTGAGCACGCCGAGCAGCGGGTGTTCGGCAACGTGGGCGCGCTGAAGGGGCTCAAGGAAAAAAAGCCCGGCCTCATCATCGGCCTGTGCGGCTGTATGGCTAACCAACAGCACATTGTGGAAAAGCTGCGCAAGAGCTACCCCTATGTGGATCTGGTGTTCGGCGTGGACGGCATCGACACCCTGCCGCAGCTGATCGCCCAGAAACTGCAAAAGCATAAGCGGGTGCTGCTGGACCCCGCCCAGCGTCCGGTCATCGTGGAGAACATCCCCATCCGGCGCGAGAGCGAGTTCCGCGCATGGCTGCCCATCATGTACGGCTGTGACAACTTCTGCACCTACTGTATTGTGCCCTACGTCCGCGGCCGCGAGAAGAGCCGCAAGCCCGGCGATATCCTTGCGGAGTTCCGCAGCCTTGTGGAGGCGGGCTATAAGGAGATCACCCTGCTGGGCCAGAATGTGAACAGCTACGGCAAGGGGCTGGAAGAGCAGATCGATTTCTCTGACCTGCTCAACCTGCTGTGCACCGTGCCCGGCGATTACCATATCCGCTTTATGACCAGCCATCCCAAGGACGCCAGCCATAAGCTCATTGATACCATCGCCGCTCAGCCGAAGCTGTGCAAGCACCTGCATCTGCCGGTGCAGTGCGGCTCCGACCGGCTTTTGCAGCAGATGAACCGCCACTATACGGTGGAGCAGTATCTGGAACTCATCGACTACGCCCGCAAGACCGTGCCCGGCATCACCTTCTCCAGCGATATCATCGTGGGCTTCCCCGGCGAGACTGAGGAGGACTTTGTAAAAACGCTGGAACTGGTGCGCAAGGTGGGCTATATGCAGCTGTTCACCTTTATCTACTCCAAGCGCACCGGCACCAAGGCTGCCGAAATGCCGGACCCCACCCCCCGCAAGGAAAAGACCGACCGCATGACCCGCCTGCTGGCTACGCAGGACGAGATCGCCATGGCACTGGTCAAGGCGCAGGTGGGGCAGACCGTCCGGGTGCTGGTGGAGGGCTTTGGCCGCAACGAGGGCACCCTTTCCGGCCGGCTGGACAACAACCTGACCGTGGAGTTTGCCGCCGACCCGGCACTGCTGGGCAGCTACGCGACTGTACATCTTACCGGTGCCCGCGCCACCGTGCTGCTGGGCGAGGTGGAAGCATAAAAAAGTGATTCCGGGGCAAACTGCCCCAGAAAGAATAAAAACAACAAGGAGAACCCAATCATGGATTGCATTGATCTTTTCAAGCGTGCCGCTATGGCACTGCAGACCGACCCCCGCTACGTCATTCTGGATCAGGCCCGCAAGGCAAACGACAAGGATGAGGAGCTGCAGAACCTGATCGGCGAGTTCAATCTGGCCCGCATGGACCTGAACAACGAGATCGGCAAGAACGAGCGCGACGACGCCCGCATCGCTGAGCTGAACGAGAAGGTGAACAGCCTTTACGGCCAGATCATGGGCAACGAGGGCATGGTGGCTTACAACGAGGCCAAGCGCGAGTGCGAGAATCTGGTCAACTATATCGACGCCATCATCAACACCGCCATGAACGGCGGCGACCCCATGACCGTGCAGGAGCCTTCTGCCTCCTGCACCGGCAGCTGCTCCACCTGCGGCGGCTGCCACTGAGCAAACTTTTTTGACCGGAACGCGGCTGTGCAATACAGACCGCGTTTTGTTTGCACCGGCGGTTACAGCCCGCAAACCGGCTGACGGAACCATACAAGGGAAAGAGGAAAAACCATGGCAGAGCTTTCGCCCATGATGCAGCAGTATCTTGATATCAAAAACCAACATAAGGACGAAATTCTTTTTTACCGCATCGGCGATTTTTACGAGATGTTCTTCGACGATGCCGTCACGGCCTCCCGGGAGCTGGATCTTACCCTTACCGGCAAGCAGTGCGGCCTTGCGGAGCGCGCCCCCATGTGCGGCGTGCCCTTCCACAGCTACGAGGGCTATGTGGCGCGCCTGATTGCCAAGGGCTATAAGGTCGCCATCTGCGAACAGGTGGAGGACCCTGCCAAGGCGAAGGGGCTTGTCAAGCGGGATATCATCCGGGTCGTCACCCCCGGTACGGTCATTGAAAGCAGTATGCTGCAGGACGACCGCAACAACTACATTGCCAGCCTGTACCTCAAGGGCAAAAAGGCCGGCCTTTGCTTTGCGGATGTTTCCACCGGTACGGCGCATATCACCGAGCTGACGGCAGATAAGATCGCCCCGGCGGTCATTACCGAGCTGTGCCGCTACCACCCCAGCGAGGTGCTGCTGAACCCCGGCCTGCTGGACTGCCGCGAGGTGACCGCGTACATCAAAAAGAACATGAGCTGCTCGGTGGAACTGGTCGAGGACGAACGCTATGCGCCGGGGCTGGTGGCTTCTGCGCTGGAAGAGCAGTTTGGCCGGGACTGGCCGCAAACCACCGGCATAGCCGCCGAGGGTCTTGTGCGGTTTGCCATGGCCGCACTGCTGGAATATCTGCACGATACCCAGATCAAGGGTGTGGAGCGGTTAAAGACCGTCATTACTTACAACGAGGCCCAGTTCATGCGGCTTTCGCCGGTCACCCGCGCAAACCTTGAGTTGACCGAGACCCTGCGCGGCCGCGAAAAGCGCGGCACCCTGCTGTGGGTGCTGGATAAGACCAGCACCGCCATGGGCAAGCGTATGCTGCGCAGCTGGATCGAGCAACCGCTTATTTCCAGCCAGCTCATCAACCACCGCCTGAACGCTGTGGAGGCGCTGGTGCGCCAGACCATGGTGCGCGGCGACCTGACCGAGGAATTGCACTACATCGCGGATCTGGAGCGCCTGATGACCCGCACGGTGTACGGCTCAGCCACCCCCAAGGAGATCTACACTCTCGCTCAGACTTGCGACCGTCTGCCCGGTCTGCGCAAGCAGGCAGAGGGCTGCAATTGCCCGGAACTTTCCGAACTTGCTGCCAGTATCGACCCGCTGGAGGATATCAAGGCGCGCATTTATGCCGCAGTAGACCCGGATGCACCCTCCACCCTCAAGGATGGCGGCGTTATCGCCAAGGGTTACCACGCCGAGGTGGACGAGTTGCGCTCCATCCGCGATAACACCAAGGGCGTGCTGGCGCAGCTGGAAGCTCGTCTGCGGCAGGAGACCGGCATCCCTAAGCTGAAGATCGGCTATAACCATGTGTTCGGCTACTTCATCGAGGTGAGCAACTCCTATAAGAACCTCGTGCCGGAGACCTATATCCGCAAGCAGACCCTCACCTCCGGCGAGCGGTACATCACGCAGGAACTGAAGGAACTGGAAAGCAAGATCCTTGGCGCACACGAGCGGCTCATCTCGCTGGAACGCCGCCTGTTTGATGAGCTGCTGGAAAGCATCGGTGCACAACTGGATCGTATCCAGCGCACCGCCAACGCCATTGCCCAGCTGGATGTGCTGGCGGCGCTGGCGCAGGTCGCTGCGGAAAACAACTACTGCCGCCCTGTGGTGGACGACAGCGATGTGCTGACCATCACCGAGGGACGTCACCCGGTGGTGGAGCAGGTGCTCAAGGGCAGTATGTTCGTACCCAACGATACCACTCTCAACTGCACCACCGACCGCTGCCTGATCATCACCGGCCCCAACATGGCGGGTAAATCCACCTATATGCGTCAGAATGCCCTTATTGCCCTGATGGCGCAGATCGGCTCCTTTGTGCCGGCAGCCAGCTGTCATGTGGGTGTGGTGGACGCCATCTTTACCCGCATCGGCGCATCGGACGACCTTGCCGCAGGTCAGTCCACCTTTATGGTGGAGATGACCGAGGTGGCGGAGATCCTGAAAAACGCCACTGCCAAAAGCCTTGTGGTGCTGGACGAGATCGGCCGCGGCACCTCCACCTTTGACGGCATGAGCATTGCCCGCGCCGTGGTGGAGCATATCGCCGACCCCGCCAAGGGTCTGGGCTGCAAGACCTTGTTCGCCACCCACTACCATGAGCTGACCGAACTGGAAGGCACCGTGGAGGGCGTAAAAAACTACAACATCGCGGTCAAAAAGCGCGGCGAGGACATCACCTTCCTGCGGCGCATCGTGCGCGGCCCCGCCGATGACAGCTACGGCATCGAGGTGGCAAAGCTGGCCGGTCTGCCCGGCAGCGTGACCCGCCGCGCCCACGAGGTGCTGCGCACGCTGGAAGCCTCTGCTCCCAAAAACAAGGTGGAGCAGATGGATTTTGACGCTTTGCAGGAGTACAATTCCCCGGCAGTGCCCAGCGAGATGATGGAAAAGCTGGAAGCCGTGGATGTGGAAACGCTTACCCCCATTGAAGCGCTGAACTTCTTGTACGAGCTGAAAAAGACCCTCAAGGGCAGCCTGAACGGCTGACCATAAAAAATAGTAACCACAAGGGAGGGAAAGACCATGGCAGTCATCCATGTACTGGATAAGCATACTGCGGAGCTGATCGCCGCCGGTGAGGTGGTAGAGCGCCCTGCATCGGTGGTCAAGGAGCTTTTGGAAAACTCCATCGACGCCGGTGCGACGCAGGTCACCGTCAGCATCGAGTCCGGCGGCGTAAAGCTGATCGAGATCAGCGATAACGGCACCGGCATTGATGCCGAGTATATCCCGACAGCCTTCATCCGCCATGCAACCAGCAAAATTGAAAAACCGGACGATCTGAACAGCATCCATACGCTGGGCTTCCGTGGCGAGGCACTGGCTTCCATTGCCAGCGTAGCGCGGGTAGAGCTGCTCACCCGCACCGAGGTGGACGAGTTTGCTACCTGCTACCGCATCGCCGGCGGCGAGGAGCAGGGCAGAGAGCCTGCCGCCCGCGCCGTGGGCACCACCATCCGGGTGCAGGACCTGTTCTACAACACCCCCGCCCGCATGAAGTTCCTCAAAAAGGACTCCAGTGAGGGCACCTTTGTGGCAGATAACGTAGGGCATGTGGCGCTCAGCCACCCGGAGGTCAGCGTCAAATTCATCCGGGAAGGCAAGCTGCAATACGTCACCCCCGGTGATGGCCAACTGCGCAGCGCCGCCTACGCAGTGCTGGGGCGGGAGTTCAGCCGCGACCTCATCGAGGTGCACTCCGAGGAAGGACTGTACCGGGTCACCGGTTTGATCACCCCGCCCAAGAGCTGCCGCGCCAGCCGCAGTATGCAGCATTTCTACATCAATGGCCGCTATGTGCGCAACCGCACCATCATGGCGGGCATGGAAATGGCGTTCAAGGGCACGACCATGCAGGGCAAGTTCCCAGGCGGCATCCTGCTGCTGGAAATGCCCACCGACCTTGTGGACGTCAATGTCCACCCTGCAAAGATCGAAGCTCGCTTTGCCCGGGAAAACGACGTGTTCGATGTCGTTTACCACGCGGTCAAGCTGGCGCTGGCACAGCCCGGCACCGGGGAACGGCGATTTACCTTTGAAGCAGACGAAAAAGAGAAAACCGAAAAAGAAAACGATACACAAAGCGAAAATGCTGTAAAGGATAATTGCTTTACAGGGCTTTCTGCCGTCATTCCGGGTCAGGCGGACCCCGGTACGCTGCCCGCGCAGCGTTGGGAAGCCTCGCAGCCGCAGCGCCCCGCCGCTGCTCCGGTGAAAACCCCGGTTTTTACGGCAGATACCTCGCCGGCACAGCCCGCACAGCCTGTCCGCACGGCTGCTGCCGTGCCCTCGTGGCGGCAGTCTGACCCCGCAGAGGACATTCTGGACCCGGTGGTCACCCTCCACAGCCCCGAAAAGCCGGACGCAACAAAAATCCAGTCCTCGCCGCAGCCCTTCCGGGCAGCAGCCGGTGAGGCGCAGCTGGATGTGCACCCGGAAACGGACACCACAGCCGACCCGCCGCTGGATCACATGGCGGCATGGAACACCATGCCCGCCGCCCCAGAGATCGAAGCTGCAACGGTGCCCTATCAGCCGGAAGAACCCGCGCAGCCGGAACAGCCGGAGCAGCTGGGCTTTGATGTGCCGCAGGGGGATGAGCCGCTGCGGTATGTGGGCGAAGTATTCCGCACCTATATTCTGGCAGAGCGGGGCGACGAGCTGTGTCTGATTGACAAGCACGCTGCCCACGAGCGTCAGCTGTACGAAAAGTTAGCCGCCAACTACGGCAATGTGCCCAGCCAGCTGCTGCTGCAGCCCGCCGCCATCGATCTTTCCGCAGAGGAAAAGCAGGCGCTACTGGAAAACCAGCCCCTGTTGGAAAACGCCGGGCTGGACGTGGCCGACTTTGGCGGCAGCACCGTGCTGCTGCGCGCCGTGCCTGCGGACGTAGAGCCGCAGAACGCTGAGGACTTGCTGGTGGAGATCGCTGACCGCCTGCTCAAGGGCAGCCGGGACGCGCTGAACGAGCACACCGAGTGGGTGCTGCACTCCATCTCCTGCCGCGCCGCTATCAAGGCGGGGGACAAGTCCTCCCCGCAGGAGCTGATGGCACTGGCCGAGAAGATCCTCTCCGGCGAGGTGCCGCCCTTCTGCCCGCATGGCCGTCCCTGCGTGCTCAAGCTTACCCGAAAGGAGTTGGAAAAGCAGTTTGGACGCATCGTGTAATGCAAAACCCGCCGTGGTGGCTGTGGTAGGCCCCACTGCCACCGGCAAAACTGCGCTGGGCGTTGCGCTGGCGCAGCAGTTCTCCGGCGAGGTCATCAGCGCCGACTCCATGCAGATCTACAAAGGTCTGGATGTGGGCACCGCCAAGGTCACCCCGCAGGAGACCTGCGGCATCCCGCACCACGGCGTGGACATCCTCACCCCGGAAAAGACCTTCAGCGTGGCGGATTTTACCGCACTGGCAGGGGAGTATATTCAGGATATCACCGCCCGGGGGCATCTGCCGCTGCTGGTCGGCGGTACCGGCCTGTATGTGCAGAGCCTTTTGTACGGTGTGCGCTTTACTGCCGAAAAAGCCCCGGACGGTCTGCGCGAGCAGTTGACTGCCGAACTGGAGGCCATTGGCCCGGAAGCCATGTACGCAAGGCTGCAAGCCGTGGACCCGGAAGCCGCCGCTGCCATCCACCCCAATAATAAGGTACGGGTGCTGCGGGCACTGGAGCACTACCGCGCCACCGGCAAGCGTCTCAGCGAACAAAAAGCCGATTCGCTGCCGCCGGAGCGTCCCTACCGCAGCCTTGTGCTGGGGCTGGATTTCCCGGACCGCGCAGCGCTGTACCGCCGCATCGACCTGCGGGTAGACAAAATGCTGGAGGCCGGGCTTTTAGCCGAAGCAGAATACGTCTGGCGCAACCGCGAAACCTTCCGCACCGCTGCACAGGCCATCGGCTATAAAGAATTTTTCCCGTATTTCGAACAGACCGCCGCGCTGGATGCCTGTACTGAAAAACTCAAACAGGCTTCCCGCAACTATGCCAAGCGCCAGCTGACATGGTTCCGCCACATGGACGGGGTCACATGGCTGGATGCCGGGGCGGCAGACGTGCGGCAGACCGCCTTGCGTCTGACCCAAGACTTTTTATCGAAAGGATGATCCTTATGCCGGAAACCCCTCAGGAACCGCGCCGCAAGCTGTCTGCGCTTACCACGCTGGCGGTCGTGCTGGCCGCCTTTTTGCTGGCGGCGGCTGCCTATGTCTGCTGGCAGGCGGCGCACATCCTTTTCCCCCAGAACGTCTACGAAACGGCGCTGCCCATCACCATCTCCGATACCATTGAAGCGGACGGCGTGCTGCTGTTTGACGAGACCTGCATTTCCGGCAGCGGCAATCTGGGCTACCTTGTCTCGGACGGTGAGCGTGTGTCGGCGGGCACTGCCGTTGCAGAGCTGTATACCGATGCAAATCAGGCGGTGCTGCGCCAGCAGCTGACCCAGCTTACCAGCCAGATCGACCTGCTGCAGCGCTCCCAGAACACCGCAGCCACCCAGCTGGACGGCCTGCTCAAGGAGCGCTCCGGTGCGCTGTACGACCTGCTGGATGATCTGGACACCGCCCGTTACAGCGATGTGGACGGCAGCGCCGATGCCTATCTGCTGGCACAGAACAAGCTGTGGATCACCACCGGCGATACCGCCGGCTTTGCGGATCAGATCGCGCTGCTGGCTCAGCAGGCACAGACCGTGCAGGCCCAGCTGGGCAACCCCACTCAGATCACCGCCCCCACCACCGGCTACTTTGTCCGGGCTGCCAGCAGCGGACGGCTGAACGCCGGGGCTGCGGACATTCTGGCGCAGAGCCCGGAACAGCTCAAAGCCTATCTGGAGTCTGACCCCGAGATGCCGCTGGATGGCTGCGTGGGCAAGCTTGTGGCCGGGTTCAGCTGGCAGTACGCCGGGGTGTGCTCGGCAAAGCAGGCCGAAAAGCTGCTGGGCTCGGACGGTAAACCCCTGCGCACGGCGGTGGAGATCAGCTTTCCCGGCCAGAGCGATGCCACCTTGCGCGCCACCGTCACCGAGGTGACCATTGACGCAGAGCAGGATATTGCCCGCTTTGTGCTGCACTGCAACTCCATCAACGGCGACGTGCTGTGCCTCAACCACGCCCGCGCCCGTATCAGCACCAGCGAGAGCACCGGTCTGCGGGTGCCTGCCGCAGCAGTGCACTACCTGAAAGAGGACGGCACCGAGGCTGAGACGCAGGGCGAAAACTATATCCCGGGCGTGTATGTCAAATACGGCAACATCGCCCGCTTCTGCAAGATCGACCCCGTGGATGCCGACCATCCGCTGGTCACGGAAGGGGATTACATCCTTGTTTTGCCCAAGGGAACGGACGGTTCCGTCAGTCAGGTAAGGCTTTATGACGAAATAATCGTCTCGGGACAAAATTTATATGACGGAAAACTTTTGTAGTTATTGACATCTGCTGAAAAAAATCAGATAATAGTAAAAGCTATTTGCATTCTTTTTGCAAAGAACGCCAGGCAGCCGGGCGCTGCCCGAATGAAAGGAGCAGATAATTATGTCTTTGCTGGATAGCATTAAAAAGGGCCTGATGGGCGAAGGGGACGAGTACGAGGATCAGTACATCGATGACGGCCCCCAGATGGTGAACAATAACAACAGCGGCGTCGGCATCGGGATGGACGAAGAGACCGAAGAGCCTGCCGAGGGCACCAGCAAGAAGAACAAGGTGGTCAACATCCATGCCACCACTCAGCTCAAGGTGGTTTTGGTCAAGCCCGAGCGGTTCGAGGATGCCAGCACCATTGCCGACCATCTGAACAACAAGCGTACCGTGGTGCTGAATCTGGAGTCCACCAATAAGGAGGTCTCCCGCCGTCTGGTAGACTTTTTGTCCGGCGTGGCTTATGCCAACAACGGCCAGATCAAGCGCGTAGCTAACAGCACCTTTATCATTACCCCGTACAACGTGGATATCATGGGCGACCTGCTGGACGAGCTGGAGAACAATGGCGCATTCTATTGATCCGGCAGCCGGTGCAGTGCGGGGCTTTGTGCCCGCCCGCAACGATGAGGAACGCTATCTCATGCGGCATATCGAGGATCTTGCCGATGCGGCTTTTTCCCGTGGCATAGCCCGGTACTCTGCGTTCCTCAGCGACCGGGAACAGGATCTTGCCCGGGTGGCACTGGGACGTGCCGGTGTGCGGGACGGCTGGCGTTTTGACGGCGGCTGGCCCGAGGCCGAGCGCCGGGTGCTCTGTCTGGAGCCGGAGTACAGCTACGGCGAGTGTCCGGTGCGCTGCGTACAGCTGCAATGCCGGGCGCTGCCCGGTGCAGCGCTGCCAGCGCACAAGGACTATCTGGGCAGCCTGATGGGGCTTGCCCTCAAACGCGAGGCACTGGGCGATATCCTGCTGCCTGCCGATGCGCCGGGCACAGCCTATGTGTTCGCGCTGGAACCGGCGGCAAAGCTCATCTGCCGGGAGCTGTGTCAGGCGGGGCGCACCGAGGTGTCCACCCGTCTGCTGGAACCGGAAGAAATCCCGGCCTTTCCTGCACCGGAGCGGCAGCTGCTCACCGCCACCGTGTCCTCCCTGCGGCTGGACGCGGTGCTTTCTGCCATGCTGCACGTCAGTCGCGGCATGGCTGCGGAGCTGATCGAAGCGGGCAGGGTAGAGATCAACCATCTGCCGGTAGAAAAACCCCACGCCCCCGTATACGAGCAGGATGTGTTCACCGTGCGTGGCAAGGGCCGCTTCCGGCTGACTGCATTGCCCGGAAAAAGTAAAAAAGATCGTTCGATCATTGAGTTCTTTCAATATTAAAAGCTATGGGAGGAAATGACTATGCTGACTCCGCAGGATGTCCGCTCTGTACAATTTGAAAAAAACCTCCGCGGCTACCGTACAGAGGACGTGGACCGTTTTCTGGACAAGGTCGAGGAGCAGCTGCAGCAGAACGATGCGCAGGCAGAGCAGCTGCGCAAGCAGATCGCTGATCTGACCGCAGAGAACCAGAAGCTCAAGGGCGAGCTGCAAAGCTTTGAGGCTGATGGCGATATGCTCAAGAGCGCGCTGATCAACGCCCAGCGCATGGGCGAAAACGTGATCCGCGAAGCAAACCAGAAGGCTGAGGAAATCATCCACCGCGCAAACCTGCGGGGCGATGATATCATCCGCGACGCCAACGAGCTGCTGCAAAAGGCAAGCGACCGCGCGGACGAGATCGAGAACGAAGCCAACGAAAAGCGTCTGGCTGAGGAGCGGGAGTATGACCGCGTCCGTCTGGAGGTCACCCGCTTCAAGGCAGATGTGCTCAATTTGTACCGCAGCCATGTGGAGTCTTTGAGCCGTCTGCCGGAGTTCCAGAAGGAAACCAAGGACGCTGAAAAGGACGCCCCCGCACAGGACGCAGAGCCTGCGCAGGAAGCTGCCGCAGAGCAGCCCGCTGCACAGCCCGAGACTGCCCCCGCAGCCGATGCAGCAGCCCCGGCCGAGCAGCCTGCCGCTAAGGTTGCAGAACCCACCGAAACCACCGAACCTGCCGCCCCTGTCGATGACGACAAGACGGCTGACAGCAGCGAGGATTTCTGGGCAAAGGACGAAAGCCAGCTCAAGCTGGACCCGCCTCCTGCTGATATGAAGCCGGACGAGCCGGACTACGACGCTTTTCAGGGCGTAAAGTTCAGCGAGTAAGGCACCCAACGTAAAAATAGAGGAGAGTGTAAACCATTGGCTAAGAACAAATCGCAGTACGACAGCACGTTGAATCTGCCCAAGACCCTGTTTGAGATGCGCGCCGGTCTGCCCAAAAAGGAACCGGTCATGCTCAAGGATTGGGACGACAACGACCTGTACAACCAGCTCATGAAGCACAACGAGGGCAAGCCCCAGTTCATTCTGCACGACGGCCCTCCGTATGCAAACGGCAACATCCACATGGGCACCGCCCTGAACAAGATCATCAAGGATATCATCATCCGCGAAAAGAACATGGAGGGCTATCAGGCTCCCTATGTGCCCGGCTTTGATACCCACGGCCTGCCCATTGAGCTGAAGGCTCTGTCCTCGGTGGGTGACAAGAAGAAGAATATCTCCAAGCTGGAGCTGCGCCAGATCTGTGAAAAGTTTGCCACCGAGCACATCGACATCATGAGCGACCAGTTCAAGCGTCTGGGCGTCATCGGTGACTTTGAGCACCCCTACCTGACCCTGAAGCCTGAATTTGAGGCACGTCAGATCGAGATCTTCGGCGAGATGGCCAAGAAGGGCTACATCTACAAGGGCCTCAAGCCCGTGTACTGGTGCCCGGACTGCCGCACCGCACTGGCAGAAGCCGAGATCGAGTACGGCGAGGACGACTGCGATTCCATCTTTGTGCGCTTCCACGTCTCGCAGGATCCCAACGGTGTGCTGGCAAAGTACGGCATCCCCATGGATAAGACCTACTTCGTCATCTGGACCACCACCACTTGGACCCTGCCCGCCAACGAGGCCATCTGCCTGAACGGTCAGTTCGAGTATTCCTTCGTCAAGATCGGCGAGGAGTACCACATCATGGCTACCGAGCTGGTCAAGAGCGTCATGGACGCCTGCCATATCGAGAACTACGAGATCGTGGGCGAGCCCGTTTCCGGCGCTGAGTTCGAGCTGATGCGCTATAACCACGTCTATCTGCCCAAGGAGGGCTGGGTCATTCTGGGTGACCACGTCACGCTGGAAAGTGGTTCCGGCTGCGTTCATACCGCAGGCGGCCACGGCGTGGACGACTTCAACGTCTGCCAGAAGTATCCGCAGGTGCCCATCACCGTGCCCGTGGATGACGGCGGTTACCTGACCGAGTTGGCCGGTAAGTACGCTGGTCAGCGCGTGTGGGCAGCCAACAAGACCATTCTGGCCGACCTGACTGCCTCCGGCGCTGTGATGGGTCAGGTGCACATCAAGCACCAGTACCCCCACTGCTGGCGCTGCCACAACCCCATCATCTTCCGTGCTACCGAGCAGTGGTTCTGCTCCATTGCCAAGTTCCGCGAGGACGTGTACAAGGCCATTGATACCGTCACATGGATGCCGGATTGGGGTCATGACCGCATGACCGGCATGGTGCGCGACCGCAACGACTGGTGCATCAGCCGCCAGCGCACTTGGGGCGTGCCCATCCCCGCCTTCTACTGCAAGAAGTGCGGCACCTACCACATCACCGATGCTACCATCAAGGCTGTCAGTGCCCTGTTCCGTAAGGAAGGCTCTGACGCATGGTATAAGTACGATGCCGAGCAGATCATCCCCGCAGGCGAAGTGTGCGAAAAGTGCGGCGCTTCCGAGTGGGAGAAGGACACCGACATCATGGACGTCTGGTTCGACTCCGGCTCCACCCACGCTGCCGTGCTGGACGAGCGTCCCGAGCTGCGTTTCCCCGCCGATATGTATATGGAAGGCGGCGATCAGTTCCGCGGCTGGTTCCAGTCCAGTCTGCTGACCAGCGTTGCAAGCAAGGGCTGCGCACCCTATAAGTCCGTGCTGTGCCACGGCTGGGTGGTGGACGAGCAGGGCAAGCAGATGCACAAGAGCGCCGGCAACGGCGTGGAGCCCAGCGAGATCATCAAGGACTACGGCGCTGATATCATCCGTCTGTGGGTGGCTTCTTCCGATTACACCGTGGACGTGCGCGCCGGTAAGAACATCTTCAAGCAGCTCAGCGAGGCTTACCGCAAGATCCGCAACACCGCCCGCTTCATTCTGGGCAATCTGGATGGCTTTGACCCCAACACCGATTGTGTGGCAGACGACCAGCTGCAGGATATCGACCGCTGGGCACTGGCTGCGCTGGATGACCTGATCGTCAACACCAACGCAGGCTACGCTGTGTACGATTTCAACAAGGTCTACCACGCCGTGTACAACTTCTGCGTGGTGGCCATGTCCAACTTCTATCTGGACGTCACCAAGGATCGCCTGTACTGCACCAATGGCGCAGCCCGCAAGGCAGCCCAGACCACCATGTACAAGATCCTTGTCGCTCTGGACAAGATCATTGCCCCCATCCTGTGCTTCACCAGTCAGGAGATCTGGGACTTCATGCCCAAGACCGAGGGTATGAACAAGTATGTGGTATTCGAGCAGATGCCCAAGGCTGGCCAGTACGCTGCCGACGATGCCTTCAAGGCAAAGTGGGCACAGCTCATCGCCGTGCGCGACGAGGTCAAGAAGGTACTGGAGCAGGCCCGTGCTGAAAAGCTGATCGGTGCTTCTCTGGAAGCTTCCGTTACCCTGTACTGCAACGATGCCGTCTATGATCTGCTGAACAGCATCCCCATGGACGAGCTGGCCGACCTGATGATCGTCTCCCATGTGGAGCTGGTCAAGGGTGAGGGCGGCGCTGCCAGCGCTGTCGAGGGCCTGGGCGTTGCAGCTGCACACGCCACCGGCGACAAGTGCGAGCGCTGCTGGAAGTACTCTGCTTCCATCGGCAGCCACCCCGCACACCCCACCCTGTGCGCACGCTGCGCCAGCGTTGTGGAAGCATAAGCGTCCCGCATAAATACAAATCTGTTTTGTAAAAGGGCGGCGCTCCCTTGACCGGGGAGCGCCGTTTTTTATAGCAGAAACGAGGTAGCTAATGGCATTTGTACTCTTCAATCTGGCGGCTGTGGCGGCACTGGTCGGCATCGACCAGCTGATCAAACTGTGGGCGGTGCAGGTTTTGCAGCCGGTAGGCGCTATGCCGCTGATCCCCCATGCGGTGGAGCTGCGGTTCGTGCTCAATCAGGGCATGGCCTTCAGCCTGCTCAGCGGCAAGCAGCTGTTCCTGATCATCGCCACAAGCGCGGCGCTGCTGGCGGTGGCCTACGGCCTGTTTTTCCGCAGCCGCGGCAAGCGCTTGCAGCAGGCAGCGCTGGTGCTGGTGCTGGGCGGCGGCATCGGCAACCTGATCGACCGCGTGCTCAACGGTGAAGTAGTGGACTACATCAACCTGCTGTTCATGCGCTTTGCCGTGTTCAATTTTGCGGATATCTGCGTTTGCGTGGGCGTGGCACTGTGGGTGCTGGTGATCTTTCTGGACGAAGTCCACGCCGATGATGCCGCCAAGGAGCAGTAAACCATGGAACAGCGTGAATTTATTGTAGAGCAGGAGACTGCCGGCCAGCGCATCGACCGCTTTCTCAGCGGCGAGGACACCGGCCTGTCCCGCTCGGCGCTGCAGGCGCTGGTGGCCGAGGGGCATGTGCAGTGCAACGGCAAAACCGTTGCCAAAAGCCTGAAGCTCAAGGCAGGGGACACCGTGCTGCTGGAGATCCCGGACGCAAAGCCCATCGAGGCCGTGCCGCAGGATATCCCGCTGGACATCGTCTACGAGGACTCCCATCTGCTGGTGGTCAACAAGCCCAAGGGCATGGTGGTGCACCCCGCACCCGGTAACCCGGACGGCACGCTGGTCAATGCCCTGCTGTGGCACTGCAAGGGCAGTCTTTCCGGCATTGGCGGCGAGATCCGCCCCGGCATCGTCCACCGCATTGATAAGGACACCAGCGGCCTGCTGGTGGTGGCAAAGGACGACGCTACCCACATCGGCCTTTCCCAGCAGATGGCGGTGCACAGCGTAGAGCGCGCCTACCAGACGGTGGTCTACGGCGGCTTTGCGCAGGACGAAGGCTTTGTGGAAGCAAACCTTGGCCGCAGCAAGACCGACCGCAAAAAAATGGCAGTCTACCCGGCCACTGAGCCCCACACCAAGTACGCCTATACCGGCTACAAGGTGCTGGAGCGGCTGGGCGAGTTCACCCTGCTGGAATGCCGCCTAAAGACCGGCCGCACCCATCAGATCCGCGTACACATGGCCTCCATCCACCACCCGGTGGCAGGGGACCCGGTGTACGGCCCCCACAACTGCATCACCAGCCTGCACGGTCAGTGTCTGCACGCCAAAACGCTGGGCTTTATCCACCCCATCACCGGGGAGCAGCTGCGGTTCGATTCCGAGCTGCCGGACTACTTTACCCATTTTCTCGCAACTCTCAGGAGGAAAAACACATGAACGATTCTCTGGCATCCACTCTGGTGCTCTGTGATCTGGATAACCTGCTGCTGGGCGAGGATGGCAATCTGACCCAGGTGGTGCGGGACGTTTTGCAGCTGTTCAGCAGCCGCGGTGGCAGACTGACCGTTTTTTCGCAGCGCTCTCCGCGTGCTGTGCGCTCCATTTTGGGCAGCGTGCGTCTGGCAGCGCCTGCGCTGGTGTGCGGCGGCACCATGGCTTACCACTATGCTGATGGCAACCGGGTGCCCCTGTGCAGCTTTGCTCAGCAGCAGGAGCTTTTTACTTGCCTGCCGGACACTCCCGGCGTGGGCGTTGCCGTGCAGATGCAGGACGGCACCACCCGGGTGCTGCGCATGAGCAACGCACTGGAGCGCCATCTGCGGCAGGAGTGGACCCCCTATCTGCTGGCAAACGCCGCTGATATCCACCCCGAGCAGGTGCTGCGGGTGCTGCTGTATCAGGACAGCAAGTCTGTGCCCCTGATCTCGCTGGTGGAAAAGGCTATCGGGGATCGTGTTGCCCTGCTGGGCGAGCGCATCGCCCCGGACACCCTTGTCCTCACCCCGAAGCGCATCTCCGGCCGGGAAATGCTGGACACCGTCTGCGCCATGGCGCAGGTGGGTGCAGAGCAGGTTCTTGCGCTGGCGGGCGGTCAGCCCATGCTGGAGCTGGTGCAGACCGTAGAGCACAGCGCAGTGGCCGCCGACGCCCCGGCAGAGCTGCGCCTTGCCGCCGAGCAGGTCACCCTGACGGATGCCGCCGGTGGTGCTGCCGTGGAGGTTTTGTACCGCATGGTGCGTGCTGCTGAAAAATCCGTGTAAAATTTGTGCAAAGCCCTCTGCAATTTTCCCGCAGAGGGCTTTCTTTTTAACAAGGAATCAGGTAGAATGGGAGAAGAAGCCTATGCAAAACAAAAAGCGCCGCGAAGGGCTGTTTCTGCTGCTGTGCCTTGCCGCCGCAGGGGTCTGCGCAGGGCTGGCGTTTCGCTTCGCAGTGCCGTTGCGGTCACAAAAGCCGCAGACGTTGCCGGACACAAAGGAACTGGCAGCGTACACACAGGTGGAGCTGAACACAGCCGATGCGGATGCTTTGTGCACCCTGCCCGGTGTCGGCCCACGCAATGCTCAGGCTATACTGGACTACCGGGCGCAGCACGGCCCGTTTGCACAGGTGGAGGATGCCGCGCAGGTGCCGGGCATTACCCAGGCAATGGTGGATTCATGGGCAGGGCAGGCGTATGTCCGCTGAAAAGAGGGAAGCCCGCTTTCTGCCTTGGTCAAAGAGGAAATATGGAGATTTATTGTTATGAGTGACGAATCGATCTTTATCAACCGCGAACTGAGCTGGCTGGATTTCAACCGCCGCGTTCTGGCACTGGGCAAGGACAAGAACGTCCCGCTGGGCGAGCGGATCAAGTTTCTGGCAATTTACGGCTCCAATCTGGACGAGTTTTTCATGGTGCGCGTGGGCTCCTTGCAGGAGCGCGCAAACCTTGAGCAGAGCAAGACCAAAAAGGAAAAGCGGGAAAACAAGACCAACATGACTGCCGCCGAGCAGCTGGCCGCCATTATGCCCAAAACGGCGCAGCTGCAAGAGGAGTGCGATAAATTCTACGCAAAAGCGCTGGAAAATTTGGCAGAGAACGGCTACCATAAGGTGGATTTCGACCACCTGACCAAGGAGGAGGAGCATCTCTGGAAAAAATACTTCCAGTCCGAGCTGTTCCCCATCCTCAGCCCGCAGATCGTGGATAACCGCCACCCGTTCCCGTTTTTGCGCAACAAAGAGATCTACCTTGGCGTGCTGCTCAAGGAAAAGCACACGCAGGAGCAGAGCCTTGGCATCGTGCCCATCTCCAGCCAGATGGAGCGGATGCATTTCATCAAAAAGGACGGCGCTGTGCAGTTTGCCCTCACCGAGGAATTGGTGTTGCACTATGCGTCCAGCATCTTCGGCAAGGATTCCATACAGGAAAAATGCCTGTTCCGGGTCACCCGCAACGCGGATATCGACGTAAAAGAGGGCATGATGGATCACGATATCGACTATCGTGAGATCATGACCGAGCTGCTCCGGCGCCGCCGCAAGCTGGCGGCTGTCCGTCTGCAGATCACCCCCGCCCCGGCACCGGAGGTGGAGCGGCTGCTGTGTAGCCGTCTGGAGCTGACCCGCAAGCGGGTGTTTCTGCAAAAGAGCCCGCTGGACCTGAGCTTCTTCTTCAAGCTTTCCGGCCGCATGGAGGCCGAGGGTCACCCAGCGCTGTTCTACACCCCCGCACGCCCCATGCTGCCGCCGCCGGATTATGATCTGGCCACCGAGGTACAGAAGCATGATGTGCTGCTCAGCTACCCGTACCAGTCCATCCGTCCCTTTATCACCATGCTCAAAAAGGCCGCACAGGACCCGGACGTCATCTCCATCAAGATGACCCTCTACCGCATGGCGCGGGAGTCTCAGATCGTGCAGGCATTGATGGAGGCAGCCGAAAACGGCAAGGAAGTGGTGGCGCTGGTGGAATTGCGCGCCCGCTTTGACGAGCAGAACAACATCGACTGGTCCAAGCAGCTGGAAGGCGCCGGCTGCACCGTCATCTACGGCTTTGAGGACTATAAGGTGCACTCCAAGCTGACCCTCATCACCCGCAAGGGCGCAGAGGGCTACTCCTACATCACCCAGATCGGCACCGGCAACTACAACGAAAAAACCAGCGAGCTGTATACGGATTATTCCTTTATCACCGCAGACGAGCGCATCGGCGAGGAAGCCTCCAAGGTGTTCCGCAATCTGGCCGTGCAGCAGCTTACCGAGGAAAGCGACAAGATGCTGGTGGCCCCGCTGCGCTTCAAAAGCGTGCTGCTGGACGAGATGGATCACGTCATCGCTGCCGCCCGCATGGGTCGCCCGGCTTCCATGATCCTGAAAAACAACTCCATCAGCGACCGGGATATCATCCTGAAATTGCAGGAAGCCAGCTGTGCCGGGGTGCGCATTGATATGATCGTGCGCGGCATCTGCTGCGTGCGCGCAGAGGTGCCCGGCAAGACCGAGAACCTGCACATCCGCAGTCTGGTGGGACGGTATCTGGAGCATGGCCGCATTTATAGCTTCTTCGATGGCACCCACACTCGCATTTATATTGCCTCCGGTGACTTCCTCACCCGCAATACCGAGTGCCGCGTGGAGGTGGGCGTGCGGGTGGAGGATCCCGTTCTGGTGCAAAAGCTCACCGATATCCTTCAGCTGCAGCTGCGGGATAACGTCAACGCCCGGGTCATGGATGCCAACGGCAGCTACCAGAAGGTGAAGCCCGCCGAGGGCGAGCCGCTGGTCAACAGCCAGATGGGCATGTACGAGCTGCTGCGCAACGATTGGCAGCGCCCCGAGCCGTGGAAGTGCACCACCGCCGCCCCGGAAACGGAAAAATCGGCGGCAGTCTGTCAGGAAGTTACCGTGGAACAGCTCAAACAGGAGCTGCCCCATGTGTTCCAGCCTGCACCGGAAAAGGCTGAGAAGGCCGCCCCGGCGGCACAGCAGCCCGACCACTACGAGGCACTGGAGCAGATGCTGAACAATAAGCCCCGCGCTGCGCAGCCTGCCCCTAAAACGCCCGCTGCACCCCGCCCGGCTGCAAAGCCTGCTGTCACCGCACCCAAGAAAAAGAGCCTGTTGGAACGCATTGGAAGCTTTTTCCGGCGCTGATCGGTAAAATCATGTAAACCAAAGCCAGAGCCGCTGCACAGAAATTTGTGAGGCGGCTCTGTTTTTTATGGATGAAGCTTTCCTCTGTGACCCCTCTTGCGAGAATGCTTTTATCGCGGCTCATCTGAACGGTGGACGGGTTCTGCTGCCCACCGCTTGTGCATACACTTTTCGGGATAGGAGGGCAGTGTATGCGGGCAAAACGGAGCGGACAGGCAGCAAAACTACGCAGACGGCGGTGGGGCATCATGGCACTTGTGCTGGCAGGGCTGGCACTCTGCCTGCTGGCGGCTTTGCCGGTACAGGCCGCGCGGAACACGAAAAAATACTGCTTTCCGTTGGATACCACGGCGTGGCGCATCTCAGATGTCTATGGCAAGCGGGTCGACCCTTTTACCGGCAAAGCTGCGTTTCATCAGGGGCTCGACCTTGCCTGCGCGGCGGGTACAGCGGTGCGGGCAGTACAGGGCGGGGTAGTGACCGCAGCGGCATACAGCCCAAGCTACGGCAACCATCTGCGCATCCTGCACCCGGACGGCTGCGAGACCCGCTATGCGCACCTGCAATACATCTACGTCCGCCCGGGAGAGGTAGTACAGACCGGGCAGACGCTGGGTACGGTAGGGCAGACAGGCCGCGCCACCGGTGCGCACTTGCATCTGGAACTGTGGCAGCAGGGCACTGCCTGCGACCCCGCCGCCCTGCTGGAGAATGCCCCATGAGCCGGGTGCGGGCAGGGAAGCTTGTATTCCGGGATCCGGTGCTGCTGTGCGGCGTGGTGTACCTGCTGCTCTACTTTGATGCCAGCGGCTTTCTGCGGCTGGGGCTGCTGGCGGCTGTTTTGCACGAGCTGGGGCACATTCTCGTTTACTGCATCCAGCAAAGGCGTCTGCCGGTCATCGAGGTGACCATGACTGGCTTTTGTATGCGCACGGTAGGGGAGAGGCTGTCCCCGCGCCAGCGCCTCGTGCTGACTGCCGCCGGGCCTGTGGTCAATTTTGCCCTTGCCGGGGTGTGGGCGCTGCGTCTTGCGCAAGCTGCCACCATCCGCGGCAGCGCGTTCTGGGCGGCGAATCTGTTGACGGGGCTGTTCAACCTTTTGCCAATCCCGCCGCTGGATGGTGCACAGATGGCGGCGTGTGCAGGTGCGCTGTGGCAGCAAAAACACGGAAAGTATGCACAAACCGCCGGAAACGATTGCAAAACCGGCACATTTGGGGTAAAATAAAAAGAACGCAAAAAACGGATTGTTTATGGAGGACCCGATGTTTGATCCCAAACTGAAAGAAGCGCTGGGACGGGTGCAGAAGCCCGGCCGCTATACTGGCGGAGAGCCCGGCAGTATCTATAAAGAAAAGGACAAGGTGGATGTGCGCTTTGCCTTCTGCTTCCCGGATACCTACGAGGTGGGAATGTCCTTTCTGGGCGAAAAGATCCTGTACGAGCTGCTCAACAGCCACGAGAACTGGTGGTGCGAGCGCGCCTTTATGCCTTGGCTGGATATGAAGGCAGAGATGGAGCGCCTGCAGCTGCCGCTGTACACCATGGAAAGCAAAGATCCCCTCACGGCCTTTGATGCTGTGGGCTTTACCCTGCAGTACGAGCTTTCCTATACCAATATCCTTGCCATGCTGGACTTGGCGGGCATCCCGTTCTATTCCAAAGACCGTGATGACCGCTGGCCGCTGATCGTTGCGGGCGGCCCCTGCGCCTGCAATGCCGAGCCCATTGCGGATTTCTTTGACGTCATCCAGCTGGGCGAGGGCGAAAACCAGCTGCCCGCCATCTGCGCCGAGATCGAAAAGGCCAAAAAAGAGGGCATCTCCAAAAAGCAGCTGCTGCTCAACATTGCCAAGATCCCGGGCGTGTACATCCCGGCTTTCTACGATGTCACCTACCACGAGGATGGCAGAGTAAAGGCCATCACCCCCAACGAGCCGGGCATTCCGGCGCGCATCACCAAGGCCATCATCAAGGATCTGAACCAGTTTGCTCCACCCACCAACTTTGTGGTGCCCATGGTAGGTGCCATTCAGGACCGCGCCAGCATCGAGGTGCTGCGCGGCTGTGTGCGCGGCTGCCGGTTCTGTCAGGCGGGCTTTTTGTACCGCCCCATGCGCCAGCGCGATGCCAGTTTGCTGAACAAGGCGGCACAGGATCTATGCGCCAACACCGGCTACGAGGAGCTGAGCCTTTCCAGCCTTTCCACCTCCGACCACGGTCAGCTGGAAGAGCTGCTGGACGACCTGAACGAGTGGGCACCCAAGGAGCACGTCAGCCTGTCGCTGCCCTCCCTGCGCGTAGACAACTTCTCCCAGAGCCTCATTGAAAAAACCACTAAGGTGCGCAAGAGCGGCCTGACCTTTGCCGCCGAAGCCGGTACCCAGCGCCTGCGCAACGTTATCAACAAAAACGTCACCTGGGACGAGATCGAAAAGACCTGCACCATCGCCTTCAACGCAGGCTACACCTCGGTCAAGCTCTACTTCATGATGGGTCTGCCCACCGAGACCATGGAGGATATCGAGGGCATTGCCGAGACCGCCCAGAAGGTGGTAGACCTCTACTACAAGAATACGAACCACGCCAAGGGACGCGGCGTGCAGGTGACGATCAGCTGTGCTTGCTTTGTGCCCAAGCCCCACACCCCCTTCCAGTTCGTGCCCATGGATACCGCCGAGACCCTGCAGGCCAAGCAGAAGCACCTGCTGGAAAGCGTGCACAGCCGCAAGATCAAGGTGAACTACCACGACAGCACCACCAGCTTCCTTGAGGGTGTGTTCGCCAAGGGCGACCGCCGCCTTGCCCCGGTCATCGTGGAGGCATATAAGCGCGGCTGCTACTTCGACGGCTGGGAAGAGTGCTTCAAGTATGATACATGGATGCAGACCTTTGCAGACCTGGGCATCGACCCCGCCTTCTACTGCCAGCGCCCCATCGCGCTGGACGAGGTGACCCCGTGGTCCCACATGGACTACGGCATCACCCACGAGTATCTGGTGCGGGAGTACAACAAGGCTCTGGCCGCCCAGACCACCCCGCCCTGCAACCGTGCCTGCAATGCCTGCGGTGCCAACCATCTGTTAGGAGGTCCCTGCTTTGATTACAGTCAGAATCTCGTTTGAAAAGAAAAATGAAGCCTCCTATATCTCCCTGCTGGACCTGCAGCGGGTGATGCAGCGGGTGCTCAAGCGCAGCGGCCTGCCGGTGTGGCATACGCTGGGCTTCAACCCCCATATCTACATGACCTTTGCCTGCCCGCTCTCGCTGGGGCAGGAGAGCGAGTGCGAGTGCGTGGACGTCAAGACTGAGGCCGAAGCCCCGGATTTTGCCCAGTGGCAGACCGCCCTCAACGCCATTATGCCCGCCGGTATCCGCGTTACCCGGGTGGCTCCGGTGGAGATGAAGGCGGACAGCATTGCCTTTGCCTGCTACCGCATCAGCTACCCGACGGCTGCCGCTGCGGTGCTGGAGCAGTATAACGCGCTGGAGACAGCCCCTGTGGAAAAGCACAGCAAGCGCGGCAAAAAGATCGTAGACCTCAAAGAGCATATCCCGCAGCTGAGTTATACGGCAGCAGGGAACACCGTGCAGCTGGAGCTGTGCCTGCCCGCTGCGCAGGAGCTGAACCTGAACCCCTCGCTGCTCACCAGCTTTCTGGAAGAAAAGTTCGGCCTGCCCGCCGCAAGTGCCAACATTCTGCGCACCAAGTTTTTAACGGCAGACCGTCAGCTGTTTGCCTGAAGCTGCGCAAAAGTCCGTCTACCGGGCAAAACAGAAAATTTTTGCAAGATTTTTCGCCAAATTGCTTGCATTCAAGCCGGTTTTGTGCTATCCTATTAGGGCGTTAGTGTCCGCTGAGACCACAGCGGGGTTAATGACAAGTATTTATCATTAAACGGGCGGTCCTCTGACGGCTATGCCGTGCATGAACGTCTAAAAACAAATGGAGGATTCAAAAATGGACGCACTGAAGATTATTTCTGAAGGCAGCATCAAGGCTGAAAAGCCTCAGTTCAACGTTGGCGATACCGTCCGCGTTGATGTTCGTATCAAGGACGGCGACCGTGAGCGCATTCAGGCCTTCGAGGGCACTGTCATCGCTAAGAAGCACGGCGGCGTTGCAGAGACCTTCACCGTTCGCCGCGTGGCTTACGGTGTCGGCATCGAGCGTGTCTTCCCCGTCAACAGCCCCTTCGTTGAGAAGGTCACTGTTGTCCGCAAGGGCAAGGTCCGCCGCGCAAAGCTGTTCTATCTGCGTGGCCGTACGGGCAAGGCTGCCAAGGTCAAGAGCGATATTTGATCATCCCCGATTTGAAACCGGGAGAAAAGGGACAACTTGTTGTCCCTTTTTTCTTTTTCAAAGCCCGGGTGTGCATAAAATCAGGAAAGGCTGGTGGCTAAGCTATGGAAAAACAGCAGCAGTCTGCCCCCGCTGTGCGCGGGCAGGGCATATTGGAATGGTACGAAGCGCTCATCTCCGCAGCGCTGGTGCTGGTACTGATCTTTTCGTTTTTCTTCCGTATCATTCAGGTGGATGGGCGCTCTATGGTGCCTACCCTGACCCACGGCGATAAGCTCATCGTCTGGGCGGCAGGCTACACCCCCCAGCGGGGCGATGTGGTCATTGTGGATAGCTACACCGTCTACGGTAAACCGCTGGTCAAGCGGATCATTGCCAAGGGCGGCGACACCATCAGCATTGATTACGATGCCGGTACGGTCACGGTGAACGGCGAGCTTTTGCAGGAGGACTACATTGCAGCCCCCACTTACTTGGGCTACGATGTGCAGTTTCCGTTCACGGTGCCTGAGGGCACTCTGTTTGTGATGGGGGACAACCGCAACGAATCGCTGGACAGCCGCTCCTCCTATGTCGGCTGCATTGACGAGCGTGATATTCTGGGCAAGGTGCTGCTGTGCTTTATGCCCTTTACAGATTTTGGGGTGGTAAAATGAACGAAATGGATACCCGGTTTGCAAACCAGTACAATATTCAGTGGTTCCCGGGCCACATGACCAAGACCTTGCGCATGATGGAGCAGGAGATCCAGCATGTTGATGCCAGCCTTGTGCTGCTGGACGCACGCATCCCGCTTTCCAGCCTGAACCCGGAGATCGAGCGCATTACCGACCGCAAGCCCAAGCTCTATGCGCTGAACAAGGCCGACCTTGCCGACCCGGCTGTGACCGAGGAGTGGATCCGCTACTTCCACGCCGCAGATGCGGGCTGCGTGGCCATCAGCGCCAAGCAGAAGGGCGGCGCAAACGCCGTGAAGGTGGCCATTGAAAGGGAGCTTTCCGGTCTGCTGGAGCGCCGCCAGAACCGCGGCATGGGCGGTGCCAAAACGCAGGTAATGCTGTGCGGCATCCCCAATGTGGGCAAATCCACCTTTATCAACACCTTTGCAGGCTCTGCCCGTGCCAAGGCGGCAGACCGCCCCGGCGTGACCAAGGGCAAGCAGTGGGTCAGCACCGAAAAATTCGACCTGCTGGATATGCCCGGCGTGCTGTGGAAAAAGTTCGATTCCAAGACCATTGCCTCCAATCTGGCCTTTATCGGCTCCATCAAGGACGATATTCTGGATGTGGAAGAGCTGGCCGTGAACCTGCTGGACGAGGTGCGCCGCAACTATCCCGACCTTGTGGCACAGCGCTACAAGCTGGATGCCGAAACGCTGGCACTGCCGCCCTATGAACTGCTGGAAGCCATCGGCCGCAAGCGCGGCCTGCTGGTGCGCGGCGGCGAGGTGAACACTGAGCGCTGCGCCATCATGCTGGTGGACGAGTTCCGCGCCTGCAAGTGGGGGCGCATCTCTCTGGAGCGCCCGCCGCAGCGGGACGATCTGGCCGACTTTGCCGAGGAGGACGAGGAATGAAGCGCCGCTCGGATGAGGAGATCTCCGCTCCGCTGTACGCCTTTGACGCCGAGGTGCGCAGCCAGTACGGCTGCTTTGCCGGTGTAGACGAGGCCGGGCGCGGCCCGCTTTGCGGCCCTGTGTGCGTAGCGGCCTGCATTCTGGACCCGGAAAACCCGGTGTACGGCATCAACGATTCCAAAAAGCTGACCGAGAAAAAGCGCGAGGCGCTGTTCGATGAGATCTGCGAAAAAGCGCTGGCCTACCGCATCATCTTTGTGGGGCCGGAGGTCATCGACCGGGAAAACATCCTGAACGCTACCATGGGCGGGATGCAGCAGGCGGTGGAAGAGCTGGACATCGTGCCGAATCTTGTGCTGGTGGACGGCAACCGCACCCCCGCAGGCTTGCAGATCCCGGCACAGCCGGTGGTCAAGGGCGATGCCACCAGCGCCAGTATCGGTGCGGCCTCGGTGCTGGCCAAGGTCAGCCGTGACCGCTATATGCTGGAGCTGGACAAGCAGTACCCGCAGTATCAGCTGGCAAAGCACAAGGGCTACCCCACAAAGCTGCATTACGAGCTGATCGCGCAGTACGGCATCCAGCCGTTCTACCGCCGCAGCTTTCTTAAAAAGCAGGGCTATTGGCCGGAGAGCGGCAAGTGAACCGCGCCGAGACCGGCCGCAGGGGAGAAGCTGCCGCTGCCCGCTGGTATCAGAAGCAGGGCGCGCAGCTGCTGGCGCATAACTATCATACCCGCATGGGAGAGTTGGATCTTGTGCTGCGGGAACCGGACGGCACCATTGTCATCTGCGAGGTAAAGACCCGTAGCCAAGGGATGCTGCAACGACCCGCTGCCGCCGTAGACCCGGCCAAGCAGCACCGGCTGATTTGCGCTGCACAAGGGTATTTGCAGCAGACCGGCCAAAGCGAAGAACCGGTGCGTTTTGACGTTGCAGAGGTAGTTCCTCTTGACAGCGGGCGCTGGATGGTACATATTATAAAGGGTGCCTTTCTCTGCGAACCTTAGGCAGGAACCGTGGCACCGGTGGGAAGTATGCGGCAGAACGAGAGTTTTGCCGTACAACCGGGAACGTGCCCGGCACGTTCCGTGGCGAAAAGGAGCGATGACCATGCAGTTTTTCAGTACCAGAGATCAGAACCGCAAAGTAACCTCTTCTCAGGCAATCGCACAGGGGCTGTCCGATGAAGGTGGTCTGTTTGTGCCGGAAAGTTTTCCGCAGGTGGATGTAAAAGCCCTGTGTGGGCTGGACTATCCCGCGCTGGCAGCAGCCGTTGTGCGGGAATACCTGACCGATTACGACCCCGCCTTCCTGACCGAGGCCACCCGCAGCACCTACGGCGCTGCTTTCGGCGGCAAGGCTGGCTATCTTGCCCCGGTGGAAGGGAACACCTATGCCCTGGAGCTGTGGCACGGCCCGACCTGCGCCTTTAAAGATTACGCCCTGCAGCTGATGCCCAAGCTGCTGGTGGAGGCCAAAAAGAACCTGGGCCGCACCGAAAAGACCCTGATCCTTGTGGCCACAAGCGGTGATACCGGCAAGGCAGCACTGGACGGCTACCATGATATCCCCGGTGTGGAGATCGCTGTGTTCTACCCCACCGGCGGCACCAGCGAGATCCAGCGTTTGCAGATGGCAACGCAGGAGGGCGCTAACGTTGCTGTGTACGCCGTGCGCGGCAACTTTGACGATGCCCAGACCGGCGTAAAGAAGGTGTTCGGCGATAAGGCCATCGCCGCCGAACTGGAAAAGCGGAACATCCGTCTTTCCAGTGCCAACTCCATCAACTGGGGCCGCCTTGTGCCGCAGATCGTCTACTACTTTGCCGCCTACGCTCAGCTGCTCAAGGCCGGTAAGATCACCTTCGGCGACGAGGTGGATTTCTGCGTGCCCACCGGCAACTTCGGCGATATCCTCGCCGGTTATTACGCAAAGCAGATGGGTCTGCCCGTGGGCAAGCTGGTCTGCGCCTCCAACGAGAACAATGTGCTGACTGACTTCCTCACCACCGGTACCTACACCGCAAAGCGGGAGTTCTTCAAGACCACTTCTCCCAGCATGGATATTCTGGTGTCCTCCAATCTGGAGCGCCTGCTGTACCATGTGACCGGCAGCGATGCCGAGGTGGCGGGCTTTATGCAGCAGCTGGCTGCCACCGGCAGTTACACCGTCCGTCCCGAGACGCTGGCAGCGATTCAGGAGAATTTCTCCTGCGGCTGGAGCAGCGAGGACGAGGTAGCAGGGGAGATCCGTTCCCGCTACGAAAAGGACGGCTACCTGTGCGATACCCACACCGCCGTGGCCTTCCACGTGGCTGCACAGAAAAAGCGGCAGGGCGTGCCCATGGTTGTGCTTTCCACCGCATCGCCCTTCAAGTTCCCCCGCAGTGTGCTGAGCGCACTGGGCAAAACCGCCCCGGAAAACGATTTTGAAGCCATGCAGCAGCTGGAGGCTGCCACCGGCCACGCCGTACCGGCAAGCCTTGCCGCTCTGCGCAGCAAGCCGGAGCGCTTTGATACGGTCATTGCCCCGACACAGATCGCCGAGGTAGCGCTGGGCTATCAGGCATAAGCTTCTGCGGACAGACAGAACAGGAGTAAACAGACTATGGCACTTTTTGTGCTTGGCGACCCCCATCTTTCTCTGGGCGCATCCAAGCCGATGGATATCTTCCCCGGCTGGAACGATTATGTGGACAGGCTGGAGAAAAACTGGCGCAAGCTCATCACCCCGCAGGACACCATCGTGCTGGCGGGGGATATCAGCTGGGCCATGCGCCTGACCGATACCCGCAAAGATTTTTCCTTTTTGCAGCAGCTGCCCGGGCAGAAGATCATCATGAAGGGCAACCACGATTACTGGTGGTCCACCGCCAACAAGATGAACGCCTACCTCAAGGCCGAGGGCTTTGACACCCTGCACATCCTGCACAACAATTCTTACAGCGTGGAGGGGTACGCCATCTGCGGCACCCGCGGCTGGCTGTTCGATGTGGGCGAGCCCCATGATGAAAAGGTGATGAACCGTGAGATCGGCCGCCTGCGCATGAGTTTGCAGACTGCGGAGCCCGGGCTGGAAAAGCTGGTGTTCCTGCACTATCCGCCGGTCTACACCGGTACTAGCGCCCCGGAGATCGTAGCTACCCTGAAGGAGTTCGGCATCAAGACCTGCTTTTACGGGCATCTGCACGGCAACGCTATCCGGTTTGCCGTGCAGGGCGAGGTGGACGGCATCCGGTACAAGCTGGTAAGTGCCGATGGCCTGCGTTTCTGCCCCTACCGCATCAATTGACGGCGATAGAAAAGGGCAAAAACGACAAAATTTAAAAATTTGGTATGGCAATTGTGTCCAGAGCGTGCTATAATAAGTTTTGACGCGATTGTTGCACCCAATTGAGCGCGCGCGTCCCCGCATTCCGTGTGCATACAGCAAGGACGTGGTGCGCGGTTGCTCCGGGCAAAAACTTCCTGTCCTGAGCAATAGAATATTTGAGTGGAGGATAAACAAATGAATCTCATCAAGTGTGAAAAGCTCGAGAAGAGCATGGCAGAACTGCAGTTCTCCATCGACGCAGAGGCTTTCAAGAAGGCTGTTGCCGATGTTTTCAAAAAAGAGGGCAAGAAGTACCCTGTGCAGGGCTTCCGCAAGGGCAAGGCTCCCAAGGCTCTGATCGAGAAGATGTACGGCGCAGACGTCTTTACCTACGACGCTATCAACGAGCTGTTCCCGGAGGCCTTCGAGGCTGCCGCTAAGGAAGCCGGTGTGGAGCCCGTGGGCCGTCCTGAGGTCACCGTGGATTCTGCCAGCGAGGCAGAGGGCGCTACCCTGACCGTTAAGGTCGCCGTGAAGCCCGAGGTCAAGGTTGGCAGCTACAACGGTCTGACCGTGGAAAAGACTGTCCATACTGTTACCGACGAGGCTGTGGACGCTGAGCTGAAGCGTGTGCAGGAGCGCAACGCCCGTGAGCTGACCCGTGAGGGCGCTGCTCAGAATGGCGATATCGCTGATATCGACTTCGAGGGCTTTGTGGACGGCGTTGCATTCGAGGGCGGCAAGGCTGAGCACTACAACCTGACTCTGGGCAGCGGCAGCTTCATCCCCGGCTTCGAGGAGCAGGTCGTTGGCCACTCCGCCGGCGAGGAGTTCGACGTGAACGTCACCTTCCCCACCGAGTATCAGGCTGCTGAGCTGGCCGGTAAGGCAGCTGTCTTTAAGATCAAGCTGCACGAGGTCAAGTACAAGGAACTGCCCGCTCTGGATGACGAGCTGGCAAAGGACTGCTCCGAGTACGACACTCTGGACGAGTTCAAGGCTTCCATCCGCAAGAACAACCAGGAGCAGCTGGACAAGCAGGATGATCTGGCTGTCGAGAATGCTCTGGTCGATCAGGTCATCGAGAGCATGGAGGGCGAGATCCCTCAGGCAATGTACGATGTCCGCATGGACGAGATGGTCAACGACTTTGCTTTCCGCGTGGAGCAGCAGGGTCTGCGTCTGGAGGACTACCTGAAGTATATGGGTCAGTCCATGGAGCAGTTCCGCGCCGCTTTCATGCCGCAGGCTGAGAAGCAGGTCAAGATCGGTCTGGCTCTGGAGGCTGTTGCTGCTGCTGAGCACATCGAGGCTTCTGAGGACGAGATCAATGCCGAGATCAAGCGCATTGCTGACCAGTACAAGATGGAAGAGGACAAGGTTCGTGAGCTGATCAACCTCGAGGATCTGAAGCAGGATCTGGCTCGCACCAAGGCTATCGACTTCATCAAGAGCCACGCTAACATCGTGGAAAAGCCCGCAGAGGCTGAGAAGGCTGCTGACGCTGAGTAATCAGTGCCGGGCTCTGTAAAGCGCCGCAGGCGTTTTATCAAAGGTTGTTAAAATTGACCGGTACGGCTGAACTTTACAGGGGACCCGTATCGGTCAATTTTGCCAATAAACTTAAACCATTTCAGGAGGCGAACTTTATGAGTTTTGTTCCTTACGTTGTCGAGCAGTCGGCGCACGGAGAGCGTTCTTACGATATTTTCTCTCGTCTGCTGAACGATCGCATCATCGTGCTGAGCGAGGATGTCAACGATACCACCGCAAGCCTTGTGGTGGCGCAGCTGCTGTATCTGGAAGGGCAGGACCCGGATAAGGACATCAGCCTGTATATCAACAGCCCCGGCGGTTCCATCAGTGCCGGTATGGCCATCCACGACACCATGCAGTATATCAAGTGCGACGTTTCCACCATCTGCATGGGCATGGCTGCCTCTATGGGCGCATTCCTGCTGGCAAGCGGCACCAAGGGCAAGCGCTTTGCTCTGCCCAATGCCGAGATCATGATCCACCAGCCGCTGATCGGCGGTCAGGGCGGCGGCCTTTCCGGCCAGACCACGGATATCAAGATCCATGCCGAGCACATGGTCTATATCCGCGATAAGATGAACCGGATGCTCAGCGAGTACACCGGCCAGCCGCTGGAAAAGATCCAGCAGGACACCGAGCGCGACAACTACCTTACCGCGCAGCAGGCAAAGGAATACGGCCTGATCGATGAGGTCATTGCCCACCGGTAAACCGCTATAATCTATCCAGGATAAGGAAAAACAGCTATGGCAAATAACAATTCCGGCAAAAACGATAAGGATCTGATTTGCAGCTTTTGCGGCAAACATCAGGACGAGGTTGAGCGCATGATCATTGGCCCCGGGGTCAATATCTGCAGCGAGTGCATCGGCCTGTGCCGCGATCTGCTCTCTGACAAGCCGGATCAGCCCAAAAGTGCCCGTCCGGGACGCGGCAGCGCAAGCCGCGCCCATGTCCAGCCCGCTGCCGCAGATCTGGATATCAACATCATGACCCCGGCCGAGATCAAGGAAGGTCTGGATCAGTATGTCATCGGTCAGGACGAGGCAAAGCGTGTGCTGTCCGTTTCGGTCTACAACCACTATAAGCGCATCCTCAGCGGCAAGGGCGGCGATGTGGAGCTGCAAAAGTCCAACGTGCTGCTGCTGGGTCCCTCCGGCGTGGGCAAGACCCTGCTGGCGCAGACACTGGCCAAGATGCTGGGTGTGCCCTTCGCCATTGCGGATGCCACCACCCTTACCGAGGCCGGTTATGTGGGTGAGGACGTGGAGAACATTCTGCTCAAGCTGATCCAGGCGGCAGATTTTGATGTGCAGAAGGCACAGATCGGCATCATCTACATTGATGAGATCGACAAGATCACCCGCAAGAGCGAAAACCCCTCCATCACCCGCGACGTGGGCGGCGAGGGCGTACAGCAGGCACTGCTGAAGATCTTGGAGGGCACTGTCAGCAACGTGCCGCCGCAGGGCGGCCGTAAGCACCCGCAGCAGGAGTTCATCCAGATCGACACCACCAACATCCTGTTCATCTGCGGCGGTGCCTTTGATGGTCTGGACAAGTATATCCTGCGCCGCACCGATAAGTCCGCGCTGGGCTTCGGCAGTGCGCTGAAGGATAACTCCACCGAGGCCGAGCGCGCTCTGCTGCGCAAGGTAGAGCCCCACGATCTGGTCAAGTTCGGCCTGATCCCGGAGCTGATCGGCCGTCTGCCGGTCATCACCGTGCTGGACGATCTGGACGAGGATGCACTGGTGCGCGTGCTCAAGGAGCCCCGCAACAGTCTGGTCAAGCAGTATAAAGAGTTGCTGGGCATGGATAACGTGGAGCTTACCTTCACGGACGAAGCCCTGCACGCCATTGCCCGCAAGACCATCGAGCGCAAGACCGGTGCCCGCGGTCTGCGCAGCGTGATGGAAAGCATCCTGCTGCCTATCATGTACGAGGTGCCCAGCGATGCCACCATCATCCGCGTGACCGTGGACGAGGACACCGTGGAGGGCGGCGAGGCACATCTGGAATACGGCGCTGTGCGCAAACGCTATAAAAATCAGGCCACTCTCAGCTGACGGCATCGCCGCACAGCAGGGGAGTGTACCCGCTTGCAAGGCCCTGTTTCAAAAGCTTTTTGCTTTTGACAGGGCTTTTTGCTTTCAAATTCTTGTTTCTGACAGGAAAATGTACTATAATAGTAAAGTGTGGATCGTGCGGCGTGTGTTCTCTGGCAGGGGCATACCGCAAAAGACGAGCCATAGAATTGGGTAATAGGAAGTACTATAAAGGAGTGTGTATTCAATGGCAAATTATCACGAGATGGATCGCGCTGCGCTGACCGCTGAAAAGGCAGCGCTGGAACAGGCTTATAAAGAGTTTCAGGCAAAGGGCCTGAAGCTGAACATGGCACGCGGCAAACCCGGCCCCCACCAGATGGATCTGGCAATGGACCTGCTGAAGATGACCGACTACACCACGGATGCAGGCACCGATGCCCGCAACTACGGTGAACTGGAGGGTCTGCACGAGGCCCGCGCCCTGTTTGCAGATGTGTTCGGCGTAAAGCCCAACGAGGTGTTCGTGGGCGGCAACTCCAGCCTGCAGCTGATGTATAACCTCATCAACATCGGTTATGTGTTCGGCTTCCCGGAGTCTCCCTGTCCGTGGTCTCAGGTGGAAAAGCGTAAGTTCCTCTGCCCGGTGCCCGGCTATGACCGTCACTTTGCCATTACTGAAGAGTTCGGCTTTGAGCTCATCAGCGTGCCCATGACCCCCAACGGCCCCGATATGGACGTTGTGGAAAAGCTGGTGGCTGAGGACGATACCATCAAGGGTATCTGGTGCGTGCCGCAGTACTCCAACCCCGATGGCTACACTTACAGTGATGAGACCATCGAGCGCTTTGCTAAGATGAAGACCGCCGCCCCGGATTTCAAGATCTTCTGGGATGAGGCCTACATCGTCCATCACCTGACCGAGGAGATCATCGAGACCCCCGTTCTGCTGAACGTGAGCAAGAAGTATGGCACGCAGGATCGCGTGTTCATGTTCACTTCTACCAGCAAGATCACCTTCCCGGGTGCCGGCGTTTCTGCCATTGCATGCAGTGACAACAGCATGAAGTATATGTGCAAACGCTTCTCGGTGATGATCATCAGCTACGACAAGATGAACCAGCTGCGCCACGTCCGCTTCCTGAAGAACAAGGAGGGCGTTCTGGCACACATGGCAAAGCACCGCCGCCGTCTGGTGCCCTGCTTCGATGCCGTCAAGACCGCCTTTGCCGCCAACCTCACCCCCTGCGGCGATATTGCCCACTGGACAAACCCTAAGGGCGGCTACTTCATCAGCCTGTATGTCATGCCCGGCTGCGCAAAGCGCGTGGCAGACCTGTGCAAGGATGCGGGTCTGGTGCTGACCGGCGCAGGCTCTGCTTACCCGTATCACAAGGACCCGCAGGACTCCCATCTGCGCATCGCTCCCACTTATCCCAGTCTGGACGAGGTGGAGACCGCTTCCGAGCTGCTGTGCGTCTGTGTGCGTCTGGCTGTTGTGGAAAAGCTGCTGGCTGATATGGCCTAAGGCGTGAAATAATTTGCATATTCTCCTCTGCGGAGCTCTTTGCAGGGCTGGCAGGGGAGTTTTATCACAGAAAGGTCGGCACGACGGCTGCTCTGTGAGGAGAGGAACCGTCGGCAAAACTTGCGGTTCACAACAAAAACGGCTGCGGCTGCACAGCCGCCGCTTTTGGAGGTTCCCGACTTATGAAAACAAAAGGCAAAGCATGGCAGCTGGTCGTTACCGCGCTGCTGATCGTTGTGTTTGTCTACACCGCCTTTTTTGGCGTGGCGGCAAAATACGGCGATGTGACCACCACCTACATCAAGGGGGCAAAGGATATCCGCTTTGGTGTGGATATCAAGGGCGGCGTCAACGTCACCTTTGTGCCCTCGGATGGCTACGATGCCACGGACGAGCAGCTGGATGCCGCCCGTCTGGTCATTGAGAACCGTCTGGTCGCGTTGAACGTGACCGACTACGAGCTGTATGTGGATAACAACTCCGACAGCCTGATTTTGGAGTTCCCGTGGCAGTCCGGCGAGACGGATTTTGACCCCGAGTCTGCCATTCAGGAGATCGGCACTACTGCCTACCTGACCTTCCGCGAGGGAGCCAGCAAGGACGGCGAGCTGATCCTTGACGGCTCCATGGTCGAAAGCGCTTCGGCGCAGTACGGCGCTGTGAGCAACGGCGGCAGCTCCGAATATTACGTTGCCCTCAAGTTTACCACCGAGGGTGCCAAGGCCTTTGGCGATGCCACCACCAAGCTGGCCGCCGATAAGGGCAGCATCAGCATCTGGCTGGACGACGAGAACGTGAGCACCGCTACCGTCAACACCGCTATCACCGACGGACAGGCCATCATCACCAGTTCAGCCTCCAATCCCTTTACGCAGGATGCCGTGGTCAAGATGGCACGCCAGATCAACTCCGGTGCACTGCCCTTTGCTCTGAGCGTGGACAGCTACTCCACCGTGAGCCCCAGTCTGGGCGAAAACAGCCTTGGTGCCATGGTGCTGGCAGGCCTGATCGCTTTTGCCCTCATCGTGGTGTTCATGACGGTGCTGTATCGTCTGCCGGGCTTTCTGGCCTGCATCGCGCTGGCCGGTCAGGTGGCGGCTACGCTGGCCTTTGTGTCCGGCTACTTCCCGGTGTTTGAAAGCTTTACTTTGACCCTGCCCGGTATCGCAGGTATCATTCTGGCCATCGGCATGGGCGTGGATGCCAACGTCATCACCGCCGAGCGCATCAAAGAGGAACTGAAAAACGGCAAATCTCTGGATGGCGCACTGAAGAGCGGCTTTGCCCGCGGCCTGACCCCCATCATTGACGGCAACGTGACCATCGTCATCGTGGCCATCGTGCTCATGGGTGCCTTCGGCCCCTCGGATGGCTTGTTTGCCAAGGCACTGCACTTTGTGTTCTTCGCCTTCGGCCCCTCTACCGCAGGCACTATCTATGCCTTCGGCTATACGCTGCTCACCGGCGTGCTGCTGAACTTCGTGTTTGGCGTGTTCGCTACCCGTGTCATGATTCGCGGCGCAGCTGCCATCAAGGCACTGCGCAACCCGTGGCTGTACGGTGCTGCAAAGCCCGGGCAGGAAAAGGCTGAAAAGAAGCCGGTGGATTTCGTATCCCTGCGCAAAAAGTTCCTGACCTTCTCTGCCTGCTTGATGGCAGTCATTCTGCTGTGCGCCGCAGTGTTCGGTGTGCATCTGGATACCGAGTTCACCGGCGGTGCCATGATCACTCTGTCCTACGAGGGCAGTTTTGATCAGTCCGCTGTGCAAAAGACCGCTGCTGCGGCGCTGGAAAACACCGGTCTGACCCTGCAGACCGGTGAGAACGTGGCCACCGGTGACCAGACCCTGAAGATCTCCATGCCCGGCACCGAGACCGTGACCACCGAGCAGGTGGAGAACCTGCTGGATTCCCTGAACGAGAACTACCCGGACAACCAGTTCGCCCAGCTGTCCCTGAGCAACGTCAGCGCTGCCATGGGTACCAAGTTCCTGCAGAAGAGCCTGGTGGCTGTGGTGTTTGCACTGGTGCTCATTCTGCTGTATATCGCTTTGCGCTTTAAGAATATCGGTGGCCTGACCGGCGGCATGATGGCAGTGCTGGCGCTGGTCAACGACCTGATGGTGGTATTCGGCACCTTTGTGTTGCTGCGCACCGCACTGGATGGCAACTTTATCGCCGCCATGCTGACTATCCTCGGCTACTCCATCAACGATACCGTTGTGGTGTACGACCGTATCCGCGAGAATCGCACCCTTATGGGCAAAAAGGGCAGCTTTGAGGAACTGGTCAACCTGTCGGTCAACCAGTCTGCCCGCCGTACCCTGATTACCACCATCACCACTGTGATGGCACTGGGCGTGATGTGCATCGTGGCAAAGCTCTATGGTCTGGACAGCATCTTCACCTTTGCGTTCCCGTTGATGATGGGTATGATCAGCGGTGTGTACACCTCTCTGTGCGTTTCCACCTCGGCATGGGTGCTGTGGAGCGAGCGCAGCAAAAAGAAAAACTGAGGCGGAGGAACAAACGATGAAGTGCCCTTATTGCGGTGCGGAGGAATCCAAGGTGATCGACTCCCGCCCCACGGAAGATAACGAGCGCATCCGCCGCCGCCGCGAGTGCCTGAACTGCCACATGCGCTTTACCACCTACGAGGTGGTGGAAACGGTGCCGCTGGTGGTCATCAAAAAGGATAACTCCCGCGAACCCTTTGACCGGCAGAAGCTGTTCAACGCCATGTTGCGCGCCTGCGCCAAGCGCCCTGTCAGCTACGAAACGCTGGAGCGCGCTGTCAGCAGCATCGAGCAGTCCCTGTTCAGCTCCTACGACCGCGAGATCCCCAGTGTGCGCATTGGCGAGCTGACCATGGAGGAACTGAAAAAGATCGACGAGGTGGCCTATATCCGCTTTGCATCGGTCTATCGCCAGTTTGCGGATGTGGAAAGCTTCCTTGATGAACTGAAAAAGCTTGTGGGCGACCGTAAGGAAAATCAGTAAACTGTAATTTAAGACCGAGAGATGCTTTTGGGCGTCTCTCGGTCTGTTTTTATTGTAAAAAATCGCTTGTCGCGGCTCGCAGGACGCGACAAGCGTGAAATATAATTTGCGCCGCTTACACCAGCCGCCGGGCAAGCCATTCCAGCCGCTCCACCTCCACTTGTGCACGGCGCAACTCGCCCAGCGCGTCCTCGGTGGCCTGCTGCTCAAGGTATCCGTCTGCCGCCCGCAGTGCAGCTTCCAGTTCCGTGTAATCGGCAGTGCGCAGCAGATGGCTCATAGTTTCCCGCATGGTGTCGCACAACTCTGCGCCTTCGGCAAGCGCCTGCCGCGCAGTGGGAAAGTCCTTTTGCCGTACAGCCTCGAGGGCGCAGTCCAAGTCGGCTGAGATATCCTGCGCAAAGCCCTGCACCCGTCCGCTGCTGTAAAGGGATACCCCCAGCAGTGCGGCTACGATCAGGATACACGCATAGATCCGCTTCATCGTTTTCCTCCCGGCTGACGGCCTTCCTTTTTCAGCAGAAAATAGTCCTCGGTCTCGTTGCCGATGAGCAGCAGGATCTCCTGTGGCAGAACAGTGTTTGCCGTGGCAGTGCGTTCCAGCCACGCACGGTCCTTGCCGCACCAGCGCAGATTATCCTCCAACACCTGCCCATCCAGCACAAAGGGGATAGTGGCCTGTGTCTGCTGTACCTTCAGTTGCAAGTCGGCTAGGGTAGCCGCTTCCTGCTCCGGGCGCAGCGCTGCCGACAGCGTGCCGTTCGTTTCGATTACGGCGTAGGATACCTTGCGCGGGTCAAAGATATCCTTGCCGCGCAGCGCCTCCATCAGGTCGGCGGTGGTCAGACGCAGCATCCGCAAAGCGTTCTGATCGATCTTTCCGTCCAGAATGACCGTTTTGGGACGCCCGGAGAGAAAATTGAAAAACTTTTGGCTGCGGAAGCTCACCACCGACCCCAGCAGCTCCAGCGCCGCAATGAGGAACAGCGGGATCAGACTGGCGGTGATGGGCACATCCTCGGATTCAATGGAGATGGACGCCAGATTGGAGATCAGGATGGTGGATACCAGCTCCTCCGGCTGCAATTCTCCCAGCTGGCGCTTGCCCATCAGCCGCATGGCAAACAAAACGCAGAGATACAGGATAATGGTGCGGCAAAGCAGCAGTTTCATGCACAAACCCTCCCGGTGCGGTGTGCGCGGCGTATTCCGCTGCGGCAAAGCGGGCATACTGCACACACAAAGGAGTGATGGATGTGCAGTTGCTTTCGCAAAGCCTTGCGGAAAACCTGTCCGCGCTTGATGCTAGGTTTGGCAAATCGGCAGATTATTATGCGAAGAAGATCGTTTTGTACGGTTGCCCGGGGTGCATCGTAATGTTTGACGGTATGGCAAGCTTGGATTCGCTCTGGGAGCTGTTGCTGGACGCCGCCGGGCGGCAGTCTGCTTCTGTCCGGTTTACCGGCGCGCAAACCTATGCGCATATCCTGCATGGCTCGGCGTTTCCGGCCGAAAGCACCCCAGTGCAGGATATGTCGCAGCTGATAGCGCGTTTGACCGCCGGCATGGCGGTGCTGCTCTTGGATGGGTGCAGCAGCGGCATTGCCTTCTCAGTGCAGGGGCTCAAGTTCCGCTCGGTGGAAGAGCCCTCCGGCGAAGGCAATCTGCGCGGCAGCAGGGAAGGCTTTACCGATCTGCTGCGGGTAAATCTGAGCCTTCTGCGCCGTCTTGTCCGCACTGACACCCTTGTGCAGGAGGCCGCGCAGGCGCACACCTGCTGTAATACGGAGTACGCCCTTTGCTACTGCAAGGACCGTGCCGACCCCACCATGGTACAGCGGGTGCGTGCCATTTTGCAAAGTGCAAGGCCGGAGCTGCTGCTGGATTCCAGCTATTTTGTGCCGTGGCTGCTGCCCGGCAAGGCGCGGCTGTTCACCCCGGTGCACTACACCGAGCGTCCGGCAGTCGCCGCCGCGAAGCTCTGTGAGGGCAAGCTGGTAATTTTGGTCAATGGCAGTCCCTCGGCGCTGGTGCTGCCCGCACTGTTCAGCGAGCAATTCGAGTGTCTGGATGATTACGCTTCCACGGCGGTATTTTCCTCTTTTTTGCGGGTGCTGAAGTATTTTTCTTTCTACCTTACGGTGTTCTTACCGGGGGTCTTTGTGTGCGTGGCGGTGTATCTGCCGGAGCTGTTGCCCCCGCAGCTGCTGTATAAGATCGAAGCGGCAGAAAAGGCTACCCCGCTGCCCCTGTTTGCCGAGATGCTGTTGGTCATCCTGATCTTAGAGATCATCCGGGAGGCGGGGCTTCGAATGCCGCAGTCACTGGGACACTCGGTCAGTCTGGTGTCGGCGCTCATCATCGGCGATGCCGCCATTGCCACCGGGCTGATGAGCACCCCGGTCATCTTTGTGGCAAGCATCACGGCCATTGCGGTCTTTGTCACCCCGGCTCTCTACGAGCCTGCCACCCTGCTGCGCATTGGCACGGTGCTGCTGGCTGGGCTTGCCGGGCCGGTAGGGCTGGCAGTGGCGTTTTTCGGCTTTCTGCTCAGCATCGTCAGCACCGAAGCACTGGGCGTGCCATACCTTGCGCCGCATCCGTTCCCGCAGCAGCCGCTTTCCGAGGACGGCGTTCTGCGCCGCAACTACCGGCAGCTGTCCCGGCAGGGGTTCAATATCTGGCAAAAGCGGGAGAGGAGAAAACGGCAGTCATGAAGCAGCAAACAGAACGTTTCACCCCGGCGGCACTGACCCTCAGCGTGGTCACAGCAGCGCTGGCAGACGGCATCCCGCAAAGCGTCCCGGTGCGTCGGGCGCTGTGGCTGGGCGCAGTCAGCACAGTGTGTCTGTGTATCCTTTCGGCACTGACAGCGGCGGCTTTGCAGGGCAAAACGCCCTCCTTTGCGGTGCGGCTGGCGCTGACAGCTGGGCTTTTTATGGAGTTGGTGCACACCCTCGTGCAGGCGCAAGGGCTGTGCGCGGCAGAGTTTTCCTCCATGGCGCTGCTGGGCTTTCTGCCGCTGCTGCTCTGGGCGGGGTGGTGCATCCGGCCCGCAAGCTGGAACGCCTCGGCGCGGGTGCTGTGGTGGTTTGCCGCTGTGGGCGGCTTTGTCTGCCTGCTGGGGCTTGCAGGGCAGCTGCACTGGTATCGACTGTTCCCCCCGGCACAGCCGACCGCAACAGGTTGGAACGTACCAGTCTACGCTGAATACTTTGCCGGAGCACTTCTGTGCAGTGCACGGTCGGTGCGCCGCACGGTCTGGCTGCCGGTATGGGGCTTTGCGGTGCAGGCAGCAGCCTTGCTGAGCGGTGCTTTACTGTTTGGCAGCGGCAGATACCCCCGGCTGGAACTGCTGCGGGCGTGGAGCAGCGGCAGCTTTTCCCGCATGGATGCGCTGCTTTTGCTGCTGTGGCTGCTGTGCGCCGTCTACCGTGTGGCCATGCTTTGCGCTGCCATCCGCTTGCTCTGGCAGCAACCGGAAGCAGAGGTGCAACCATGAAAAACGCAAAAACTTACAAGCTGTTGCTGTATTTTCTGCTGGCAGGGTGGTGTCTTTTATTCCTGCGCTGCGAAAGCACGGAGAAAAGCATGGTGCGGGCGGTGTATCTGGCACAGACGGAGCAGGGGTATCAGGCGGGGCTGCTCTATCAGGCACCGCAGGCCGCCGCCGATGCCGCCGATGCCTCTGCCGCATTACAGTTTGTGCAGGCAGAGGGGCAAACGATGGAGCGGGCACTGGCTGCGGCAGAGCAGGCGCTGCCCCAAACGGCAAGCTACCGCCTGTGTGATTATCTGCTGCTGCCAAAAGCGGAAGAGCCCTTATTAACAGAGTACGAGCAGCTTGTGCTGCGGCGCGGCTGCGGACGCACGGCGGCAAGACTGCTTTGCGCAGAAGGAGAGGTGGACCACCTTGCCGCACAAGCCGCTTTGCCGGACGCTCTGATGGCACAAATAAAGGCGGCAGCGCCCACTGCACCCCGGTTATATCAGCACACAGAGCCGGGGCTTCTGCCTGTTCTCGGGTGGAGTACGGAAGAGGTCACGATACAGGAGGGCGGCGTTCTTCATACCGTGGCAGCTAATACGCCCTTGTCCCCGGAGCAGGCCGAGGTATACCGGCTTCTTACCGGGCAGAGCGGCACCCGGCAGCTCTGGCTGGAAGGGGAGCGCATCGGCATCCGGCGCTGCACTGTTTCGGTCACCCTGCAAAAGGCGCAGGTGCTTGTGCGGCTGGATTGCCAGCGTACCGCCCACAGCCCATTGCCCACGTCGGCGCAGCAGCAACAGCTTGCAGCGCAGTGCACGGCGCTTTTGCAAGGCTGCTGGCAGGAGGGCGTGGATGTGCTGCACCTGCAAGCCCGGGCAACGCTGCGGGATGGCAGCGGCGCAAGCTTTGACCCGACAAAAAACGCCTGCCCGCAATTGCGGACAGACGTGCATTTCATGCTGTATTAAGAGGCGGTGGGGAAGGTGACAGTAATAGTGGTGCCGACGTCCACCTGACTTTCCAGCTTGATGCGGGCGTTGTGGATGCGGGCAATGTGCTTGACGATGGCAAGCCCAAGCCCGGTGCCGCCGGTGGCTTTGCTGCGGCTCTTATCCACCCGGTAAAAGCGCTCGAACACGCTGGACTGCGCCTCCCGCGGGATGCCGATGCCGTTATCCGTTACGGTCAGGGAGCAGTGCCCGTCCCGGCTGCAGGCGGTAATGATCTGCACTTTTCCGCCCGGGCGGTTGTAGCGGATGGCGTTGTCGCACAGGTTCTGGCACAGCTCATCCAGCAGCGCACGGCTGCCCAGCACCGGGGCGTTCTCGCCCAGATAGGTCAGGGAGATATAGGCGCGGCGGGCGTTCAGCTTCTGGCGCTCCACGCACTCCTTGGCAACATCCAAAAGGTCTACTGTTTCCATCACGGGGGCGTCCCCGGTCTCGCTTACGGTATCCAGCTTAGAAAGCTGCAAAATATCGTTGACCAGCTGGATCATGCGGGTGGCCTCGCTGTGGATCTTGCGGCCGAAATCCGGCACATCCTCCGGTTTTGCAATACCGGTCTCGATCAACTCCGCATAGCCGGAAATACTGGTCAGCGGGGTCTTGAGCTCGTGACTGACATTGGCCGTAAACTCCTGCCGCATTTTCTCGTTGTTTTCCCGCAGAATACGGTCAGAATGGATGCTCTCCGCAAAGGGAATCAGTTCCCGGTAGGGCACATTTTCCTGAATATGATCCAGATCCTCGGTCATGTTCAGAACCGGCTGCACCAGTGCTTTGGTCAGTAGGGCAGCCAGCACCGCAGCGGCCAGCATCAGTGCCACACAGCTCAGCACGATGGCCGGAATGGTGGCATCATAGATGGACCACACAGTCTCGGCGTCCTGCGCCACGCGCAGCACGTCCCCGCCGGAAAGCCGGAGCGCATAGTAATAGGTCTCGTAGCCCATGGTCTGGGAGTCACGGATGTCCCGTCCCTCGCCGGTTGCAATGGCATCGCGGATCTCCGGGCGGGTCAGATGGTTCTCCATGGGCTGGTCAGTGGCAGATTCAAACAACACGCTGCCGTCCTGACTGATCAAGGTCACGCGCAGATCATCGGTCACAAAGGCGCTCAGCTGCGCGGGGTCTCCGGCCTGCTCGTACCCGGCGCACACAAGGTCGGTCTCGCGCTCCAAACCCGACCATGCCTGCGCCGTAAAGGCTTTATGGAACACAAAAATGCACAGCGCTGCGGTGAATATAAGCCCCAGAAAGCCCATCAGGAACAACCGGTAGCTGATCTTTTCTTCCATGCTGCGCAGCTTCATTCTTCCTCGGCCTCCTCATCGGACAGCTTGTAGCCCACCTTGCGCACGGTACAGATGTAACGCCCCGCATCGCCCAGCTTTTTGCGCAGAGTGCGGATGTGCATATCCACGGTACGGCTCTCCACCGAGATATCGGTGCCCCACACTACCTGCAAAATGGTCTCGCGGGTCACCACCAGACTGGTGTTTTCCAGCAGCAGCCGCAGCAGACAGTATTCCTTGTAGGTCAGCTCCACGGGGGTGCTGTTCACCGTAACGCTGTGGCGGGCGTTATCCAGCTGGATCTCGTGAAAAACCAGCACGTCCGGCCTTGTCTCCGGGGCAGAGCGCCGCAGCGCCACCCGCACCCGGCTGAGAAATTCCATGATGCCAAAGGGCTTTGCAATGTAGTCGTCTGCGCCGCAGTCCAGCCCGCGCACGGTGTCCAGTTCGCTGGATTTTGCCGTGACCATAATGATGGGCAGCTTGCGCAGCGAAGGAGTGTTGCGCAGCTTTTTCAGGATGGAAAAGCCGTCCTCGCCGGGCAGCATCACGTCCAGGATCACCAGCTCCGGCTCAGCGGCACGCATGGCCTGCCAGAAGGGCTCGGCGCTCTCAAAGCCCTGCACCTCGTAGCCGTTGGATTGCAGGGCGTACTGCTCCAGCTCCCGGATGGAAGCATCGTCCTCTACGATATAGATCATAACTCAGTTCTCCTCAGCAGTCTGTCCGTCTGGGAACAGATACCGCTCGCGGTAGCGGCCCAGACGGCGGTGGAATTCTTCGCTTTCCTTGGTGTCGTTGCCGTGGCGCAGGTCGTTCAGGTAAGCGTGGGTGTCAAAGCTGTCCTGTGCCACCTCGATCTGCGCAACTGCCACGTTGCTGCAATGGTCGCACACACGCTCGTAGTTGGTCAGCAAATCGTCCAGCACAAAGCCGTACTCAATAGAGCAGCTGCCTGCCTGCAAGCGGGCGACGTGCCGTGCCTTGATGGCACGCACCAGCTCGTTGACCACAGCCTCCAGAGGCTCGACCTTGGAGGCAAGGTGCAGATCCCCCTTGCGGAAGGCATCGGTGGTGCGGCTCAGGGTATCCTGCACCGCATCCTCCAGCACCTGCAGTTCCTCCTGTGCATCCTTGGAGAAGTGGATCTCCTTCTGGTGCATCTCCTCGGCAGATTCCAGCAGGTTGACGGAATGGTCGCTGATGCGTTCAAAATCACTGATGGTGTGCAGCAGGGTGTTCACGCTCTGGCTGTCGGCGTGGTTCAGTTCCCGGCCGGACAACTTGACAAGATAGGTGCCCAGCGCGTCCTCGTACCGATCCACCCGGCACTCCTCATCCCGCACCTTCTGGGCAAGTTCGTCGTTCCATTCGTGGGTCAGGCTCATGGCCTGCACCACACCCACACGGGCAAGCTCTGCCATTTCAGCGGTAGCGGCGCGAGCACGCTCCACAGCCACGGCGGGGGTGTTCAGCAGACGGTCATCCAGCAGAGCAAACTCCTCTTTTTCCGGGGAATCGGGAATGGTCAGGATGGCCAGCTTTTCCAGCCCGGTGGCAAAGGGCAGCAGAATGACGGTGGCCAGAATGTTGAACACCGAGTGCACCACTGCAATGCCCCATGCCTCGATGGTGGTATTCACAAAGGCAAAGTGGCAGACTGCGTTGAGCCCATAGAATCCGAACAGGAAGATGCTTACACCGATGATGTTGAAGTACAGGTGCACCATAGCAGCCCGGCGGGCGTTTTTGTTTGCACCCACCGAGGACAGCAGCGCGGTTACACAGGTGCCGATGTTCTGACCCATGATGATGGGGATGGCACTGCCGTAGGTGATGACGCCGGTGGCGCTCAGCGCCTGCAGGATGCCCACACTGGCGCTGGAGCTCTGGATGATGCCGGTGACCAGTGCGCCCACCAGAACGCCCAGCAGGGGGTTGGAGAAGCGGG
The DNA here is from genome assembly GCA_902463235.1 of uncultured Faecalibacterium sp. Classification (GTDB taxonomy): domain Bacteria; phylum Bacillota; class Clostridia; order Oscillospirales; family Ruminococcaceae; genus Faecalibacterium. The sequence continues at coordinate 111,528 of CABQER010000001.1, read as the reverse complement.
TGAACAGGCTGGTGAACCATGCCTCGTTTTGCAGCGGCAGCACCGCGTTGGACATGGTGGTCATGCCGGTCATCAGCACAGCAAAGCCGATGAGGATGGTGCCAACACCCTTTTTCTTCTCACTCTTACACATATACAGCAAAATGCCGATAAATGCAAGCACCGGACTAAAAGAAGTGGGCTTGAGCAGCTGGATGAACAGGCTGTCGCCCTGCAAACCGGAAAGGCTCAAGATCCAGCTGGTCACGGTGGTGCCCACGTTGCTGCCCATGATCACACCAATGGCCTGATGCAGCTCCATGATGCCGCTGTTGACAAAGCCCACCACCATAACCGTGGTAGCGCTGGAGCTCTGGATGACGGCAGTCACGCACAGACCCAGAAAAAAGCCCTTGAGGGGGTTATCGGTCAGTTTGCTGAGAATTTTTTGCAGCTGGCCGCCGGCCTGCTTTTCCAGTGCCTTGCCCATGATGTCCATACCGAACAAAAACAGGGCCAGACCTCCCAGCAGCGAAAAGACATTAAAAATGGTCATAAGTGTTTTCCTCACTTTATCTTGACGTGTTTTTCTCCTGTGCTTTAAGTATAGAAAAACAATGTAAAATCTGAAATCGCCGAAATGTAAAACCCATGTAAAGTAAGAAAAATGTAAAAATCCTGTGCACGGGCTGCGATGCAGCGTCGGTTTCCCACCCACAGTACAAAAACAGCGCCCCGGGCGTTGTATTTGCCGCCGAATTTTATTATAATAGGAACAAGAGTGCCCGCAGCACAGCGCGGCAAGAGGATACAGGAGGAACCAGGATGGGTACGTTCAATGTTTCGCTTAAAACGCTGACTGACCGCGTCAGCATGGAAGTGGTATACACCCCCCGGGAGCTGGATGAGATCAGCGTGGAGATTGCCGAGGTCAACCGTCCGGGTCTGTTTCTGGCAGGCTACTATGATTACTTTGATAAGCTTCGCCTGCAGATCATGGGTCTGGCAGAAATGAACTTTCTGTCCGGTCTGACGGCAGAAAAGCGCTACGAGGCACTGGAACAGCTGTTCCGGCAGCAGCCCCCGGCGGTCATTGTCTGCCGCAGCGAGGAACTTGCGCCCTTCCCGGAGATGCAGGAACTGGCACAGAAGCACGCGGTTGCCTTGCTGCGTTCCAACGAGACTACCTGCACTTTGATGGGCAGCCTGATCAGCGTGCTGAACCTGGAGCTTGCGCCCCGCATCACCCGGCACGGCGTGCTGGTGGAGGTGTACGGCGAGGGCATCCTGATTTTGGGCGACAGCGGCATCGGCAAAAGCGAGCTGGCCATCGAGCTGGTCAAGCGCGGTCACCGTCTGGTGGCAGATGATGCCGTGGAGCTGCGCAAGGTGTCCAACCGCCAGATCATGGGCACTGCACCGGAAAACATCCGTCACTTTATCGAGCTGCGCGGCATCGGCATTGTCAACGTTGCCCGTGTGTACGGCGTGGGCGCTGTCAAGCTGAGCGAAAGTCTGGATCTGGTGGTGCAGCTGGAGGCGTGGGACCCCACCAAGAACTACCAGCGCACCGGGCTGGAAAGCGAATACTACGACATTCTGGGCGTCAGCATTCCCAGCACCAGCATCCCGGTCTCTCCCGGCCGCAATCTGGCTGTGGTACTGGAGACCGCAGCCATCAATAACCGCCAGAAGAAGATGGGTTACAACGCGGCCAAGGAGCTGCTGATCCGGCTGGGGCTGGATGACAAAATGGACTGAACCTCTCGATAAAAAGGAGCCTGACCCTATGGAACAACTCAAGCAGCTGCTGACTGCAGCAGGCATTGCTTATAAAGAAAACGAGCCGCTGGCAGCGCATTGTACCTTTAAAATCGGCGGCCCGGCGCGGCTGTTTGTGCAGCCGGCAGATCGGGCACAGCTTTGCCGCGCCGTTGCCCTGTGCAAGGCGCAGGGCGTCCGGCATTATCTGCTGGGCAACGGCAGCAATATCCTGTTTGCCGACGAGGGCTACAACGGTGCGGTGCTGGATATCTCCTCCATGCAGGATACTGTGGAGGTGCACGGCTCGCAGCTCACCGCCGGGGCGGGCGTGCGGCTCTCGGCACTGTGCAAAACGGCGCTGGAGCACGGCCTGACCGGGTTGGAGTTTGCCTACGGCATCCCCGGTACGGTAGGCGGCGCAGTCTACATGAACGCCGGAGCCTATGGCGGCGAGATGAAGGACGTGCTGACCACAGTGCAGTACCTTACCGCCGAGGGCAAAATAAAAGAGGCAGCGGCAACAGAACTTGACCTGCGCTACCGCCACAGCATTTTTGAAGAAAACGGCGGCTGTATCCTCTCGGCGCAGTTTACCCTGACCCCGGGCGAACCGGAAGCCATCCGCGCTAAAATGGACGAACTGATGGCGAAGCGGCTGGACAAGCAGCCGCTGGATAAGCCCAGCGCAGGCAGCACCTTCAAGCGCCCGGCGGGCGCTTTTGCCGCAGCCCTTATCGACCAATGCGGTCTGCGGGGCTACCGACACGGCGGTGCCGCCGTCAGCGAAAAACATTGTGGCTTTGTGGTGAACCTTGGCGGCGCAACCTGCGCAGACGTGCTGGCACTGTGCGAGGAAGTACGCACCATTGTAAAGGAAAAGACCGGCTACGATCTGGAAAAAGAGATCCGCGTAGTCCGCTGAACTGCGGGAATAGAGGGAGTGTGGAATACAGATGGAGCTATTGATCGTCAGCGGACTTTCCGGCGCAGGAAAGTCTGTGGCTATGAATGCGCTGGAGGATATCGGATATTTCTGCATCGATAACGTCCCGGCGGGGCTGCTGCCCAGCATTACGGCGTTTTCCAAGGCTGGCGACAACCGGCTGGAGCGGGTGGCGCTTTCCATGGATGTGCGCGGCTGCCGCAGCAGAGAGCAGATCGAAGCTGCCCTGCAGCAGCTGGACGAGCAGAAAACACCCTATAAGATCCTGTTTCTGGATGCGCCGGACGAGGTGCTGATGCGCCGCTACAGCGAGACCCGCCGCCGCCACCCCATCAGCATTGCAGAGGGCCTCTCTACCCGGGATGCCTTTTTGAAGGAGCGGCAGATCCTGCAGCCCTTAAAAGAGCGTGCGGACTACACCATCAACACCGGGCTGCTCTCCACCTCTCAGAATAAAGAGCGCATCTGCGATTTGTTCATGAAAAGCGGCGGGGCAAAAAACGCCATGCAGCTTACCATCATGTCCTTCGGGTTCAAGTTTGGTCTGCCGCCGGAAGCAGACCTTGTGCTGGATGTGCGCTGCCTGCCCAACCCTTTCTATGTGCCGGAACTGAAGCACAAGACCGGGCTGGATCAGGAAGTGGTGGATTTTGTCATGAGCCACCCCGAAGCACAGGAGCTGCTGCACCGGTACGAGAACTTTTTGCAGTACGCCCTGCCGCTTTATGTCAAGGAAGGCAAAAGCCAGTTGACCATCGCGGTGGGTTGCACGGGCGGCAAGCACCGCTCCATCACATTCGCACGCAAACTTGCGAAATACTGCACCTCTCTGGGCTACGAGCCCGGGGTGCAGCACCGGGACGCCGTGCGCTGAAAACAGAGGAAATACTATGAGTTTTGCATCCAGTGCGCGGGAGGAGATCGCGCAGCGCAGCCCCACCAAGGAATGCTGTGTGCGTGCAGCGGCCTATGGCATTGCCTGCTTTGCCAAATACTTTGATGCCCGCGGCCTTGTGCTGCAAACCGAGCAGCCCCACACGGTGCAGCTGGCACAGCAGCTGTTTGCCCGCTGCGGCATCCGGGGCGAGATACTGGAAAAGCCCCGCGCCAGCGGTGTGCTGTATGAGTTCAATATCCGCGATGTGGAACAGGTCACCCGCCTGCATGAGCTGTTCGGCACTACCGGCAGGGAGACCAGCTTGCAGATCGACCCCGGGCTGATACGTTGCCAGACCTGCGTCAGCGCCTATATTGCCATGGCTTTTTTGTGCAGCGGCACGGTCACCGACCCGCAAAAGGAATATAATCTGGAATTTCTCACCTCCCGGACGAACCTCGCCCGGGATTTTGAAGCGCTGCTGGCCGAGCACGAGTTTGCGCCCCATCGCACCCGCCGCAACGGCGTGAACCTGATCTACGTCAAGACCGGTGCCAATGTGGAGCGTTTGCTCCGCTTTATGGGCGCTGCGGATGCAGCAACGCAAATTAGCGTGCTCAAGGCGTTCAAGCAGGTGCGCAATCAGACCAATCGGCAGACCAACTGCGATACCGCAAACCTTGGCAAAACCGCGCGGGCGAATGCCCAGACCCTGAAGGCCATCCGCTATTTGCAGGAGCAGCACGCGCTGGAGACCCTGCCGGAGGTATTACAGCAGGCGGCAGCTAAGCGTCTGCAATACCCGGATCTTTCGCTTACCGCGCTGTGCGGCTGCTTTGACCCGGCGGTGAGCAAATCCGGCCTATCGCACCGGATGAAAAAGCTGGAGGCACTGGCAGAAAATCTGCGCCAGCGCCAGCAGGAGGGACAGGAGGCAGTACAATGAGTGAACCTACCGCAAATACCCGTCCCTTTGCCCACCTGCATATCCATACGGAATACAGCCTTCTGGACGGTGCCTGCCGCATCGACCAGCTGATGGAGCGGGTGAAGGAGTGCGGACAGACCGCCATTGCCTGCACCGACCACGGCGTAATGTACGGCTGTGTGCAGTTTTACAAAGCTGCTAAAAAGGCGGGCATCAAGCCCATCATCGGCTGTGAGGTGTATGTTGCTACCCGCACACGCTTTGATAAGGTAAATAAGATCGACGGCAACAACCACCTGATCTTACTGTGCAAAAACGAGACCGGCTACAAGAACCTGATCAAAATGGTCTCGGCCGGTTTTGTGGAGGGCTTTTACTCCAAGCCCCGCGTGGATAAGCAGCTTTTGGAGCAATACCACGAGGGGCTTATCTGCCTTTCGGCCTGTCTTGCGGGCGAGATCCCGCAGGCCATTCTGGCAGGGGACTACGAGCGCGCAAAGGCAACGGCGCTGTGGTACCGGGACCTGTTCGGTGCAGAAAATTACTACATCGAATTGCAGGATCACGGCTTGAAAGAAGATACCACTGTTCTGCCGCAGCTCATCAAGCTTTCCCGGGAGACAGGCATCCCCATGGCAGCCACCAACGACGCCCATTATCTGCGCAAAGAGGACGCCAAGATGCAGAGCATCCTGCTGTGCATCCAGACCGGCAAGACCATTCAGGACGCCGACCGCATGGAGTTCCAGACCGATGAATTCTACGTCAAGACCACCGACGAGATGTACGAGCTGTTCTCCGTGGTGCCGGAGGCCTGCGCCAATACGGCAAAGATCGCCGAACAGTGCAATTTTGACTTTGAGTTCGGCCACACCAAGATCCCTTATTACAAGGCCCCGGACGGCATGGATAATCAAGCCTACTTTGAAAAGCTCTGCTGGGATGGCTTGGAGCGCCGCTATGGCCCGGATGTGCCGCAGGCCAACATCGACCGCCTGAAATACGAGATCGGCGTGGTCAAGACCATGGGGTATACCAACTATTACCTCATCGTGTGGGACTACATCAATTTTGCAAAAAGTCAGGGCATCCCGGTAGGCCCGGGACGCGGCTCCGGCGCGGGCAGTATCGCTGCCTACTGCGTGGGCATCACGGATATCGACCCCATCCGCTACAACCTGATTTTCGAGCGCTTTTTGAATCCCGAGCGCGTCAGTATGCCGGATTTCGATGTGGACTTCTGCTACGAACGCCGACAGGAGGTCATCGACTACGTCAACCGCAAATACGGTGCGGACCATGTGGCGCAGATCGTCACCTTTGGTACCATGGCCGCCCGCAATGCCATCCGGGACGTGGGCCGCGTGATGGGCATTCCGTACCAGCAGGTGGACGTGGTGGCAAAGCTCGTGCCCATGGAGCTGAAGATGACCCTCAAGCGGGCGTTGGAAGTTTCCAGCGAGCTGAAAAAGCTTTACGATACCGACCCGCAGGTGACCGAGCTGATCGACACCGCCCTGAAGGTGGAGGGTATGCCCCGGCACGCCTCTACCCACGCGGCGGGCGTGGTCATCACGCCGGAGCCGACCGATTATTATCTGCCGCTTGCCACCAACGACGGCCTGCCGGTGACCCAGTTCAACATGACCGAGATCGAGGAACTGGGTCTTTTGAAGATGGACTTTCTGGGTCTGCGCACCCTGACCGTCATCCGGGATGCGGAGGTTGCGGTGCAAAAGCAGCACCCGGAGTTCTCCATCCGCAATCTGGACTATGACGACCCGGATACCTACAAAATGCTGGGGCAGGGCGATACCGAGGGCGTGTTCCAGCTGGAATCCTCCGGTATGAAGCAGGTGCTTGTAGGCTTGCAGCCCCAGAACCTTGAAGATGTCATTGCTCTGATCAGTCTGTACCGCCCGGGCCCCATGGATTCCATTCCCACCTATCTGCGCAACCGCCACGAGCCGGATAAGATCAGCTACAAGACCCCGCAGCTGGCGCACATTCTGGATGTGACCAACGGCTGCATCGTCTATCAGGAGCAGGTCATGCAGATCTTCCGGGAGCTGGCGGGCTTCTCCTTCGGACAGGCAGATAACGTCCGCCGCGCCATGAGCAAAAAGAAGCACGCCGTCATGGAAGCCGAGCGGGAACATTTTGTGCACGGCTGCACCGAGCCCGGCCACGAATGCCCGGGTTGCGTAGCCAACGGCATCCCGGAGCAGGTGGCAAACCAGATCTACGACGAGATGTCCAGCTTTGCGTCCTACGCCTTCAACAAGAGCCACGCCGCCTGCTACGCCTATGTGGCCTTTCAGACCGCTTATCTCAAGTGCCATTACCCCAGCCAGTTTATGGCGGCATTGCTGACCAGTGTGCTGGATAATACAGATAAGGTCATTGAGTATTCCGGCGAGTGCGCCCGTTTGGGCATCAAGGTGCTGCCGCCGGATGTAAATATCTCCAACGGAGGCTTTACCGCCGATGATAACGGACAGATCCGTTTTGGGTTGAACGCCGTGAAAAACGTAGGCCGCAACCTCATCGAGAACGCAGTCACCGAGCGCAGGGAAAAGCCCTACACCAGCCTTTACGATTTCTGCAAGCGAATGCACGGCAGCGAGCTGAACCGCCGCTCGGTGGAAAGCCTGATCAAAGCCGGTGCCTTTGACTGCTTTGGCTCCAACCGCCACAGTATGGTGGAGGCGGTAGAGGGCATCCTTAAAAGCATCGAGACCGACTCCCGCCGCAATCTGGAGGGGCAGTTGGATCTGTTCTCCGTAATGAGCGGGGAAGTGCAGCAAAGCTCACAGGAGGACGTCTACGAGATCCGTCCCTTGGCAGAGTACACCCCTGCCGAGCTGCTGCAGCAGGAAAAAGAGGTCAGCGGCCTGTACCTGTCCGGTCATCCGCTGGACGCTTACCGGGAAAAGTCTGCCCGCATCGGTTCCCATACCATCAAAGACCTCACCGGCGAGGATGCCCATGTGCAGGACGGCGAAAAGGTGCGCATTGTGTGTGCGGTGGTCAAAAACCGCATGATGACGACCAAATCCAACAGCATGATGGCCTTTACCAGCGTGGAAGATCTGACCGGCACTATGGAAGTGATCGTGTTCCCCAAGGTGCTGGACAGGTTCCGGGATGCCATTCAGGAAAACGCTGTTGTGGTCATCGACGGTCGGCTCTCCGTGCGGGAGGATGAAGCCTCCAAGCTGCTGGCAGACAGCATTCTGCCCATTGACAGCTACGACCCGACCCGCTTGGATAAAGGCCGCCCGGATCCTGTCAAAACAGCTGCCCGGCGGGTATTCATCCGTCTGCCGTCCCGCAACTGTCCCCAGTACGATAAGGTGGTGAATCTGCTGGAGATCTTTGACGGTGATATCCCGGTGATTTTGTATCTGGAGGACACCAAGCAGAAGCTGGCTGCACCGCGCCGGCTATACACCTCTGGACATCCGCTCTTCTTCAAAGAGCTGGAGCGGCTGCTGGGTGCAGAAAACGTTGCAACAAAATAACATATTTGTGCACGAATGGCACCGCATGGGACGATTTTAAATTTTCCAAGTGGCACGAAGCACGAAAATAACACGGTATATCGCTGCTATTTTGCACTGCATGGAATTGCATAAAGTCTCAAAACCCTATTGAAATTTGTCTGGATGGTGTGCTATAATCATTAAAGGCGAATCAAAGCTGTTGCAAAGCAACTGGCCTGTTTCTGGAAGAAGAGGGTACAGGCAAAAGGGTAAATGAAGAACTGAACTGTAAATTGGAGGGAATCTCTCGTATGGAAAAGCAAATCAAAACGATTGGCGTGCTTACAAGCGGTGGTGATGCTCCCGGCATGAACGCTGCTGTGCGCGCTGTGGTACGCACCGGCCTGCATAAGGGCTTCCGTATGATCGGTATTCAGCGCGGCTATAACGGCCTGCTGAACGGCGAGTGCTTTGAAATGAACCTGCGCAGCGTTTCTAACATCATCTCTGCTGGCGGCACCATTCTGTATACGGCACGCTGCCTGGAGTTCAAGACCAAGGAAGGTCAGGATAAGGGCGCTGAAAAGTGCCGCGAGCTGGGCATTGATGCGCTGGTCGTCATCGGCGGCGACGGCTCCTACCGCGGTGCCCGCGCACTGGCACACCGCGGCATCCCCATGATCGGCCTGCCCGGCACCATTGATAACGATATCGGCTGCACCGATTACACCATCGGCTACGATACCGCCATGAACACCGCGCTGGAAATGATCGACAAGCTGCGCGACACCACCCAGAGCCACGACCGCTGCAGTGTGGTCGAGGTCATGGGCCGCAACGCCGGTTACATTGCTCTGAACGTGGCCATCGCCTCCGGCGCTATGGCTGTGCTGCTGCCCGAGAAGGAATTCGATATGCAGCGCGACATTCTGGATAAGATCGCCGAGACTCAGAAGACCGGCAAGCGCCACTTTATCATCATTGTGGCCGAGGGCGTGGGTCATGCACAGGAGATCGCCAACGAGATTCAGGCCCGCACCGGTATCGATTCCCGCGCAACCATTCTGGGTCATGTGCAGCGCGGCGGTTCTCCCACCCTGCGCGATCGCGTGAATGCTTCTGCCATGGGCTATCAGGCCGTCTGCCTGCTGGAGCAGGGCAAGTATAACCGCATCGTCGGCATGAAGGGCGAGAAGCTGGTGGACTACCCCGTGGACGAGGCTTTGGAAATGACCAAGAGCCTTGACCCCGTGCTGGTGGACGTATGTAACACCATTTCTATCTAATCATAACTTCAAACACAAGAGCCATTCTCTCAGGTTTTCTGAGCGGATGGCTTTTTTTGCTGCCAATTTTTCAGAGATGACGTATTATAAGAAAAAACCACAACTTTTTGTTTACAAACATCTCCAAATCAGTTATACTGAGAAAAACGGAGGTGCCGCCATGAAATACAGCTGGATCGACTCGGAGCTTCTGCAAAAGCCTGGTGTTACCAAAGACTTACAGGCAGAGTGGAACTGGATAAGATATCACATCGGCGGCAAAATGTTTGCAGCCGTCTGTCTGGATGATGCCACGGGAAAGCCGGTGTATATTACTTGCAAGCTGGACCCCGCCGAGGGTGATTTTTTGCGCCGACAGTATGAGGATATCATTCCGGGCTACTATATGAATAAGGTGCATTGGAACTCCGTAAAAGCAGAGGGAAACGTGCCGGATGCACTGCTGCGGGAGATGCTGGAAAAATCTTATCGGCTGGTGCTGGGAGGCTTCAGCAAAAAGAAACAGCGCGCGCTGCTGGAAGGAGAAAAGAAGGATGCCATTTGACTATAAGAAAGAATATAAAGAGTTCTATCTCCCGCCGAAGAAACCGCAGATCATCACCGTCCCTGCGATGAATTTTGTGGCGGTACAGGGCAAAGGCGACCCCAACGACCCGGCAGGGGAATACAAGGCAGCGTTGGAGCTTCTGTACGGCATTGCATTTACCATTAAAATGAGCTACAAGGGCAGCCATAAGATGGACGGCTATTTTGAATATGTCGTTCCGCCGCTGGAAGGGCTGTGGCATCAGCCCGGGGCAGAGGGTGTGGATTTTTCCAACAAGGAGACCTTTATCTGGACCTCTATGATCCGTCTGCCGGAATTTGTCACCCGTGCCGAATTTGACTGGGCAGTGCAGGAAGCCACTGCCAAAAAGAAAAAGGATTTTTCCAAGGTGGAATTTTTCACCTACGATGAAGGCTTGTGCGTGCAGTGTATGCACATAGGCCCCTATGATACCGAACCGGAGACCCTGCGGCAGCTGGATGCGTTTGCAGCGGAGCAGGGATATTGCCCGGATTTTTCAGACACGCGCTTCCATCACGAGATCTATCTGGGCGACCCGCGCCGCACCGCACCGGAGAAGCTGAAGACCGTGCTGCGGCATCCAATCCGCAGAATGAAATGACAGAAAACTTCACAAAAACTGTCGCTTTTTATTGTAAGATGTGCTATACTAAATTTATCTGTAGAAACACACTAAAAAATGGAGGAAAACATCATGCAGCATGAAACTGTCATCGTGCTGGACTTTGGCGGACAGTACAATCAGCTGATTGCCCGCCGCGTCCGAGAAAATAATGTCTACTGCGAGATCTATTCCTATAAAACCGATCTTTCGGTCATCAAGGCCAAGAATCCCAAGGGCATTATCTTCACCGGCGGCCCCAACAGCGTTTATCTGGAGGATTCTCCCACCATCGACCCCGAGATCTTCAGCTGGGGTGTGCCTGTGCTGGGCATCTGCTACGGCAGCCAGCTGATGATGCACCTTCTGGGTGGTCATGTCTGCCGCGCTCCCGAGCGTGAGTACGGCAAGACCGAGGTGTTCGTAAACACCGAGAGCAAGCTGTTCACCGATGTGCAGCCCTCTACTATCTGCTGGATGAGCCACAATGATTACATCGAGCAGGCGGCTCCCGGTTTTGAGATCACTGCCCACACCGCAAATTGCCCTGTGGCAGCCGTTGAAAATGCCGAAAAGGGTCTGTACGCTGTGCAGTTCCACCCAGAGGTGCTGCACACCGCCGAGGGCAAGAAGATGCTGCGCAACTTTGTGTACAACGTCTGCGGCTGCTCCGGCGACTGGAAGATGGATTCCTTTGTGGAGAACAACGTCAAGGCTCTGCGTGAGCGCATCGGCGAGGGCAAGGTGCTGTGCGCCCTGTCCGGCGGCGTGGATTCCTCCGTGCTGGCCGCTATGCTGGCCAAAGCCATCGGCAAGCAGCTGACCTGCGTGTTCGTGGATCACGGCCTGCTGCGCAAGAACGAAAAGGAAGAGGTCTGCTCTGTCTTTGGCCCGGGCAATGCTAACGGCTTTGACATCAACTTCATCTGCGTGGATGCCCGCGACCGCTACTTCAGCAAGCTGAAGGGCGTCACTGAGCCGGAGCGCAAGCGCAAGATCATCGGCGAAGAGTTCATCCGCGTGTTCGAGGAAGAGGCCAAGAAGATCGGCAAGGTGGACTTCCTTGCACAGGGCACCATCTACCCCGACGTGGTGGAGAGCGGTCTGGGCGGAGAGTCCACCGTCATCAAGAGCCACCACAACGTGGGCGGTCTGCCCGATACCGTGGACTTCAAGGAGCTGGTGGAGCCTCTGCGCAACCTGTTCAAGGACGAAGTCCGTCAGGCCGGTCGCGAACTGGGTCTGCCCGAGTATCTGGTCAGCCGTCAGCCGTTCCCCGGCCCCGGTCTGGGCATCCGCATCATCGGCGAGGTGACCCCCGAGAAGGTCACTATCGTGCAGGACGCTGACGCCATCTGGCGTGAGGAGATCGCCAAGGCCGGTCTGGATAAGGAAATCAGCCAGTATTACGCAGCTTTGACCAATATGCACAGCGTTGGCGTTATGGGTGATGAGCGCACCTACGATTACGCCGTTGCGCTGCGCGCCGTGACCACCACGGACTTCATGACCGCAGAAAGCTACGATATGCCGTGGGATGTTCTGGGCACTGTCACCAGCCGCATCGTCAACGAGGTCAAGCACGTCAACCGCGTATTCTACGATTGCACCGGTAAGCCGCCTGCAACGATTGAGCTCGAATAATGGAATATTTGAAAAATAAACGTATCTACGATTGAAAAATGAGCAAAAATCGACTTCTGACATCATTTTGACATCATCCGTGGCAAAAAGCACCTGCTGGATGTGCCGGAAATGGTAGCACGGTTTATTATCGGAGAATAATTTGAAAGCCCCGGAAAGTAACGAGAAATCGAAACTTTCCGGGGCTTTTGCGACATCATGACATCAAAAAACGGGCTGTGACATCATTTGTTTTCGGCTTAGACGAGTGGCATCAAATCGGATTCATCCTTGGAGGAAGAGGAAGTACTGAGAGTTTCCAGCCTTGACACGAGTTCCTGCTGCTTATTGGGGTACAGATGGGCGTATGTCCGCATGACAACAGGAACAGTATCCCCGATCCGCCTGGCCACCAGAACAATAGAGTACCCAAGTTCGATACAGAGAGAAACGTGGCTGTGCCGAAGATCGTGGACACGAATGTCCGGCAGATAGGTTATCTGGGTGCAGCGGGTCAATTCTTTGTTGAGGGCTGTACAGGTCATGTAAAATACCCGGTCATCTGGGGTCAGGCCGTATAGTTTAGAACAGTAGGTACGAAATTCTTCTGCCAGCCAATGGGGGATAGGCACATTTCTGTTGCCGCCCTTTTTGCTATTCTTGGTGGGACCGAGAATGTCTTGACCCTTTTTCCGGTGATAAGTTTTATAGATTCGCAACTGGTCATCATCAGTCAGGTCTTTCGGCAGCAGCGCCAACATTTCACCTTCACGGCATCCTGTCCAGAATAGAATATCAAATGCCAGAAGATAGGCCTCATTGCGAAATTCTTTTCGTAAAATCTCGTACTGGTCTTTTGTGATGATAAGCATTTCACCGGCGATAGAGGACCCCATGTAGCCGGCTGCATCGCACGGATTGAATTGCAGACCGTAGAATGTCTGGGCATAGTTAAAGAGGGCAGTCAACTGTGCATGAATGGTATAGAGATACGTTTCCGCATAAGGCAGACCAGTGGCTTCGCCCATCTCCTTGACCCGCTGTTGCCAGTCTCGAATGTCCAGGGCTGTGATTTCGTTCATTTTCCGGTTTCCGAGAAGCGGAACAATTTTGGTGTCAAAAATATTTCGCTTAGTGTCCATTGTGGTGCCACGGACATGATGCTCCCGGTCGTTGAAGTATAACTCCACAAAGCTGGCAAGTGTCATATCACAGCTTTTGGCTTTCTGCAGATGAAATTCCCGCTCCCACTCCTGCGCTTCGCGGCGGGTTTTGAAGCCGCGCTTGCGCTTTTGCTTCTGCGCTCCGGTGAAATCGGTATATCGAAACTGGCAATACCAAGTTCCCGTTTTTTCGTCTTTATAGCAGGGCATCGAATATACCTCCTGAAGAGTTTATAAATCCCCGACCATTTTTATAATGGCCGGGGTCTTTTTTTATTGTGGAAGAATTGCCTTGAACTGGTCTACGTTGTCGGAATTGCTAAGCAGAAAATAAATATTTAGTCCGCTGTCAGAGCGGATGCGCAGCCTGCCGTATTCGCAGACAAGGCATTTCTTGTTGTTCTTATAGCGTCGGTCGGGGGAACCATCGGCATTGACCCGGAGCCAAGTTTCTTTGGCCACCTTGCTATCCGCCGGTAGATGCTCCTGATCCGTGACACAGTTGACAGAATCGACATTGAAAGAGACCTCCGAAAGGTCGTATGCGCTGATTTTGCTATTGTGGAGATAGAACACCTTATCCGGGAAAATATAAATGGACTCTTTCTTATTCAGAGCGGCCGAAAAAACAGGCACATTTGTTCTGAGAAAATAGGGGAGTGCAGGCATTCCGAGAGCTTTTTCTTCGGATACGGTTTTCTCGGCACCGCCATTCTTTTTTGCGCTGCTGTTGGTGTGGGTTTCGGGTACATAGAAAACGGCATCACAGGCAAATAATTTACGCCAGGCGTTATACCATTCTTCGTAGGCATCAAACTGTTCATCGGTGAAGTCGTATTCCAAATTTACAGGAGCAATATAGTGGGCATAGAGAAATACGATGAATGATAAAATGGTCAGGAAAAGCCGCTGCGGTGTATGAAGAACGATGAAAGCGAGCAGGCCGATAGCCCCAACGATAAGTGAGGCTTTATTGAGAAAGCAAACCCGGTTGATTCGCTTCATAAGCGCCTTGAAATCGGAATCTTTATAGTCTGCGCGGTCGGTAGATTGAATAACTTCCGTATCTGTATATGGTTCTTCTTTTAGAGCACTTTTTCGTGCAGATTTATAAATGGATTCCTCGGTCGAATAACTCAATCCGGTTCCCGGGATGGAGGCAGTTTGCCGGATTTTTCCGTTCGCTGTTTTGGTGATTCGATACCCGGGAACACCCCATGAGTATCCAACACCGCTACCAGAAATATTGATGCGGAACCCACCACCAAGCCGAATGCTTTTTCTATACCTGAATCCCATATCACACCATAACCTTTCCTGTTATTTTATCACGAGCATTGGTATATGTTTCCAAAAGCTGGAAATGCAAAGTACAGATGTCATACTCTTTCAATGGCCTATCTGTAAGCCGGGAAGGAGTGATGGCACATGGCAGCATCGGATGAACACCCGAAGCACGGAGAAGTGCTGGATGAAGTTCTGCGGGACGAAATCAAGGATTTACCCCCTGAACAGATCCGGCAGGTGCTTGAGTACATCGGGCAGCTGAAGGAGCAGTAACGCATCCTTCAGCATGGGCAGGCTCCCTTATTGGGGGTCTGCCTTTTGTTCTGCATCCAGAAATTTCAGGAAGCGAACGTATTCTATAACCTTTCGCATTTCATCATCGGTCAGGCCTTGTACACTGTCCATAAGTTGTTGCTGCATAGCATTTTTGACGTTTGATGCAGGGGCGTCTACCTCGCCGCGCAGGTAGGCCACGGACACCCCGTAGAGGTCCGCAATGATAGAAAGGTCTGCATCCGTTGGAGTTGCCTTACCGTCCTTCCAACCAGCAATCAGGGAACGACTTTTCCCACATAGGCGCGCTATAAAAGCGCCTGATGTGCCATAGTGTTCGGTCAGATCGACGATGCGTTGTACTGTAACCGTCATACGTTTTACCAGCTTTCTTCTAAGAATCTTGTGCACGGTGCTGAAATCTAACAAATGTTTGCTTTGCGGTCTTGTCCTCTAACAAGTGTTGGATTATTATATAATCACAATCAAACATTTGTTAGATTGCAAGAGCCAATGGAGGACAGGACAATGAGAACAGTAAAATACAGCGAATTGAGCCGGGCGATGCATGATTTCACAAAGCAGATTGACACGCTGGATGAGTGCATCGAAGTTGGCTTGGTTTCAGGCGAAAAGGTGCAGATTAGCATTTCGGCCAGTT
Organism: uncultured Faecalibacterium sp.; assembly: GCA_902463235.1. Lineage (GTDB taxonomy): Bacteria > Bacillota > Clostridia > Oscillospirales > Ruminococcaceae > Faecalibacterium. The sequence continues at coordinate 96,090 of CABQER010000001.1, read as the reverse complement.
GCCCGGAAGCAAACCCGGAGAGAGTAGCAGAGTTTGCAAAGCATCTGTCCGAAGTTGCAGTGGCGGCAAAGAACTTTAAATACGCCGGTTGTACAATTGTTCGATAAGGGGGATTCGATTATGACGTATGCAGACATCAACAAAATGTTCACCGCTGAAGTAAGCAAGTACTTGGCGCGTGGATATCACTTCAACACAGCAAGCATGAGTGGGAGCCAAGGTGAAACCGCCAAGGTTGATCTGACCAACGGTACGGAGATAATTCGAGTTCTGCTTCGAACCTTTTCCGATGGCTGGGATAAGCAGGGAACGGAATTGTTTGTCGGCCGTGTGGCCGAGAAAGAGAACGTACGTCGGGATGTAGCTTACTGCGTCAACACGATTTGGAATAACCGCCTGGAGTCGGTCAGCAGCCAGCGCTTCTACGAAGTGAATGGATATGGAGATTCCAACAAGTTCTATGGCACAGAAGCGGATGCGGAAGCCGTTAGCAAGGTACGGATGCGCCGCTATGCACAATGCCCGAGCCGCCAGAATAAGGACATGACCAACGCCCAAACCATCAAGATTGCCGTTCCGTTCATTCGCCGGAAACTGGGCATCAAGAACGTGGACAAGAAGCGCATTGAGGTGTTCCGCACGCCGGATCACCGGTACATCATCAGCTATCGCGGCACTGGGTACCAGCTGAACAGAAAGGAGGACTGAACCACAATAGCATGACCGAAACTAACACCTTTGAAACACAGGAGGATTGACTATGTATTGCAACAAGTTTTTTAAGACCGAGGATGAAGCCAAAGCGTTCCAGAAGTCCCACGGCGGGGCTCTGTACAAGAACGTCAAGCGGAGCCACACCCGGGAATCGTACCGGGTGGAAGCCGCAATGGCTGTGCAGGGCGGCTGGATGCACGGCGCTGATCTGGATGCACACCCGTACTGTGTGGCATGGAATGGCGAACCGCTGAAAGCAAGAAAGGAGAATTAAGCCATGAAAGCACTGAAAATTGAGCCGGGCAAAGCCCCGGAACGCATTGACGTTGCCAACGAACTTGCAAGCCTGCAGAGCCTCGTGGGCGGCTATATTGAGGTGATTTACCCGGATGAATGCCGACCGGTCGGCCTGATCTGCAATGAGGAGGGCAAGTGCTGCGGGCTCGAACTGAACAGAGCCTTATACCAAAACGGTAAGCCCTACGACATCATTGCCGGCACGTTCTTGGTAGTTGGACTTTCGGCGGAGGACTTCACGGATCTGCGGGAAGAAGATGCAGCCTATTTCGAGAAGCTGTTCCGCTCGCCGGAAAAGTTTCAGCGATTCGCCGGGAGGCTTGTTATCTCCAAGGTGGTTCCTGGCGGGGTGTAAACCCCGCCTTTCTCAAAAACCGAAAAAACCGAATGGGTTTTTTCGGTTACGTTCGCTTTTTTGGGTTTTGATGGGTTTTGAAAAACACGAACATAAAAGTGAAATTCAAGGTCGAAAATTCAAATTTGAAGGTCAAATATCAAAATTGAATGCGAGATAGTTCTTGATAAATCGATGGTTTTTCCAAATGCGCGTGAAATGTGAAAACCCATTGGGTTTTTTAAAAACCGAAAAAAACCATCTTCTTAAGAAAAGAAGAAGAAAAAGAATAAGAAGATATGAAGACTATCGTCTTCATCACGCGCGGGCGCGCACGTTATATAGCCGACGACGAGGACGAATCCAATTGATGAAGAACAGGATCATCGGTGCGGCCAAGCAGGTAATCAACGGAACAATCCAGTTTGTCCGCAAGCAGCATGAGCGTTTTTCCAGACGGAGGATCTTCTGCATTCTTCCAGCGTGTGACGGCTCCAGATGAGATGCCAAGCTCTTTGGCAAGCGGATTTGGCTTTGTTCCGCGGATTTCGCACATCCGATAAAAACGTTCCCAAAACAACAAATAGAACACCACCTTTTTGTGCAAAAACATGAATCTCACAAAAATGAGAATATCGTATTGATATCTCACTTTTGTGAGATTATAATATATCTAACAAATGATTCATTCATCTGTTAGACAGAAAGGAAAAACAACATGGAGAGATTTATAGCACCCATGGCTACATGGGAAATCGTGGGCGGCGACCTGCCGCCTGTCCGGGTTCGTGCCCGGACATTCGATGAAGCACTTGCAAAGGCAAGGCTTCGCGATCCCGGCTATTGTGCCGGATGGGTCGTTGAGGAGGGCTAAACGATGATGCTGAGCATGACAGAGACCGATTACGAGAACTGGCGCGATGGTCTCCGCTGCGGCGGACAGGAGGAGTACGGCACCCAGTACACAGCAGCTTCTCTCTATGAAGGGGGCTGGCGGGCAGATGCCCTTCCTGACCTGATCGAGCAGTTCAACCTGACTAGCGACGAGGCCGAAAGGATTTACAACGAACTGCTTGATCTCGAGCAGAAAGCCAAAAGCGAGGAGACCGAAGCATGAAAAACATCAAGGTTGAATGGTGTGAGAACTTCATCCGGGCGGCTTTTACAAAACACATGCCGCCTCAGCTGAAGAATCCTGGCATTGAGGTGAACTACTTCTGGACGCTGGCAGAGAGGGCGGGCCTGTGGGTGCGTGGCACATACGGCTCGCCGATGAGCATTGCGCTCGACAACCTCTGCACGGTAGAAAGCGTCTGCGATGGGGAAGGCCATTGGATGTTCAATGCTTTCCGGCTGGATCCAAAGGAGGAATGAAGGATGTTCGACAAAGAACTTATGAAGCAGCTGACCACTATTCCGGTCCAAAATCGGGAGGAATGGTTTGCCGAGCGTGACAAGCTGGAAACGCTTGCCGTCGAAATGACCCGCATAAATGCAAAGGACATGGTGCAAAAGTACGGCATCGCACGGGTTCTGAGGGTGCTGGCGGCGACAATCAAACAAAATCCCAATGATTACGATGCGGATGTGGTGGAAATGGCCGGATGGATCCCGCCGGTTCGATCGGGCCGGAATGCAGAGATGTGGTTCAGCTCGACCATCCACAGAGCATACGTCCAAGACCTGTTTCGCCAGTATGCGAACCTGCGCAAGCTGTGAGAAAGGAGCCTAAACCATGAAGAATGTCATTTTCACCTACGACATCCGCGCGAAGGGCGAGGAAGGCGAAGCCAGCGTGACCATCCTGCTGGATGATGACCGAGCAGCGGTCGTTAAGGCTGCATACGATAACCGGCAGGGGAGCAGCGAGATTGAGGACATCCTCTTGCGGTGCAAGGTCGATGACCTGTGCGCCGCTTGCGAAGCACTCCGGGGGCGAAAGTACCTTCGCAACAGCATCAAGTGCGTGGAGATCGAGGAGGCTTGAGCCGTGAACATTGAAATTAAATATCAGGCCGAGGATGGCGAGATTCGGTATTACCACTTTGAGTCGTGGGAATTGGCTGAAGACGATGCCTTTCGGGAAGCGATGCAGGAGTTCCGCAGCACTCGCACAGGAAAGAACAAAATCCTCTCTATCCGGGATGCATCGATTGGTGCAGGCCGCAACTGGAAAGAATAACCCGCCTGATGATGGCCGCTGGTATCGGCCGCGACCATTTTCGTGGCATCACGAAAATGGTCGCGGGAACCAACACCGCAAACCAAGGAAAGGAAGATTCACATGAAGTATGAGATCTACCAGCTGAAAGAGGACACCATGGAGCAGGTAAAACTGCGGTTCATGGCATCCGATCAGGCCGCACAGCTGGGCGGCATCCACCGGGAGAACTACCGCCGGGTATACGGCGGTGAGATTCCGTCTGTCCCGGAAGTGGGCAGGATGCTTCTTCGCCTGTTCGCACTCTTCAACGGGTCGAATCGACCCGTTGATTTCTCTGGCCACAGCATGAGCGTGTCCGATATCGTGCGGCTCACCGAGGATGGTGCATCCAGCTGGTGGTACTGCGACCCCTACGGCTGGATGGAACTGAATGAGGAAGAATGGGGGCAGACCTGATGCGTCACTACACAAAAGCGGAGTGGCGCAAGATCCCAGAGCCCTACAAGGGACGTTGGGAAGCATCTCCGTACAACCTTGAACGAGTGAAGCGGGGCGAACTGCCAGCTGAGTACATCGGCAAACGGACAACCATCGTCAATGACGAGCATCGCGGTACGGTGCTTATCACTGAGGGCGCGCACTTCGTCATTGATGGCTGATTTCACCAAATCGAACAAACGTCCACAGAGAAGCGATTTGAACCGCATATCCTGCCGGGCAGCAAATTCCATGCGGGAGAATAGAAAACGCAAAACAGAGCCATCGGAGCGGCTCTGAGTATTATTTCCGTTGGCTCAGAATGAACTGAAGGAAATCCGTAACCTTTTGGCGTTCTTCATCTGTTAACTCCATACGCTGCACAGCGGGGTCAACGGTGCGCCCCATAAGGAAGTCCATGGAGCAGTCCAAGTAGTCAGCGATGCGCGCCAGACTGTCGGCGGCAATCATGCGACCGGTTCGCAAGTTGGAAAGAACGCCTTTGCTCATTCCGAGTTCGGCGTACATATCCTTCAGCTGGATATTGCGTGCCTTTGCCTGAATTTTGATGTTTTCCGCAAGGGCGATAGAATCATACAAATTTTCGGTTGTCATTTTGTGTATCCTCACAAAATCCATCAATTGATGCTCAAACAGCTTGAAACGTTGCAATTGATGGATTATAATACACTTGTACAGAACAAATGTTAAGTGAAAGGGTACAGCGCTTACCATTCAGCGCGTTCCCCCCAGAACCTCTCAGCAAAGGGGTTCATTCGTACCACGCAATACGAACCATGAACGTTGACCTCCTAAAGACAAGCGCCGCTGCAAAGCATAGCGGACAACAGCCGCAAGTTGGATGCTGTGCAGTTATAGCGCCGCTCCCATGACAGCTTTGCTTAACGACAGGGGAACGCGTTGAATGGTGGGTACTGGCTCTTTCATTTTATCAGAAATCTAACAAGTGTTCAATACACTTGTTAGATAAATCTTTGTTAGGAAGGAGAAAAAGCATGAAAAAGACTACGATGCCGGATTGGTGCGTGGCTGTCAAGAAGGCCATGATCGACCATGACGATATGACCGTTACGGAACTGGCAAAGGAAACGGGCTTTTCTCGCTCGCATATCAGCCAAGTCGTCAATGGTGTGCTGGTGCCGTCCGAGAACGTCCAGGGCGCAATCGAAAAGTGCCTGAACATCAGCGGGGTGGCGTACCGGAGCTAACCTACATCTCAAGTATACCAGAAAGGACGGCGTGAAAAAATGGCGATTGAAAGCCAGAATATTTACAAAAATGCGCGGAAATCTGCTGGTTTTACGCAGGAAAAAGCATCGCAGCTTTTGAACGTGTCGGTTGACAGCCTGCGGGACTATGAGCAGAGCCAGCGTCCAGTGCCCAGCGATGTAGCGAGCGCCATGTGTGACGTGTATCAAGCCCCATATCTGGCCGTGCAGCATCTGCGGTTGACATCAGATCTCGGCAAACGGGTCGTGCCTGAGATCCAGTTGAAAGACCTGCCGGAAGCCGTGCTGGGCGTTCTGGCGGCGGTTCAGCGCTTCTGTGCAAAGCGGGAGGCAATGGTAGAAATCGCCGCAGATGGCCAGATCGCTGAGAGCGAGCAAGCCGAATGGGACGAAATCATGTGCTTGGCCAACGACCTGAATGTGGCAATGAACAATATGCGTTTTTCGAAAGGAGGACGGCAGTCGTGAGCAAAGAGTCGTATTTCATCGGTTGTGCAGAGGTTGCGGAACTGGTTGGCTGTGGCAAGTCCCGGGCATATAAGTACATCCAGCAGATGAATCGGGAGCTGGAAGCAAGGGGAAACCTCACGTTTCCCGGCCGGGTGCCCCGGCGGTATGCGATGGAACGCTTTGGTCTGGGGGAGGTGCAGGAGGATGAAAGCACAAACGCTCGTGCCGCTGGCAGCGGCGGCAGCGGCGCAGCTTCTGGTGGTCGGAAACATCGCCGCGGCGTTCGCTTTCCAGCAGAAGCCGCCGGTTGAAACGCTGGTTACGGTACCAGTGGTGGCCGAGATCGAGCAGGTTGAATGCGTTCGTCAGGACCCGGTTCCGTATGAGCCGGTTACATATCAGGTGCCGCTGGATGCGGAACTACAGTCCTACACGGAGAAAATGTGCGACCTCTACGATGTGCCCTTGGAACTGGCTTATGCCGTCATGCAGGTCGAGAGTGGCTTTACCCCGGCGGCGCACAGCTCTACCGGGGATTATGGATTGATGCAGATAAACAGCATCAACGCCGGGTGGCTCAAAGATAAACTTGGTATAACGGATCTGCTGGATGCCCGCCAGAACATTCAGGCCGGGTGCTATATGCTGGGTATGTATCTCAGCGAGTACGAGGGCAATGTGAATTGTGCTCTGATGGCCTATAACCTTGGCGCAACCGGAGCCAAAAAGGCTTGGTCTGCTGGCACGTATAGCACAGCCTACACGGACAAGGTGTGGAACGCAATGGTAGGGCTGCTGGAAGGAGAAAGGGATGTTTCATAAGATGGCACAAATGATTCAGATGCACACCGAGAAGAAGCTGCTGGACGAAGTTTTTGCAACGTATCGGGATGTTCAGGATGCTGCCGCCGAAATGGCACAGGTACTTCCGTGCCCTCGATGCGGAAAGCAGACCATGAAGATGCGCTTGCACAGCAATGCTCTTTCCCGTCAAGTTCCGGGCATCACGATTTGTGACCGCTGCGGAACCGAAGAAGCGCTGGAAGATGCTGTTCACCAGCCGATGGATGTTCGCAAGTGGGCACTGATCGAAACCTACATGAAGGGGGCAAACCTGAAATGAAACGCAAAGAAAGGCATTTGACCGTGATGGGCTGGGTCGTTGTTGGACTGCTGGACACGCTGGCCGGCGTAATTTCCGGTGGGCTTATGGCCTTGTGGCAGTTGCCCAGTACATATCGCTGGCGCGGCTACTGGGCAATTGGCGGGGAGTGGATTCTCATTGTTGGTGCAATCATTATTGCATCCCGCCTGATGCACGAACTGCAGATGCAGGCGCTTTTGGAGGAAAGAAGAAGAATGACAAGGTGCGCTCGGTGTCACAGGGTCATTACAGATCCGTCGGCAATCGAAGTGGGGTACGGCGCGAAGTGTTACGTCAAGGAGTTCGGAAAACGGCTCCGAGCACCCGCAAAGCCCCGCAGAATCAGGACTGTCACACAGCCTAAAATCACCGCTGAGCGCCAGATTGTAGGGCAGCTCTCGGTGTGGGATATACTCGCCGCACACGAAAAAAGCGCTGACCAGAACGGCCAGCGCGCTACAAATGGATAGAGACCCACACATTCCGTTGGCGCTTGATGCAGGAACATCAAGCCGGAAAATGCAGGTCTCCACCACACACAACCATATTGTAGCACAATCGGTTGATTTTTTCAACAGGTACGAAGCGGCGGTCAGGAGCGTTCCTACTGCCGTTTTTCTATACAGAGAATCAGGAGGTACACATGGAAAAGGAAATTACTACCACCAATCAGACCACGGCGTTGGCAGATAGTCTGATTGTGGTGCAGCAGCTTCCTATCATCAAGGAGCAGCTGCACAGCATCAAAGCACAGGCTCAGGAGTCCGTCAAGGAGGCGCTTTCGCTGGCCTGCACGGAAGAAACCCTCAAAGTTGTCAAGGAGCGCCGGGCGGCGCTGAACCGTGACCGCAAGGATCTGGATGTCCGGCGCATGGCCGTGAAGAAGCAGATCATGCAGCCGTTTGAGGACTTCGACGAGGTTTATAAAGAATGCGTTACGGACGTGTACGGCCCGGCAGATGAAGCACTGAAGGGCAAAATCACGGACGTGGAAGCCGGACTGAAAGCCGACAAGGAAAAAAAGGTCAAGGATTACTTTGCTGAGATGGTCAAGGCCAGCGGCGTTGAGTGGGTCACCTATGAGGATGTCGGCGTTGCAGTCACGTTGACCGCAAGCCTGAAATCCCTGAAAGCCAAGGTCAAGGAGTATGTGGAAAAGGTTGCGGCTGACGTAGCCTGCATCAACGGCATGGAAAATGCCCCGGAGATCATGGCCGAGTATAAGCTGTGCGGAAGTTTGGCTGTTGCCATTAACAGCGTGAGCCAGCGCAAAGACCGTATTGCCCGGGAAGAAGCCGAGCGCAAGCAGCGTCTGGAAGCCCAGCTTCGGGCACAAGAAGCAGAAAAGGCCGTTCTGGATGTGGCAGAGGAAGAACTGTCTGCGCCTCAGGTCATGGGCACCGAACCGCCCGTTATGGACGAGCAGGAGACTGAGGACTCCCAGAAGGAGAGCGCGGAACAGGTCGTGACCGCCAAGTTTACTTTCATGGCTAGCACGTTCCAGTGCCGTGGTACATTGGCTCAGCTTCGTGGCCTGAAAGCTTTCGTCAATAGCAAAATTACTGAAATTCAGGCATACATGACCGACAACGGCATTGAAAACAGGGAGGTAAGTGACAATGGCTAAAGCTATGCAGCCGCAGAAGATGCGTTTTTCGCAGGCAATCCAGACTCCGATGTACAAGAATCTCGTGAATAACACGCTGGGCGATCCGGCGCGCGGTGCTCGCTTCATTGCCAACATCACCAGCGCCGTTGCTGTCAATCCGGCCTTGCAGGAATGCAACCCGGGCACGATTTTGGCAGGTGCCCTTTTGGGTGAAAGCCTGCTCTTGCAGCCTTCGCCCCAATTGGGTCAGTTTTATCTGGTGCCCTTTAAGTCCAAGGCGAAGCGTGACCGGCAGGGCAATGTGATTGAGCCTGCAAGCGTGAAGGCACAGTTTATGCTTGGCTACAAAGGCTATATCCAGTTGGCGCTGCGGACTGGTCAATACAAGCGCCTGAATGTGCTGGAGGTCAAGGCCGGGGAACTGAGCGGATGGGATCCATTTGAAGAACGGTTCCATGAGATGCACTTTATCGAAGATTTTGAAAAGCGTGCAGCGATGCCGACGGTGGGCTACATTGCACACTTCGAGTATATCAACGGCTTTGAGAAAACGTTGTACTGGACTGCAGACCAGATGATGGCTCATGCGGACAAGTACAGTCAGGCGTTCAGTGCAGCAGCATATAAGAAGCTGCTGAACGGTGAAATCCCGCAGGACGAACTGTGGAAGTACTCCAGCTTTTGGTATAAGGACTTCGACGGGATGGCCAAAAAGACGATGCTGCGTCAGCTGATTTCCAAGTGGGGCATCATGACCGCCGAAATGACCACGGCTTATGAGCGGGACGGGCGCGTTATGATGCCGGACAGCACAGGCAGTGGCCTGCTGCCGGAAGCTGCGGAGTATGCAGATGCCGGCCAGAGCGAGCAGGAACCGCCTAAAATTGAGCGGACAGCCAAGACGATGGACCTGCCAGAGCCGGAAGCGGATGCCGTTGAGGAAGCCGTTGATTTGGCTGCACTCTGATGGTCAAGTACAACATTATCAGCACCGGCAGCGATGGCAACGCCACGATTCTGGAAGATTTTGTGCTGGTAGACTGCGGCGTGCCGTATAAGGCGTTGGAGCCGTATGTTCCGAAACTGAAGCTTGTGCTTCTGACGCATATCCACTCAGATCACTTCCAGAAGCGAACCATCAAGCGGCTTGCCAGTGAGCGGCCGACACTCCGCTTCGGGTGTTGCCGCTGGCTGGTGCCGCCGCTCATAGCTGCAGGGGTGCCGGAGCGTCAGATTGATGTACTGACCCCGCGAACGTTGTATGGGTACGGCCTGTGCAATGTGATTCCGGTAATGCTAGCCCATAACGTACCCAACTGTGGGTATAAGGTGCATTTTCCGTCTGGCAAGGTGATTTATGCCACTGATACTAACAATTTGGATGGCATTCAGGCAATCGGCTATGACCTTTATCTGATAGAATCAAACTACCGGGATGAAGATATACAAGCCAAAATCCAAGAGAAAAAGGTAGCTGGGCAGTATGCCTACGAACTGCAGGTGCTCAGAAATCACCTGTCAGAAGCGAAATGCAATGACTTTTTGGCACGGAATATGAAAGCAAACAGCGTTTATATTCCGATGCACGTCCATGTGGACAAGGAGAACGCGCATGATTGTGACAGCGAAAATTGAGAAGCTGGAGAACGGAAAGCTCGTCCTGAAACCCGACGTAGACATCAGCCGGTTTCTGGCGCAGAAGCGCCCCCGGCGGGTAGAAGTCCGTCTGGATGATGGGCGAACCATTTCCGCAGACCAGCGCCGCAAGATTTTCGCTATTATCCGAGACATTTCTTTGTGGTCAGGGCAGGAGCCGGAAGAGCTTCGGCTTTATCTGGAATGGGATTTCTGCTCCCGCTGCCTGCGGGAGTGGTTCTCCCTCTCGAATTGCGATATGACCACGGCCCGAGAGTTTATTACATATCTGATTCAGTTTTGCTTCCATTGGGGGGTGCCCACAAAGGACAGCCTGCTCACCCAGACGGACGATATTGGCAAGTACCTGTATCTCTGCCTTGAAAATCGCCGGTGTGCAATTTGCAACCAGCCTGCAGAGGTGCACCATGTTGACCGCGTGGGCATGGGGCGAGATAGAGAAGCTATCGTCCATGTCGGGCTGAACGCGATAGCCCTTTGTCGGCGGCACCATGAAGAAGCGCACCGCAGAGAAAAAGCCCTGTTTGCTGATTACCATATCTATGGCATCAAGCTGGATCGGCATCTATGTAAAGTGCTTTCGCTCAATCAAAAACCGAAAGGGGAGGTGGAGCGTGGCGAATGATTACATAAAACTGTGGGTGAAGGATTACAGAGCATTGCTAGAACCGTTCAATGAAGCGGAACGGGGCCGAATTCTATGGGCTATGATGGATTACAAGGAAACTGGTTCAGAACCGAAGTTTCTGGGGAATGAGCGCTTTGTTTGGGCAGCGATAAAAGCCAAAATCGATGCTTCCAATGAAGCATACGAGCGTCAGGCCGCTGCCAATAGGGCAAACGGTGCCAGAGGTGGCAGGCCTCGCAAATCAAAAGAAAATCAGGAAAACCCAGAAAACCGAATGGGTTTTGAAGAATCCACAACTGAGGAAAACACAGAAAAATCAACCGGCCCGCCTGATGACACCCCAGAAAGCTACTGGGTCTGGGCTGGATGCGACAGGATGCTTACGCCCTACATGGCAGCAGAATTTCGGGATTTGCGAGAAACCGGGGTGGAAGATGCTTTGGTGGTTGCTACGCTGGAAGAAGCGATGCGCCACCAAGCGAAGCACCCATGGTGCTATGCTAAGCGCCTACTCGATCAGGCAGCGGCGCAGCACGTTACAACGTTTGCAGAGTGGGAAAAAACTCACATCAAAAATAAAGGAAATCGGGTTGACCGAGAAACGCCGAGCGGAAACAACATTCTAAGTCTTACTGACAGCCTTGGACGAATAAAGAGAAGACCGTTCAAAAAACAGGATGTTCCGCAGGGCAAAGGGGGCGATTCCAATGGGGAGTGATGTTCGCCATGTCCGGGGTGAAGCACAGAAGGAACTTGTAAAAAAGTTTGAAGTGTTTTCGAGCAATGGTCGGTCACGCTGGCAGGTCTGGAGCGATTGGATCACCATGAGTGCTATTGCGGTGTCCAATGCGACAGATCAGAGCCACTTTGACGAACGCGAGAAGCAGTACTTATCAATCGCAGGAAAATACACGCGGCCGGAAATGGAAGCATTTACGGAAATGCTGGCCTTGTTGGTCGTGGCACTAGAGGACAACCCGGAACAGGACTTCCTTGGCGAGTTGTATATGTGCTTGGGGCTTGGAAACGACCATTCGGGACAATTCTTTACGCCATATCACATTTGCGAAGTCATGTCCGCTGTGACAACCCCGACAGAAGAATTCCAGCAGAAAATCGGAGATAGGGGATGGGTTGCGGTCTGTGATCCGACCTGCGGCGCTGGGGCCTTGCTGGTGGCGTTCGCAAACGAATGCAGAAAGAAAGGCATCAATTATCAGACGAATGTGCTGTTTGTGGCGCAGGACATTGACTACATCGTGGGCATGATGTGCTATCTGCAAATGAGTCTGCTTGGAATGCCGGGGTATGTCGTCATCGGTGATACGCTTGCAAGCCCGTCTGTGTCTTATGACAAAAGGGGGCTGCTTCCAGTTGACAAAGGAAACGTCTGGTATACGCCGATGCTCAGGATCCCGGTTTGGCAATATCGAATCTTTATGGCGCAGATGGAACTGGTCACTCAACCGATAAGGAAAGAGCGTGTTGCAGATGCGCCAAAATCTGAACCACAAAAATCCCCTGAAGCCCCTAAAAAACTCGAGAAACCAAAGAACACGGAAAAGCCAAAAGCCGCCAAAAAGCCGCAAAGAGCGCCGGAACAGGAACCGGTGTTCTCCGAGGGCAAGGGTGGGCAACTTAGCTTTTTCTGATAGGAGGACAATATGGATTCCACCACACACACCACAACCACAGTTGAGTTCGTCGATTGGCGAGCTAAAGCAAAAGCAAAGCTGGAAGCTGAGGACAAGCTGTTCAAGGGCGGTCGTGCCGCAAAGAGCGTGCAGAGTTATGTTCTGCGGACACTGCTTGGCTTTGTAGACCAGGAGCCGCGGTTCGCAGAGGTCGTCTGCAACACGCAGCGCACGTTCTCCGAATGTTGCGCCGCTGTTGTCAACAACGCAGGCGAAGTTCTGTCCGACCTCGAAACCTACCGCCGCGCCGTGCAGTTTTACTTTCCGAATGCCGAGGTTTCGTTCAGCATGAACATCAAACTGACTGGCGCACCGCCTACGGAAGCTGAGATGCAGGCTCCGGCCACCGTCAAACCGGAAGATGCATCCCCCAATGTTCCGAAGCAGGCGGCACCAGCTTACACAACCAAGCCTGCGTCCAAAGCAGAAAAGAAAACGGATGCGAAAAAGCCGGCAAAAAAGAAGAAGGAAACGCCTGCGGAAGACGATATGCAGCTTTCCTTGGATGGGTGGCTCTGATGATTTTAGGATTCAAAGGATTCAAGCCGGGGCTGATTGCTACGCTCGGCGATGGCAGCTATCAGTACCAGCCGGGCGAAGTGAGCAAGACCGAAAAGGCAAAATGCGCCAATACGGGCTTCCATTACTGCCTGGATCCGCTGGACTGCCTTAACTGGTATGCTTGGGACGGGAAAAACGAGTTCTGGGCCATCGCAGCTGGCGGTGATATCGATGAGGATGACTACCGGACGCGGAGTAGCTGTACCGAAATTGTACCGCTTCGCAGGCTGAAAGAAGACGAGTTCCTTCTTATGCACGCAAATTATGTGTTTGAGCATCCGGCAGAAAAATTCGAAGATTGCTTCAAGAGACCGTTCCACATCGCGTATGGTCAGGGCAAGGAACTGGCTGGTGCACGTGGCGAGTGGCTCTGCTTCATCGTCCGGGAAGAAAACGAATTTACTTGCATTGCTCAACAGGTCGATGGAGTGAAGGTTTTGCCCGGGAAAAATTACACGTCGGAGAGTTTGGAGGCGGCACACGATGAAAAAGGCTGAAGAATTGAAACTTTATGCGCCGGAGCCGAAGCGGCCAGAGTTGGATGCGGCGCTGTGTATGTCAGTTGCCGAGGGGCAGGGCGTGGGTCGCTACATCGAGGGAAAGGTGCTGACGGTGGCCGTCTGGGACAAAAAGGAAAAGCCGCTGGTCGTGTGGCGCTTTTTCGGGGATTACTGGACGGGGGAGCTTCGCGGGAACGAGAACCCGACTAAAGGCGAGCTTTCGCCGCGTCAAATTGAGGTCAAGCCCTGCCAGTGCTTGACATGGAGGACCGAAGTGCCGGCCACAAAAGGAGAATCGGAACTCCTGCAGAACTATTTTGATGACTGCAGACCGGGATATCTGATTGGCATTGTAGAAGATGCACTGTCGGCTCATGCCAGGAAGAAGCGCGAAGAGCGCAACGCACGACAGGCGGCTGAGACCAAGAAGCTCTTTGAGAATCTGCCGGAGCCGCCGGAAGATCTCAGTAAACAAGTTTTGAAAGTGTGCAGTGATGCGGGCTTTCTCTGGGTCACCAATGATAAACAGAACGTAATCGAACCCGGCGGCGTTGAGAAGAAAATCTCGATTCAGCGGGCAAGGTGCGATAGCTGCGGTGGTGAATATACGCTGTCGGAACTGCTCAAACACAAGAGCACAGCGACGTGCGAGTGCTGCGGGGAGAAAATGCAGGTTCGCAATACCCGCTATTCGGTCAAAAGGTTATGGGCCGCAAGGACATTCCTTTGGAGCAAGCCGCAGGGGGATGGAGTCTGGATTCGCCGCTATCTGGTGTATTTCGATTTCAGCAATCATCGGGCAGAACTGGAATTTCATGGCCGGGGGATATGGTGGACGGACGGAAAGACCATCAAGCAGTGGAAACGCAGCTGGAGTGAAAAAGAGGAATATATTATGTGCCAGCGCCCGAAGCTATCCGCAATGCTGACGGCCCCCTCTGGTCCGTATCAGCCGTATACATTGGCATCCCATACTGACCAATTTGAGAGTGATGTTCGGAAAGTGCTGAAATCTGAATGGATGTACCAGTACGACAATCATCTCAATTTTCCATGGGAGGTTCGTCAGTGGGAAATCGTGAATCGGTATCCGATGGCCGAAAGCCTTGTAAAAACGGGCTGGGCTGATGCGCTGTGCTCTCAGGTATACGACGAATATGAACACAGCACCCGCATCAATCTTCGAGCAAAGACCTATTTCGGCGTGTTTGGCTTAAATCGTCAGGAGCTGGCTGTGGTAGCACGAAGCAAAAAGTCGTTCCGCGAGGTGGATGATGCGCTGAGGTGGAAAGAAGCCGGCCTTGCGATCAATGACAAGAACATGAAGATGACGGCTAACATCCGAAATCTCTCAGGAATGGCCAAGACCTTGCAGAAATACGGCATGACACGTAGTTTGAAGTACCTTCGCCAGCAGACTAGGCGCGTTACCGGGAAATACGATGGTCATATCGCACTTAGAGTTGCGCAGGACTGGTCGGACTACCTTGACATGGCCGAAAAAGTGGGGATGAATATGCAGCTTGAAAGCGTGATGTTCCCGCTCGACTTGAAGCGCCGGCATGATGATCTTGTGCTGGAGCGCAATAAGCGGCACCGGATGGAAGTCATGAAAGGTGCAAAACGCTCTATCGAAAAGGAAGCGGAACAGCTGGAAAAGCAGTTCCATATCGAAAACATCTACAAGAAGATCCGCAAAATCTACGAGTACGATGGAGCGGAGTACATTATCCGGGTGCCAGAGGGCGCAAAGGACATTTTGCAGGAGAGCAAGTTCCTTGACCACTGCATCCAGCGTGGAACCAGATACTTTGAGCGTATTTCTGTTCGGGAAAGCTACATTTTCTTCCTGCGAAAGAAGTCTGACCCCAATACGCCGTGGTACACCTTGGAGGTGGAGCCGGGCGGTACAGTTCGGCAGAAACGCAGCTATAACAACGACCAGTATGCAGATCTGGAAGATGCCAAGCCATTCATCGAGGAATGGCAGCAGGTGGTGCAGGGGCGCATGACAGCATCGGAAATTTCTTTTGCAAAGCAGTCCAAAGAAATCCGTGCACAGGAGTTTGCAGAGCTAAAGGAAAATGGAAACATTATTCGCACAGGCGCGAATGCCGGTAAGTTGCTGGTTGACGAGCTGATGCACGACCTGATGGAGGTGGAAAAGCGTGTTGGCTAAAATCGAACTTTCCCTTGCGCCGTCTAAGGCAAAAGGACTCTCGGAAGATGAACGCTTAGAGTTGGGACGGCTGCTCTTGAAAGCGGGGTATCGGGTTGACATCGTGCGCCGCCGTCCAAACGCCAACCCGGGCACCCAGTACGAGTACTATATGATTCTGGACAAGGGGGATAGCAATGCCTGATACCCGCAAAGGACACAACCCCAGCGGTGCGCCGGACCCCACCCGGGCGCGTGCCGAAAATAACATCCAGAAGGACGAGAAACGGGTGCATGATCTTATTCACGTTCTGCGGTATGTGGCAGATGCCGCAGGGTTTGAGATTGCAGAGCGCATTGTCCTGATCGACAGCCAGTCGGGGAGGATCTATCGGTGAACAGAACAAAAAACGAATTGGCGGATTACGCATGGAATCCTGTAACAGGATGTCTGAAAGACTGCCGATATTGCTACGCAAAAAAGAGCGCTTTACGCTTTGCCAGCGACTGGAGACGAAATCTTGCAGAACGTCCGAAGGTTCAGCAGGTCGGAGCGAACCTCTTTGAGCTGGACGCTCCATGGGAAACCACAAATAACCGCTTTCTGAACAACCCAACCGGATTTATGCCCACGATACATAAGTATCGCATGGATTGGCCACAAAAGGTCAAAGTGGGCTCAACCATCATGGTATGCACGGACGGCGACTTGTTTGGTCCGTGGGTGCCGGAAGATTGGATTCTTCAGGTATTCGCTGCGGCCGAAATGGCACCCCAGCACCAGTACATTTTCTTGACGCAGTACCCGGTGAGATATCAGAACCTTGCAAACCATGGGGCACTTCCACAGAAAAACAATTTCTGGTACGGCTCTACCGCAACGATTCTGTCAGACAGTGTGTGGGCAAACGAAAAGTATAATACGTTCGTAGCCATAGAGCCGCTTCTCGGACCGTTTGAAGGCGATGCAACAAAAACGTTCCGAAAGCTGAAATGGGCAGTTATTGGAGCGGAGACAGGCCAAAATGCCGGAAAGGTTATTCCAAAGGCTGGATGGATACAGGATATTCTGACATCGGCAGATGCAGCTGGAACGCCGGTGTTCATGCGAAGTAGCATGGAAAACGTGGTTGGCGTTCAGAGTATGCGGCGAGAGAAGCCGCAGCCCCTCCTTCAGAGAATTCCATCTGATGTGCAGAAAAGTCGTTTGTGGGAGCACTGCACGGTCTGTGGCAAATACCAGCCCATGAAAGAAATGTACGCCCTGCTCCTGCGCAGAAAGCGTGGTGATAACCCGGAGCGGGTGGCTTATATGTGCCCTGAATGCTATGTGAAATTCAGCATGAAGCACTTTGAGAAAGGAGAAAAGGAAGATGAAGTTTGAGCGAAGCGAACTTGGAGCGCTGTTTTCCAAGTTGCGCACGGCGGTGCCGGAGGTTCGGGCGGTGGGCACCGATGATGCAGGAATCCTGTTGAGCGGCTCCAATGCATACGCCACCAATCTGGAACTGAGCGTCCGTGCTGGTCTGTCCAAGCCGGTTGAGCAGGATGTGGTGGTTCCACCGCGCGGTGTTGATTTTATCAGCGGCACGGTAGCACCGGAAATCAGCATCGAGGCCGATAAAGGAATCCTTACCGTGAAATCCGGCACGGCCAGGGCACGCCTGAACACAACGCCGGCAGAGAACTACCCGGAGTTTTCTGGCCCGGGCAATGATGCAAAGCGGTGTATCGTGGGGGCCAACGATTTAAGCTGGGCAATCTCCAAAGTCCTCTATGCGGTGTCGAAGGACGATAAACACCCTGCGCACCGTGGCCTGTGCTTCTCTCGGAAAGGCGAGGATGTGCTGGAAATCTGTGCGCTGGATGGATACCGGATGGCGATTGCCAGAATCAATTGCACAGCTGATGGTGATTTTCGCTTTACGCTTCCTGCGGCCACGGCAAAGGCAGTTGATACGCTTTCTATGGATGGTAGCGTGGAAATTGTGCGTGACCGGAAAAAGGCTGTTTTCAGTGACAGCAATTTCGAGGTGAAGTCCCGCCTGATTGCGGAGCCGTTTCTGGACTATGGTAAGGTTGTGGCCCAGAGAAATGAAGGAACCCGAATTGCGCTTGACAGAAAAGAACTGCTGGGCGTTCTGGGTCGCGTCAAGCTGGCCCGGTCTGCAGACGCAAAAGAAAAGAGCGTTCTGGTAATGGACCTGGAGCCCGGCGGCACCGGCAGAGCATCAATGCGCAGCACGATCGCGCAAATGAATGAGGAGTTTTCCTTTAGCGGAAAGTTGGAAGACCCCTTGCGAATCGGCTTCAACCTTGAATTCCTGAGCGAGGCTTTGAAGTCGATGGAAGAGGACGAAGTCAGCGCATGGGTAGTTGGGCCGCTGTCCCCTGTAAAGCTGATTGAACCGCAGTATGAAGCGCTGGTGCTTCCCGTTAAGGTAAGGGGTGAAGCATGATGCAGGATAGAACTTTTCGCGGGCAGTCTGCAGATGGCGTTTGGCATGAAGGATTCCTGATTCGCTCCCCAGGTGTGAAAAACAGCCGCCCGGGCGAGGGCTGGTACATCAACTCCGAGCAAGAGCCGGCATACGCCCATCTGGTCAAGCCTTTTACGATCGGTATGAACACAACTCTGACGGATGAAAACGGGGTACCTGTTTTTGAGGGGGACATTTTGGAAGACGATCGATGCGGAAAAGATGTGATTTTTGCCGTAAGATACGGCGAATACATCGACTACGGCGTAGGCCATATTGGTTTCTACGCGGAATTTTCGGAGAACCGAAAGGAGCTTGTCGAGCATGGTCTTGCAAGCCTGGTTCTGACCGCAAAGGTGGTTGGAAATGTAGTTGATACGCCGGAGCTGATGGGCATGAGCACTGGAAAGGAGTAGTAACATGAAGTGGATTGAGACGATTACCCCGAAACAGGCAGCTGAAGAGCTGGGAGTACCTTATCACGGCTGGATGAGGGAGATGGATCGGGCATGGATCAGCGAAGACCAGAAGTACAGCGTGATGTCTCGTTTGCTCCGCACGGAATGGGGCAAGGTCGAACACGTCACGATTACGGCGGCAGAGGGCGTTGGCCGGAGTGACGGCAGCGGGGATATCCCGTGGGCCGTCAAGATGGAAATTAAGAACGACCTGTTCGGCGAGAAGCGAGTTGCCGTCGAAGTGTTCCCAACGCAGGACCGGCTGGTGGACGTCTGCGACTGCTATCACCTCTGGGTGTTTGAGAAAGGTTTCCAGCTTCCGTTCGGCATCCACCCGCGCGATAAGAAAACGGTGACGGTCAATCGCGGCAGTACCAGAGTTCGGGCCATTGACGGCGCAGGACGCGAACACAGCATCAAAGAGCTGCTGGAAGAGAATGGTGCGGCGGACGTTCCTAAACAGGCATATGCACAGGCTATGGCCGGGTATATGATGAAAAATCTTCTGGGAGGGTGATGCAAAATGTGGCTTTGGATTGTGCTGGTGGTTCTGGCGGTGATGGCTGCACTTCTGATTTATGCGGCGTGCTGCGTGGATGGTGATATAGACCGCCAGAGCGAAGCACACCCGCCGAAATCGGAGAAAGGACGAGACGATGGCAAAGTATGAGATGCTTATCGCAGCATCCGGGAAACGTGGCTCTGCGCTCCTGCCGTGCGTTGTTGTCGATGAAAAGGGCATTAGGCGTGCTGCTGTACGAGCTAAGGCGATGGCCAGAGCTTGCTACCCGGAGTATGAAAAATTCAATGTGGTGAAGATGAAGGTGATTTCTAATGGGTGAAAGAGGTCTGATGGACAGCGTAAATGACGTGGTCAAGGCTGCGTTTGAGCTGTACGCGGCTGATGGCAAAAAACTGAACGATGGCGATAGTTTCACTGTGAAACTCAATAACTGCGTACTCACCATTTCGCTGAAAAATGGGAGCTTGGACGTACAGTTTGACCCGGACGCAGACGTCGCGGTGGACACCCCGTACACACTGGACATGAAGCTCGACATTTATGAGGAGAAAGACAATGGATGAGTACATCAACCGTGAGGACGTATTGAAATGCCTGGAGTATAACACGATTCAGAAGCCGAGTGCGAATGATGTTGTTTCTGCGACTCTCCGGGTAGCGCGGGAAAAGGTCGAGAAACTTCCTGTTACACAGGAAGGAGCGCTACTTTCTTTCTGGCGCGACCCCGACAAGGATCCTCCGAAAGTTGAGACGGAAGTGCTGATTCTGTACCGAAACGAAATTGACGGGTACGGAATAACGACGGCGCACTATGAGGACGGAAACGTTTTTTTACAAGATAGCGAATGGAATTGGGAGAATCTTCCCGATTGGGGGACATACGACGAGGAGCAGGACGACTATCGAATCCCAGAAGGTTGGTGGGAATACCGCCACTTCAACCCGGACGAGGTTTACAACAACCGGATTGACCGGCCTGTTGTTGGTTGGATGCCTTTGCCACCGAAGGAAGTGACACAGAATGGCAATCAATAAGAAAACCCGTGAGGCGGTATACCGGAAGTACGGAGGTCGCTGCGCATATTGCGGCAGGGCGATTGCCTACAAAGATATGCAAGTAGATCACTTCCGACCGTTGCGGGTGTGGGATGAAGTAGATGGCGCGGCAGATGATATTTCAAACCTTATGCCCGCCTGCCGGATGTGCAACCACTACAAGCGCGCAAACTCCCTGGAAGCATTTCGCCGGTATATTGCCGAGATTCCCCGTAAGCTGCGTGATAACTATATTTATAAAATTGGCGTAGCTTACAGGAATATTATTGAAAACGAAAAGCCGATTAAGTTTTTCTTCGAAACTGAGGAGGCGAAGACCAACCCTGAATATGCTATTACGAGTCCGGAGGAAATGGCCCGTTATTTGATGGGGTTTTGCCGTTGCCGTTTGGCGACCGGAAATGGTTGCCCGGGCTGCCCGTTTGATAAACCAACCAGCGACAACGGGGATGGAGAGTGCCGTTTATATGTCCCCGACGACTGGGATTTTTGAGGAGGCATAGAATGGATAAGCAAAAGATTAAGAGTGTTCCGAGGCTGACGACCAACAACCCGGGGAACAATTTTCAGACTGCCCTCAACTTTACTGACGTCAGCGAGGACGGATGGGTATGGCTGCGGCAACCTGAAATGGCACTGACCGAGTATGCGCGGCAGCTCGTCAAGGGGCATGGCAGCAGCATCGATCTGGGCTGCAACGATATGGAGCTCTCCGAAAGTCTGACCGATCACCTCTTCGACGACCCGAAGCAGAGCATTGACGGACTGATCGCAGAGCACTACACGATTTTGTGGGCCTACGCGACCCTGCGGGAAAAGCTCAAATGGTACGAGG
Source organism: uncultured Faecalibacterium sp. (assembly GCA_902463235.1). Classification (GTDB taxonomy): domain Bacteria; phylum Bacillota; class Clostridia; order Oscillospirales; family Ruminococcaceae; genus Faecalibacterium. The sequence goes on along the minus strand of CABQER010000001.1, from coordinate 75,102 downwards.
ATGCAGGAATCCCGGTCATTCCTAATTACGGTCTGAGTACCATCCGGCGGGCGATCAATCGGTACGGCACCGCCCCTCAGCTCCAGATGGCGATCAAGGAAATGTCAGAGCTCACGAAGGCGATCTGCAATCTCCAGCGGGCCGTAACCTTCAACTACCGCAACGGTGCGAAGATCAAGGTCGCCCACGAGAGCGTCAGGGAAGAAATCGCGGATGTTTACATCATGCTGGCGCAGCTCGTTGAGATCGTCGGCAAGCCTGAAGAGGTACAGCAGATCGTGCTCGAAAAGCTCGAACAGCTCAAAGGCGACCTGGACGGCGGGGAGGTGCAAAGTGAGTAAAGCTGTTTTACTGAGCATCCGGCCAAACTGGTGCAAGATGATCTGGGCAGGAATGAAGGAAGTCGAGGTGCGCAAGACTCGCCCGACACTGGAAACACCGTTCAAGGCGTACATCTACTGCACCGGTCACGATGGCTGGGTTATGAAGTCGCCCAAGGCTGGCGTGCAGAAAATGGACAGCAGAGTGATCGGCGAGTTCACCTGCGACAAAATCGACAAGCTCGTCCACGTCGGAACGATGATGGACATAAACATTTTGACATCGGACGGGTGGTATAAACCGGCAGATGCACTGCTTCAAGCCGCCTGCCTGACCGAAGAAACCGTTAAAAAATATCTGCAAGGTCGTAATGGCTACGGCTGGCACATCTCTGACCTGAAGATTTATGACAAGCCCAGAGACCTTAATGAATTTTCAAGATTTGGTTTTTTGGGAATGGGCAGATCAAATTGTGTTTGCGGAAATCGGCGTTGTGAAAACTATGAACCGTCTTATCACTACATGATTCCACCGACTTGCAAAATCGACGGATGTTCCATTTGCCGCCCGCCTCAAAGCTGGTGCTATGTGGAGGATGCAGAATGTACGTCATGAATAAAAAATGGGACTCCATCACGAACATTGCCCAGTGCACCAGCGTGTATGTGAGTCCTGAGCATGAAATAAAGGCGGTACCCACTGGAGGCGGAAATGTCTATCGTCTGGGGCAGTATGAAACAGCGGAAATCGCCCGCGCTGTCCTGAATGACCTGTATATGCACATTCCGACTGGCTGCATCTATCAGATGCCGAATGACCAACGAGCACGGGTGCTGGTCCGCGGCATGAGCGATGAACGGCCTGAAAAGTTTGCTGGGAACGGCAAGAAGCCGGTGCGTAGGGGAGGATCCTGATGGAGAAAACAGGTACGGTTCTCCCGTGTCCTAAATGCGGGAGCGGCTTTTTGGCATGGGGCAAGCCGTTTAGAAGCGCGACGTCGAAACTTGTCGTACTGTTAGGGCAGCATCGCAGAATTGTCTGTTGCGTGATGTGCGGATACTATGCGCCCTTGAAAAAATGGAACAAAGAGGAACGGAAAAATGAAAGCACACATTGATCCTAAGAGCCGGGAGTGCCCTTTCTGCGGTGCACCGACCTATGAGGTTGTAAGCGTTACAGGCATGAAGTGCGTTCGATGCACCAATAAGAAAAACTGCGGTGCAATCGTCAGTTTCAACAACAAGGACTGTGATGAACGCGGTGTTTCGCCGGCGGTGTACTTCAATCGGCGGGCAGGAAAGGAGTGAATAAGGGTGCCGTGCTATGAGGTCGCAATCGAAGCAAGAAAAAATGATACGGCAGAAAAATGTATGTTTTCTGCATGGATTCGTGGAGAAAACACTCCGAAAGCCGTAGAAGAAGCCTTGCAGAAAGTAGCTTATGAACACCCCAATTTTGGAATGCTGCGCCCAGTATGCGTAGAAGAGCAAAAACCGGTAGCAGCGTGTTGGCGGGAACCATCGGCACCTCGCCGGCAGTGGAAAATAGTTCATAAGTACAAAGTGGAATATAGATCCCCAGTGAGTAATAGGGAACTGCTCAAAAAATCTTATGTGTGGGCAGTATCCGCAGAAGAAGCTGTGGGCTATGCAAAAGAGAACGTTGGAATTTCGGGACTTATAGTGAATGCGGAGGAATCTAATGAATCTGATTCGTGAAATTTTCTTTAGTCCGATGGTCGTGGATGCGGCCGGAATTATCCTGATCGTGGCCGCATTGCCCATGGCGGGCTGGTCCTGGGCTGTGAATCACATGGCGGGCCCGAAGGTCAAAAATGCAAAGGAGGGCACATGAAAGCACATCTGGCGTTCCTGTGCAATGGCCGGTGTCAGTGGTGCAAAAGCCGTTGGGACTGCGGCAAAGCGAGAAGATTCCTAGCAAAAATTTTTGGGTGCAAAGATTGGAGATGGCAAAACAGATGAAGAACATTCGCCAGCAGCGGGCTGATGAACGGGATAAGGCGGCGCAGATCTTCACTTGGTGTATGGTGGTGGCTATGCACCAGGAAGAGGGCATTGGAGCCACACGCTTGGAGCGGGCCTGTAATGAGATGCACGAGTTTCAGCAGCGGTATAGGACAAAAAATCCTGACCGAGAACCGCAAGAGTGCAACGGATGCCATGCGGGAGGACTTGAAAGGCATCTGTGATTTTGAGGTCCGGCTTCCGCAGACCAAGGCTCCGCGCAACCGCAGGGAAGAGCAGCTCCGCATGGCCCAGAACGAGGGCGCAGAGATCGCCTGGCTGGTTATGGCGGCAACAACGCACCTGACCTTCGGCTTCGGCAAGGAACGGCTTGCCCGCTTGAAGCAGGAAACGCTGGATAACTACCGGCAGTACATCGGATGGGTAGAGCAGGACGGTGAAGCCTATGCAATGGAACTGCTTCGCCGCTGTTCGGAACAGGCTTTGCAGGAAGAACTCAAAATCAACGATATGCGGGAAAGCAAAGATCATATCCTGCCCGGCGGCTCCGCAGAAGCCCAGAGGGCAGATATGCTGCGGGCAATGGAGGCCGTATCGGCTAAGATGGCAGCAGAGCGCGGCATTACCCGCCAGCCGCTGGCCGTTTTGAGCCAGAGTGAAATTTCCCGCCGCATGAGCGCAATTTGAGCAAACAAAAAGAGGACTGCTTGCGCAATCCCCCGAGAAAAGCAATTCTATTATACCTAAATTGATGGATTTTGGCAACGTAGAACAGGAGGATGCGCAAAATGACTATCCCGGAAGATATGATGGCGTTCATCGAAGAAACTGCCCGCAAAGCTGCCCGCGAGGGTGCAAAGGAAGTTGTGGCCGAGCAGGCCCGTAAAGCCGCAGGCCGGTGTGACCGCCGGTTGCGGAACACGAAGTTGCTCCTGAAGAACTACCGGATGTTCAAAAAACATTGCACGGGTGCGGTCTATACGGACGAGGCTGGCGAACATGATGGTCAGGAGGAAGAAACCGCACTGGAACTGCTGGACATGATGCTCCAGCGGAACAATGCCATTACGGTTGAATCCATCCGCAACAGCTGCCGGCGCACTAAAATCATGATTCGCCATATCGATGCAATGCTTGGCCTGTACGAAACCTACTGCGCCCAGAGCGACAATGAAGCTCTGAAGCGGGGCCTGCGCATCATCAAGGCCATGTACATTGACGAGACCGCCAAGCCTGTGGAGCAGATCGCAATGCAGGAAAACGTGAGCGCCCGGCAGGTTTACCGTGACCATGATGCAGCAGTGGATAAAATCTCGATGCTGATGTTTGGTATCGACGCATTGGAAATGTCTTAGCTCGATGTCAAAAAGATGTCATGGACGTGTCACGGCAAAAGTGGTACAATGATACCGTAAAATTCTAATCATAGCGCATTGCCCGCCCGGTTTCGCCACCGGGCGGGTATTTTTATGCCCGGAAAGGAGGAAAAATACCGCCGCTCCCCAATTTGTCCCGCCACGCCAGCGGGGAAAGCAAAGAAGGGAGAAAAAATGAATCAGCAAGTAGTGTATCAGGATATTTCGCAGATCCATCCCTATGAGAACAACCCCAGAAACAACGAAGCGGCTGTTGGTCCGGTAGCCCAGAGCATCAAGGAATTTGGATTCCGGGTGCCCATCTTGATTGATGGAAAAGGCACGATCATTGCCGGACACACCCGCTATGAGGCCGCAAAACGGCTGGGCATGGACAAAGTGCCCTGCATCCGGGTCGATGACCTGACGGACGCGCAGATCAAGGCATACCGCATTGCAGACAACAAGGTGGCGGAAGCATCCTCTTGGAATGATGATGTGCTCCGCGCCGAAATGGATGCACTGCAGGCGCTGGATGTGGATCTGAGCAGCACCGGCTTCAGCGAAGTGGAACTTGATGGTCTGCTCCGGGATGTGGACGATTCTGATTTTGAGGAGTTTTTCACGGAGCCTGCCCAACAGCCGCCCAAAGCGACCGATACAGGCCCGGACCCCGAAAGCCAGCAATCTGGACAGCCTGCACCTTTTCAGCCCGCTACGGCGCAACAGAGCGGCTCTAAGCTTATCCAGTGCCCGCACTGCGGAGAATGGTTTGAAACATGAGGCTGTGTTTGGCGGGAACCTTCCCGTCAGAGAAGATCGTGCGGAAAAACAGACCGGAGTACGTTCTGGAGAGCTTTTTCTATATCAAGCCGTGGCAGGTCGAGGAAATGCCGAAGTGGAAGATGTTCCTGCTCGACAGCGGGGCATTCACGTTTATGCACGGGGTGGAGGCTTCATCAAAGCCGGTAGACTGGGACGGGTACCTAAGCAGGTATATCGACTTCATCAACCGCCACGATGTGCAGCACTTCTTCGAGTTGGACGTAGATATCATCGTAGGCTATGATGCCGTAAAGCGCATGAGAGCCCGCCTTGAAGCTGAGACGGGCAAGCAGAGCATTCCAGTCTGGCATCGCTCCCGCGGCCTTGACGAATTTAAAAACCTGTGCAGGGACTATCCCTATATCGGCATCGGTGGCTTCGCAATCAAGCACATTCAGCCCAGCGAGTACGGCTACATCAAACGGCTGGTGCAGTATGCGAACGCCTGCGGGGTGCGGGTGCACGGCCTGGGCTACACCAAAAAGGATGCGGTTGACTTTGGCTTTTATAGCGTGGACAGCACCACATGGACTACACAGGTCAATTTTGGCGGCTTGTCCTACTTCAACGGCTCAGAAATGGTTGTGGTCAGACCCCCGAAGGGCATGATAGGCGCAGACTACCGGATTCGCCGAGAGTATGCGCTGAAAGAGTGGATCAAATACCAGAAGTACCTTGATACGAAAGGAAAATGGCGTGGATAAAGATATCGTATACCGCGTTGAGGATGGCATGGACAGAGAAAAAATTCTCTGCACCACCTACCAGATGCGGAATTTTTATATGCAGTTCAGAGACGGTTTCTTCACCAATCTGGACGTAATGAACTATATCCAGCACCTTGCCGCCGCCCACATGGCGAAAAAGGGCATGAACGTGCTGGATGTGTGCTGCGGCCGCTCTCTGATGCTCCCGCTGCTGCGCTACTACGCAAAGGATATTGCATCCTATACCGGCGTAGACATCAGCAAAGCGAACATCAAAGAGGCTATGCGCGGCGCAACCGCAAAGAACCTTGAACCTAAAGATCTGACTTCCTACTACCCGTTCCGGGTGGGTTGGAAGCTGGGCAACGTTGCTGAGATGTCGAAAGTCATCCCGGCGGGGTTTGCCGATTTTGTGATTTACACCTCTGCCATTGAGCATATGCACCCTACGGACGGCGCAAAAAGCCTTGCAGAATGCTACAAGGTGATGAAGCCGGGTGCAAAGATGTTTCTCTCCTGTCCGAACACCCCGGGCAATGGGTATCAGACCCAGTACCGCGCTCATGTCTATGAGTGGGGCTACGATGAACTGAAAGCCAAGCTGGCCGAAATCGGATTCAGCATTGTGCAGGAGGTTGGTCTGGTCACCAGCGTCCGGGAGATGGACGAGTTCTATTCCAAGCAGGAACCGGCGCTGCGGGACTTCTACACCCGTATGAAAGCCTATGTCCCATCTGCATTCCTTACAGCCTTTATGGCAATTCCGTTCCCGCGTGAGGCAAAAGAGCTGCTGTTCATCGTTCAGAAGCCGAAAGGAGAAGAAAACAATGGCTAAGTTTGAAAATCGCTACGGCGTGCGTAAAATCGTCTATAAGCAGAAATGCCGGTGCTTCTGCCCCATCGGAAAGACAGACTACACCAATGAATTTACTGTGACCATGGAGCCGGCAGAGATTATTCCGGACTACTGCGAAATCGACAAGTTCATCCGTGAATGTCTGGAAGGTGAAAATCTTGTCATCGAGGAAGCAGCCAGCAAGCTGAAGAAGAAGCTTGTTGAGGATGTACACCCCAGCTGGATCATGGTCGAATCTGCGGTGAACGACGCATCCCACGGCAATGTGGTCGTTATGGTATGAGGGGGCATGGAATATGAGAAACACCAAAGCCCTATGCCAAACCGCAGTTGTCGCGGCTCTATATGTCGCATTAACCACCCTGAACCCGCTGTCATGGGGAGTCGTCCAGTTCCGGGTGGCTAATATGCTGTGCGCTCTCCCGTTCAAGGATAAGCGGTACGCCCCGGCGGTTCTGCTGGGGATTGCAATCGCAAATGCAACGAGTCCTTTCGGCCCGGTCGATGTGCTCTTTGGCCTGCTGGCTGAGGGGACTGCATACGCACTGGTGGTCTGGGGGCCGTGGAAAAGGCTGGGGATTCTGTGGAAAGCAGTCATCCTCTCCCTGTCCGTGGCTCTGTTCATCGGCGTGGAACTGTCTATGATGGTCGGTGCACCGTTCTGGCTGACAAGTGCTGGCCTGTTCGTGGGCACATTCCTGGCCGTGGAACTGGGAAACTTGATGATCTCCAAAACCGCTCTCGCAAAGGTCGTGTGAGAGGGGACACGGCGCCGGCTCTGCAAACGGTCGGCGCTTTTTCTTCGAAACAACACAACAGCCCGGGTAGATACCGGGACAGAAAATGAAGAAGGATAGTGGTGGCGATGTAGATGGAAACGCGAGATAATGCGTTCACCCTTTATAAGAAGGGGATGGGATGCACCGAAATCGCAAAGAAGCTGGGCGTATCGCTGAACACTGTGAAATCGTGGAAGAGGCGCTATTGGGATGCACAAAAGGGTGCACCCAAGAAACGCACCCCGCCGCACCCCAAGGGTGCATCTTCCAAGTGCGTCCAGAAAGCCCCGCAGGATGACAAGCCAAAGCCGGGCGCACCGCTGGGTAATGTCAATGCAGTTGGCAACCATGGAGGCGCGCCGCCGGGTAACCAGAATGCCTTGAAACACGGTGGCTGGTCTGCGGTGATGTTTGGTTCTTTTTCAGAGGAAAACCAAAAAGCCATTCAGGACTGCACGAAGGACGTTGATGCAGAAGACCTGTTGATACAGGAACTCCAACTGCTGACCGCCCGGGAAGCTTTTCTGCTTCAACGCATTTCCGCTGTTCAAGAGAAGAAACAGCACATTCAATCGGTGCATACCTCTAAGTCTGGTAGATCGTTTACTCGCTTGGACGAGGACAAGGAAAAAGAAGCCCACGACAAGGAGGCTTACATTGAGCGGATAGATGCCAAAGTCGATCGGGAAGAAAGGCTCCCCGGCACCACCGTGGAGACATCAACCACCGTCGAATCAAGCTACCTTATCGTGGAACGCTTAGAGCGGCTATTGACCGATGTGCAGCGCCAGAAGTCCAAGGTGATACAACAGCTTACCGACCTACGCAGAATGAGCAACAGCGGCAAGAATGAGCTGGTAGACGATTGGGTTGCGGCGGTCGAGGCGGCAGACACGGAAGCGGAGGGTGCGGACGATGGCACGGAGACAACGTGAAGTCTTTGCCAAGCGGATCCCGCTGTACCGTAAAGACCCTTGCTTGTTCTTCAAAGAGGTCACTGGCTTCAAGCCTGATCCGTGGCAAAAAGAAGCCGCCACAGCTATTGCACAACACCGCAAGGTTTCAATTCGCTCAGGACAGGGCGTTGGCAAGACTGCTTTTGAAGCGAACCTAGTCCTTTGGTTTCTGTCCTGCTTCCCGTATCCACGCGTGGTGTGCACGGCTCCGACTCGTCAGCAGTTAAATGATGTCCTCTGGGCTGAGATTGCCAAGTGGCAGGAACGCAGCCCTGTCTTGCAGGCTATGCTTGTATGGACAAAGACTCGTGTTTACATGAGAGGACATGAGAAACGCTGGTTCGCCGTGGCTCGAACAGCCACCAAGCCGGAGAATATGCAGGGCTTCCACGAAGACAATATGCTTTTCGTGGTGGATGAGGCATCTGGTGTTGCTGACCCCATCATGGAGGCTATACAGGGCACGCTTTCCGGCGATAACAACCGCTTACTGATGTGCGGAAACCCAACGCAGAACACTGGCACATTCCACGATTCGCACACCGTGGACGCCCAGTCCTACTACTGCATGAAGGTGTCCAGTAGGGACAGCCCCCGCACGAATAAGCAGAATATCGCTGACTTGGAGCGGAAGTTCGGCAAGAACAGCAATGTAGTCCGTGTCCGTGTTGACGGAGAGTTCCCGGAGAATGAGGATGATGTCTTTATTCCGATGGCACTCGCAACAAAGGCCGTCAATACTGAACCTCTGGAACATTGTGCTCCAGCCCGGATATCCATCGGGTGTGACGTAGCCCGCTTTGGCAACGATGATACGGCCATTGCACAGAACATTGATGGAGATATCCAAAAGCTGGTCACGCGCCATGGTCAAGACCTATACGCTACGGCAGACGATATCATTGCGATATATAAAACCATGCGTGCAGCGTATCCGCAGTACCGCGGTCTGATTTACGCGGTCATTGATGACACCGGCGTTGGCGGAGGCGTGACCGACATACTCAACCGAGAAAAGATTCGGCAGAAGCTAACCAAGCTGATGGTCGTGCCGGTAAACTTCTCCAGCGCTGTGCCGGACAAGGAAGCCGCCGGGCGCTATGCAGATATCGCAACGTGGATGTGGGCGGTCCTACGGGATATGGCCACGGCGGGCACCCTGCACATCCCGAACGACTCAACCCTGATAGGGCAGCTTACCACCCGCAAATATATCTTTAGCGGTGCTCCTGCAAAGTTGAAGCTTGAAAGCAAGGATGCCTTGAAGAAGCGTGGCCTGACCAGCCCTGACCGCGCTGATGCGGTGGCCCTTGCGCTGTATGAGGGCGGCATCTTTGATGTACGCAGTCTGATATGATAGCCGGAAAGGAGAAAAAGGTGAAAAGAGTTATCCCCGGAAAAATCAAAACGCAGCTTCGCCTCGACGGCTATTACAACGTTCTGAATAAGTATGGTACCCAGCACGACAGCACCGAGTATTACCAGTGGGCAACCGGTGCAGCTGTGACGGATGCGGAATTGGCCGACCTTTATGCAGGAAACGGGCTATTCTCGACCATCATTGATGCCCCTGCGGACGATGCTACCAAAAACGGCATTGACCTTGGAATCAAGGACAAAGACCTGCAAAAGCAGTTGGACGACCGCCTGCAGACTATACACTATCAAAGCAAGCTGTCAAAGGCGCTTCGGTGGGCCCGGCTGTTTGGCGGTGCTGCTGTCGTTATGCTGGTGGATGATGGTCGGCTCTTGCAGGAACCGCTGAACTGGCGGGATGTGCACGGCGTTGATGAATTGCTGGTGTATGGCCGGAATGAAATGTTCCCGCTGTGGATCAACGGGTATGAGAACAATCCGGACGATGAAGACTACCGCAAGGGCGGCACCGGCATCCCGGAGTATTATCAGGTAAGCAGCGTGTACGGCAACTACACCGTGCATTCTTCCCGTTGCCTGATTTTCCATAATTCCGACATTCCAGAAGGATCTACGCTGGCCAACCTCTACAGGACGTGGGGCATCCCGGAGTATATGCGCATCCGTGAGGAATTGAGGAACGCAAGCATCGGACCGGGCTATTCCATTCGCCTGCTGGAACGGCTGTCTATGGCAACCTACAAGATGAAGAACCTTGCCAATGTGCTTTCTACGGCAGACGGTGAGGATGCAGTTCTTCAGCGTATGGAAATGCTTGACCTTGCCCGCAACCTGCTGAATATGGTCTTTATCGACGCAGACGGCGAGGATGTCGGCATTCAATCCCTGTCTGTGGCGGGTGTTAAAGACATTTTGGACAATGCCTGTGCTATGCTGTCCGCTGTGAGCCATATTCCGCAAACGCGGCTCTTTGGCCGCTCTCCGGCGGGCGAGAACGCAACCGGCGAAAGCGACCTTGAAAATTACAAGGAGTTCGTGGGCGGCATCCAGTCCGGCGATTTGCGCGACAACACCCGGACACTTGTGGAACTTGTCCTGCGCGGCATGACATGGAGCGGCGAAATCAAGGAAGTGCCGGAGTATACCGTCACTTACAAGAGCGCATGGAGCCCGTCTGACGATGAAAAGGCAACGCAGGATCAGGCGGTGGCAGCAGCCCAGCTTACCAGAGCACAGACCGCATCCACATACGTCACAAACGGAATCTTGGAGGCTACCGAGGTCCGCCGGGCACTGGTGCAGGATAAGCAGTTCGACCCCGAAAACATCCTCACGGAAACGGACCTCAATCAGGAACAAGATTGGGGCTTGACGGATGCCAGAGGGCAGATTCCTACATCTGGCGATTTCAGCCGGCAGGAGAATCCCATTGTTACAGATGAGAGCGATTGCGGCTATGTGGCAGGCTTTGTCCTGAACGATGGCAGAATCCTTTGCGGCAGGCGTTCCGATGGTCAGGGATGGTGTGGCCCCGGCGGTCACATCGAACCGGGAGAAACGCCGAGCGTTGCTTTCCACAGAGAAGCGAAAGAAGAATTTAACATCGACGTTGGCGACATTACCTATCTGGGCAACTGCAAAGGAAAGTCGGATGAAGTTCTTCCCGTTCAAATCTATCGCGTCAACGCCTATGATGGTGTACCGCGGTGCGACCAGGAAGAAATGTTCACAGCCACATGGATGCCCCCGGAACAAATCCTTGCGCAGGATGTTCCCGGCGGTCTTGTGTTCGAGCCGTTCCGCAGGAGCGTGGAAGAATACATTGACCAGCTGGGCTTGACGCTGGACGATTTTGACCCCAGCAAGCACAAGCGGGACGAAGATGGAAAGTTCTCCAATTCTGGCGGCTCTACATCATCAAAAGATGCATCGAGCAAGGAAAATTCATCAAAAGACTTGAATGATTCTCGAAGTCATGCTAAAATAAATTCTAACGCAGTTTCGGCAAAAGGCGCGAACACTTTCAAGGTGAAAGGATTCCCCAACAAGCAGAAGCTGAACAACCACTGGCAAAATGGCAGAACCCACGCCGCTGAGTACGCTCCCGATGGCATTACGACAAAGGAGCAGTACGAAAAGCGGGCGGTTCAACTTTTGGAAAGCCCGTGCGGAAACGGCATAAAAGGCTACAAGACAAAAGATGGCCTTGTGTGCCGGTATGACGCGAAGAAAAATGACTTTGCAAAAGGTTCCCCAGAGAAGGGCGTAAGAACGATGTTCAAGCCTGACGATGGGGAAGATTACTATAAACGTCAGCTTGAACTGGAAGGAATCGAAGATGACTGAGAAAATCCTCTGCCCGGTATGTGGGCAGCATAGCTTTGATGAAGACAACGATTTTGAGGAATGCCCTGTGTGCGGCTGGGTAAATGATGGCGTGCAGAGAGCGGATCCTGATTATCGCGGCGGTTATAACCGCATCAGCCTGAACGAAGCTAAAAAGAAGTTTGCCGAAGGCAAAAAGGTGTTTGACTAAAATATTGGCGTTGAGAGCCTTTGCAGGTGACGTGAAAGCGTCCCTCGCAAAGGCTCTTTTTGTTTGCAGTCATAGCTCAGTTGGTAGAGCGCCTGCCCTCCAAGCAGGATGCCGCGGGTTCAAGCCCCGTTGACTGCTCCATATCGAGGGTTGGCCAAGTTGGATAAGGCATGGGCCTTTGACTCCCAGACCGCCGGTTCGAGCCCGGTACCCTCGACTTTTATGCTGGTGTAGCTCAATAGGATAGAGCAGGCGACTTGTAAACGTCAGGCTGTGGGTTCAATCCCCACCCCCAGCACCACCCGCCGTACACCGTAATCGGCACCTCGATGGCATGAGGGAGCACTGACCCTGCTCCTAACAGACCGCTGCGAAGTGTTCTGGCCTGTTCCATAACAGAGCCAGCGCGGAGCCATAAACCGCGTTCCTTCCGCTTCGCGCTTGGACGGATGCGCGCTGTAAGCAAAAGGTCAAAATTCAAGTGCTGCATGCCATAAGAACAAAGACCCTGCATCAAGGTGGAGATGCAGGGTCTTTTTGATGCCTGCAAAGGGAAGATGGTTCCCAGAAAGATAAAGAGGTGGATATGCCTGTGAAGAATAATGGGCCCGGCATGACCGGGCGCTTTTCAATGACGAAAAAATCAAAGATCGAGCCGGAGTATCCGCAGTGGGCAGAAAGCAAGATGCGCGCAATCGAAAATCGGCGGTTGAAAGAACTGCAGAAGATTGTGCGAGAATCCATGCCTGAAATTCTGGCTATCGTTGCGGAAGAACAGAAAACCGGCTCCGGCAGCATCAGACATGATGGATACAGCGACATGGTTCGCCGCATCCAGAACAGGTTCCGCATTATGCGTGACCGGCTCAGTCGGCGGCTGAAAACCGATCCGTTGGAACGAGATGTTCGCCGGTGCGCTGACTACACCGACCGGCGGCAACTCAAAGAATGGCAGCGCAGCGTGCGCGCCACGCTGGGAGTGGATATCCATGATGATTTCTTTCTCGGCGAAAGATACGACCTGATGCTTAAAAGATGGGTTGAGCAAAATGTCAGCTTCATTACCAGCATTGAAAGCGACTGCTTCGATGATATGGAGAACGTCATTATTGAGGGTTTCGCAAAAGGCCGCACCCCGGCGGCGATTTCCAATGAAATTCAACGCCGGTTTGATGTGACCAAGTCAAAAGCGAATCTTCTTGCGCGTGACCAGGTGGGCACCCTGAGCGCGAATCTGACCCGCACAAGGCAGGAATCCGCTGGGGTGGAGGAATATATCTGGAGCTCGTCAGGTGATGAACGTGTGCGCGAATGCCACCGTGAACTTGACGGTCAGAAATTCCGTTATGATGACCCGCCGGCCATGTGGTACATGACAAAGCACGGCAAAGTGTACAGCGGGCGGCATTGCAATCCCGGAGAGGACTACCAGTGCCGCTGTGTTGCAAAACCTGTCTTTAACTTCGATAGGCTGAATTCTGTAGCCTTTAAGGAGAAAAAACAATGAAACAGAATACCCCGCCGCTAGTCCTTCGGAGCGAAATGCGAACCGACAGTGTACCTGTCGATGAGCATTACAGCGCCGAGGGATATTTTTATGATAACCCCATCCTGACCCGTACAGGCATCTTTGTGTACCATCTGGAAGATGGTTCCGAGCGCCGGGAACTGCGCAGGCCGGAAGATGTGTTTGACCCCAAAAGCCTTGCAAGCTATGAGGGAAAGCCTATCATTATTACCCACGATGCGCAGGTGATCGACAAGGACAATGCCCACCGGGAACGTGTGGGCACAATCCTGACCCCCGGACAGCAGGACGGAGAAACCGTCCGAGCAAAAATCGTAATTGATGATCCTGATGCCGTAAAGGCATCGGGTCTGCGGGAACTGTCTGTCGGGTACTATCAGGATCTTATCATGGAACCCGGAGAATGGAATGGAGAGCCGTATGATGCAATCCAGACCAATATCCGTGTGAATCACCTTGCGCTGGTCGCTGTCGCCCGCGCAGGTGATGATGCACGCTTGAACATGGACAGCCAAGATAACAATGGAGGTACACCCCCTATGGACGAGAACGAGAAGATGAACAACCCCACGCAGGACGATGATACTACTGTGGAAACCACAAAGCCCACTGCCGATGATGGCGAGGCTCCCAGTGCTCCTGCGGCGGCTCCTGCCCTTGACCCGGCAGGCCTTGAAGCAGCACTCAAAGCCTATATCGCAGCCACCAACGGTGCTACCGCTGACGATGAAAACGACCCGGCGGCTGGTGACACCACTGATAAGCCCACCAAGGACGAGGGCGAAGGTGACGACCCTGCGAAGCCGGACGTGCTGGCAGACATTACCGCCCGCCGTGATGCTATGGAAGATGGCCCGGCCAAGGCGGACATCAACACCCTGCTGTCTATGCTGGATGCCGCAAATGCCCGCGCTGATGCTGCAGAGGACGACACCAAGCCTACCGAAGATGAGGATGATACCTCGGACGATTCCAGCAACCAGCTGAACCATGACAGCGCCGCATCCATTGCCGCGCAGGTCAGCCAGCGTGTGGAACTGTGTCGGCTGGGCGATAAGCTGCATCTGGATGGCATGGAATCCATGCCGGTAATGCAGGCAAAGAAAAAGGTCGTTCATGCCGTTATTCCGGGTATGCGTCTGGATGGCAAGAGCAAAGCCTACATCAACGCGGCTTTTGATATCGCAAAGGGTAAAATCAATGGTCGCAAGACTGTGGCAGACCAGCGTCGTCAGGTGTTCAATGCTGATTCCGCAAATGCGGCAGTCCGCAATGTGGGCAAGAAGAACGACCCTGATGCGGCCCGCAATCGTATGATCCAGCGTCATGCTGGCGAGAAGGAGGACTAAGCTATGAGCAATATGGCAGTACAGATGAACTACGGCGAGCCTAGCCGCGGTATGCCCGGCCTGCTTTATGACCGTGCGAATTACGATGCAGTCACCCGCCGGAACAGCGCAGAGGATGGCAAGCTGTTCTTTGGCTGCGGCGTTGTGCGGGGTACGGAGCCCGGCAAGGACATCACCCTTCCTGCAACCGGCGCGACCGCCGAGAAGTTCGAGGGCGTTGTGATGTACAGCGCCAATACGGAGATGGACGATGATGGTGCTGTGCTCCTGCGCAAAGGCCAGATTCTGGATGTCTGCCAGACCGGCAAGATGTGGGTGCAGCTGGCCGATCAGGCGGAACCTGCTTACGGTCAGCCGGTTTATCTTGTGATTACCGGCGACGATGCAGGCAAGTTCACCCCGACCAAGGGCACCAATCTGGCGGTCAAGGCCCGCTTCATCGGTGCGGCCCAGAACGGCATTGCACCCGCCCAGTTCGCAGAGCAGATCTAAGGAGGTTCAATATGGCTAAGTACAATCCTTTCGACCCCGCCAACGGTTACAGCGAGGAAGACCGCCTTGCCCTGAACGGCAAGTGTGCCTCCCTGATTAACCAGGCATATAAGAACCCGTTCCCCGGTACGAAGATTCGTCTGGATGGAGCCGACAATGCAGGCATCTTCTTCGCCAAGCAGCTGGCGCATGTTAAGACCAAGGCGTACGATAAGGACTTCCCGGAGCTGTCCGGCCTGAAGATCTTCCCTCAGACCAGCGAAACCGATGAGGGAGCTGCGTATATCGAATACTACAGCTATGAGCCGGTTGGCTTTGCTGATGTTATCGCCAACTACGCCAGCGACCTGCCCCGTGTCGATGTGAAGGGCACTCCCCATCGTGCGGAAATTGTCAACATCGGCGACAGCTACGGCTACAACGTGCAGGAACTGCGTGCCTGCCGCCGCAATGCGGTGCTGGGTATTATGAAGTCTCTGGACTCTGCGCGTGCTGAAGCGGCCCGCCGGGTGTACGATGTCAAGGTGAATCACCTGATTTGGCACGGCGACGAGAAGACGGGCATCATCGGCGTTCTGTCCTCCGGCAATAACATCCCCATCTATACACTGCAGAACGGCGCAGCCGGTAAGGCCGACTGGGCATCCAAGACCGCAGACGAGATTGCGGCCGACATTGCCGGCATCCTGAACTACATCGACACCCTGACCCAGAATGTGGAGCACCCGGACAGCTGGGTCATGCCCAACGACCTGTACACCAGCCTGAACCTGCGCCGCATCGATGGCACCGGCGAATCTGTTCTGTCCTACATCAAGGATCACACTCCCCAGATTAAGAACTGGGAAGTTGCCGGCGAACTGTCCAAGGGCAACAAGGACTATAACAGCACCGGCAAGAACATCGGCCTGCTGTATACCAAAGACTCGGACAAGATGTCCCACGAGGTTCCCATGGCTTTCCTCCAGCACGCGCCGCAGGATCGCAACCTGGAAATCGTCATCAACTGTGAGGGCCGCGATGCAGGCATGATGATTCCTTATCCTCTGTCTGCCTGCCTGGTCTACGGCCTGTAAGAAAGGAGCAACATCATGAAGATCAAAAACATTTCTGTGAAGCCCATCTGTATCGGCGATGCATCCCTGCTGCCGGGCGATACTGCAGAAGTCGGTGACACCTTTGCTGACGCTGTTGGCTTTTACATCAGCATGGGACTGATGCAGGAAGTGCAGGAGAAGAAGACACGCGGCAAGGCCAAGGCTGGGCAGGAGCCCGATTCCGATGCTCCGGCAGAGGCTGAATCCTGATGGATGCACCTGATATCGCCGCCATTACCAAAATTGTAAAGATGGTGGGCACCGAGTTTAAAGCCATGCCGGATGAAGATATTTCGTTCTGGATTGGCCTGCAAGCACCGGTTATTTCGCAGAAAAAATTCGGAGCGGACTATAACCTGGCCGTGGCGCTTCTGGTGTGTCATGCTATGAAAATGGCAGGCAATGGCGACAGTTCTCTTGGAACCATTGCAAACACCGGGCGACTTGCCAGCGTATCTGAAGGTGGCGTAAGCATTTCCTTTGCTACCAGCACCGCCGGGACTACCGGGGATGCTGAGTACCAGCTTACCTCCTACGGCTTGCAGTTTATTTCGATTCGGAACCGGCACATCGTGCCTATCATGATTCGATAAGGAGACCGTCCCATGGCGGTAGTTGGAGACATCGGACTTGACCTGACACCAGAGGGCAGAGCGGCGATGGAGCGCCTGAACGAACTGGCCGATGTGACTATAGAGGTAGGGTATCAGGCAGACCAAGAGGCGGCTGACGATGAAACATCACTGGCCGAGGTTGCCTACTGGAACCACTACGGAACCCTCCACAAAGACGGTTCTGTGATGATTCCGGCCCGTCCTTTTATGGACACCATCAAAAAGCACTCGGATGAACTGTCAGAGTTTTCGCAGCAGGCCCTGTCCTCATTGGAAACAGCTGATGCAGTTGCCAATGCGATAGGTTCGCAGGCAAAGTCCATGATTCAGGATGCAATCAAGGATGAGGAATGGGCACCCAATGCGCCCATTACCATCGAGGGCGGCTGGATGATGAATGAATATGGCAAGAAAGGCCCGGTGCCTGTGCATATTGAGGGCAAAAGTTCCACGAAGCCCCTGATTGATACGGGCACTTTGCGTCAGAACTGCCAGTACGTTATCACGAAAGGAAAGAAATGAACATCTTTAAGCAGATGTACACTGTGCGCCGCTATAAGGGCACCAGCTGGGACAGCGGCACGGCCGAAACAACTTACTCGGATATGCAGCTTCCGCTCGATGTACAGGCCAAAACGCGCCGCAATCAGGACGATGCTTCCGGTCGTTCCACGAACGGCGTTCTGACCGTGTATAGTGATGTCCAGCTTTTTCCTACGGAACCGGATAAGCAAATGACCGGCGACCGCTTGTTTTACATGGGACAGTGGTACGCCTGTAAATCGTCCATCTACTGGGGAAACACCATCCTGAAGCACTGGATATCGGAGTTTGAAGCCGTTGAGGGCGAGAAAGGGGAGAATGCCAATGACACCAGCTGAGTGCCGCGAGGCGGTTCGGCTCATGTTTGTGGAACTGTATCCCCATTGCACAGTGATTTACAGCTACCCCAATTCTGTGCGCCCGCCGCTCCCGTATGTCGTTCTGGATTTTGAACGCATCGACCAGGTTGGTTCATTTGAATGCATCGAGGATGGGATTCTTTGGCAGGAAAAATGCAAACGCATTCCGTTTTCTGCTGAACTGGTCACCGAGAGCAAGACAGAGCACGCCGCCGGGGTGAAAAAGGTTGGTTTGTCAACGGCTGTAGATGACCTTGAACAGGCTGCTCAGTTCTTTGATAGCCAATACGCGGGTGACAAAATGCGTGCCATGAACATCACGGTATGCGCAAACGGATCACCTGAAGCAATCCACAACAGCGCGCCCGGTGTAGAGAGGGCGCGCTGTTCCTTTTATGTGGACTTTGTGCAGAGTACGAAGGAGTACGCTGCTTTGGCTCCGGCTGACGGAGAATATTCGGAAGACCATGCCAGCGCGGCATCCAAAACGGTCGCGGACATGAAAGCCGGATGGTTTGATGAGGTTGAAGTCGAGAAGAAATTTGAAGATGAGTAAAGGAGTGAAAGCAACGTGAATATCGACAAAATCGTTGAGGTCAATATCCAGATTTCTGAGGCGATGTCCATCGATGGCGGCTACGATACCATTCTTATCATGGGCCCTCTGCCGAAAACGCCCGGTGGTCGTGTTACGCCTGATGTGGCGGGCTATGCCAGTCTGCAGGACCTCAAAGGGGCCGGCTTTACGTCTGATGATCCTGTGTACATCGCGGCCAGCAAGGTGTTTGGCCAGTCGCCGAAGCCGCCTGCAGTCATGATTGCGGTGCAGAAGTTGTCCAGCGGTTCCACCGAAAAGGTGGATGTGACCCTTGACCGGGCCATTGGTATGCCGGGCTGGTACTGCATCTGCCCGGCGGGCATCAAGGAGGACTTTTACCAGAGCATCGCGGACTGGACAGAAGCAAATGAAAAACTCTGCGTCTGCGAAACTACTGGTATTTCGTCCTCTCCGGTATCGGATGCTATGCTGCGCACCGCAGTGATTCATGCGACCGCAGAGAATGACTGTGTGAACTGCGCCTACGCTGCCCGGTTCCTTTCCTATGACCCGGGCAGTGAGCAGTGGTGCTTCAAGTCGCTTTCCATGGTGTCTGCGCAGGGTCTGTCCACTACGGATATTGCAAGCCTGGAAGCACGCAATATTTCGTACTATACGACCGTTGGCAGCAAGGCCATGGTGCAGGGCGGCAAGGTGAGCGGCGGCGAATGGATTGACACCATCCGCTTCCGTGACTGGCTGAAGACCGAGATTCAGTCCAAGGTGCTGAACCTGCTCCTAGGACTGTCCAAGGTGCCCTACACCGACCAGGGCATCGCGCTGGTACAGAATGCTGTTATTGATGCCCTGGAAGAGGGCGTGCGTGCTGGTGGCATTGTGCAGGATGCTTCCTCTGATGATGGAGAAGCGTCTCGTGCATATACCGTCACTGTGCCGCGCGCGGCCGATTTGGATGCCGCAACTCGTAAGAGCCGCCGTCTTACCGGTGTGACATGGACAGCACAGCTGGCAGGTGCCCTGATCGCCGCGAAAATTGGCGGCACACTGAATTACTGAGAAAGGAGAACCGCTAAATGCGTGGAGATGTAACCGTTTACTCCCCGAAAAACGTTCTGTGCACCATGGGCATTCACATCGCGTCTGGTTTTACGGAGGATGGCTTTATTACCATTACTCCGCAGGGTGATGGCGTGACGGATGAAGCCGGTGCAGATGGCGAAGTGGTCGTTTCGATTCCGGATGATCCTCGTTATGAAATCAAGCTGGTCCTGCAGTACGGCTCCAAAACAAACAACTGGCTGCTGAAGCAGTACAACAATAACAAGCAGACCCCGGGCAGCGGCCTTTTCAATATGCAGATCAAGGATCTGGGCTCTAACCCGGATTTCACGGCGTCCAAGGCATGGGTTTCCAAGCCTGCCCCGTGCGCTTACGGTAAGACCGGCCAGAGTCAGGAGTGGACACTGCGGGCTGTTGGCAAGATGGAACCGAAGAACTGAAAGGAGAAAACCTGATATGAAAATGAAACGCATGGAGATGCGCGACATCACGGTTGGCGAATACCAGTTCAAGGTTCGTCCATTCGGTGCCAAGGATGCCACCTACATTTTTGGCGATGTTGCATCTATCATCCTGCCGATTCTGGGCACCGTGTCGGTTGCTAGCGACGATAAGGATGCTGTCAACATGGAAATGTTTGACGGGATGGACATGGACAAAGACTCGCTGGTCAAGGCGCTTGCCCGCATCAATGGCAACGCATTGAGCAAACTGGTGAGTGAGCTCCTGCTGGATCACAGCAACATCCGCGTTTTGGATCCTGAGAAAAACACTTATGAGGTCATGGGCGAGGATGATTTTGATGAAATTTTCTGCCAGTACCTCGCCGGAATGCTCAATCTTTGTGCTGAGGTCATTCGCTTAAACTTCAGTGGTTTTTTCAAAGATGCGAGCACCCTCTTTGGAGGCCTTATCAAAGTGCGCCGGGCGGGCAGCTCGAACAGTACGGAGAGTTCGACAACGACAGAGTAACGAACCTTGAATGGATTATGTATACCCTGATTCGTGAGCGGGTGGCTTCGATGTACGAACTGACCTATGTTTATAATCTGGATGAAATGCTAAAACTCTACGACCTGATTATGATGCAGCGGGACATTGAGTACGCCAAAAGCCAAGAGAACAGAAGGGGGGATACATAAGTGGCGGCGAAGGAAACTGTAATCGGAAAGTTCGTCAATCAAATTCTGTTCAAGGTCGATAAAAGCTCTGTTGATGACGCAAAAAGCGCTATCAGCGAAGTAAAAGGCTTTGCAGCTAAAGCACTTGGCGCAATCGGCATCGGCTTTTCCTTTACTAAGCTTGCTAGTCTTGCAGAGGAATTTGGCAGTATCAACGATACCATCCGCGGGGCAACCCGCGAGATGGGAGACCAAGCGGATATCCAGCAGAAGATTCTGAAAGGGGCTCAGGATTGCCGTGAAGAATACGGGGTCATGGCCGGAGATGTGACAAAGCTGGTGCAGCTGAACAGTAAGCTGTTCCCAGTTGATGATGCTGTGAAGTTTGTTTCGCTTGTCGAAAAGCTGGAAAAAGGCTCCGGCAGAGAAGCAAATCTTGACAACACCATGAGTGTACTGCAAAAGGCTATGTCTTCGGGCAAGCTGGACAAATCTAGCTTTTCCAACTTAAAAACAGCTGCCCCAGAGGTGGTGAAAGCCATTTCGTCTGCAATGGGAGTGTCCGAAAAGCAACTCCAAAATCTGGCAGAGAGCGGAAAACTTTCCGCAAAGCAACTGAAAGAAGCGTTCTTTGCGGCGGAAAGCGACATTCAAAAGAACTTTGATGAACTCGGTTTCGGCATCGGGGACGCTCTTACTTATGTCAGAAATCAGTGGGGGCTTTGGCTTGCAGGCGCAGATGACATGCTTGGCATCACAACCAGTATTGGCAAAACAATAAAAACCATAAGCGATTTCCTGATAGGAAAAGCACAACGGCTGACTTCGTGGCTGAAAAATATTGCCGAGAAACTTGGCGGCGTGGAACAGCTGCTGAAGCTGATCGTGATGGTCGCAACGGCTCTATTCCTTGCCACCAATGGAAGCAAGATTCTGTCTTTTTTGGCAGGCGCGGTGAAACTCCTGCAAGGATTTAATCTGCAAACTGCCCTTGCGGCCGCAAAATGGCTTTTGCTGTTCCTTGTGCTGGAAGATGTTTTCACCTTCCTGCAAGGCGACGACAGCGTCTTTGGCCGGCTCCTGAGCGAAGCTGGTGTTGACGTTGATGCATTGCGAGAGAAAATCAGCGCATTCTTTGAGGGAGCAAAGCAATTTGGCCGAGATGCTCTTGATTCACTGGGTCAGTTCTGGGAGGAGCACAAAGGCACGATTCTAGTTGTCTTGCAAGCCCTGTGGCAAGGACTGGTTGACCTGACCGCAGACATCATCACGCTGGGCGGGCACCTGTTTGATCTTCTGGCTGGCTTGATTACAGGCTTTCAGACCGGTGATTGGACGCAATTCCTGACCGGCTGCAAGGAACTGTGGCAGGATTTTCTTGACATCCTGAATGGCCTGGGACGGGCTGCTTTTGGCGAAACCTGGGAACCGCTGAAAGAAAGCGCACAGGCAATCTGGGATTGGCTGAAGGGATTCTTTGACTGGTTCGGCGATAAAATCACCTGGGCCAAGAACCTGTGGAACGGCGTGAAGAATTTCTTTACCGGCGGAAACGACGATGGCTCCGATGATTCTGATGGAGGGGACGGTTCTGACAAGAACCCGTCTGGCTTTAGCGGTATGGGAGGCGGGAAGCCCTCTGGCGGCAGCGGCCGCACAAGCAGTGGAAATTCGCCGACAGGGGTGCAGACTTCTTCTGGGAGTACTGCTGCAAGCAGAAACGCCGCCAGCGCGTTTATTTCGGGAGGAAGGCCGGTGTCTACAACAACGGCATCACAGCGGCCGATTGCTCAAACCACGAACACCAAAAACATCACTGTAAAACAGGAAAACCGACAAAGCTACACGTTCCAAGTGTCTGATCGCAATGCCGCATCCAAACTGCAGTCTACCGTGAGTTCGCAGTCCTCGCAATCTACGAAAGATTTGGCGCATGCGCTTAATTACGGGAGGTGATGCCTGATGGAAGCGACACAGCCCGCTCGACTTGGAGATTTTGAGTTTGACGCTATCATCAAACGCCCGGAAACATTGTCCAGCAAGATCCCGGGCTATGCAACGGAAGAAGGATATAGCGCCAGTGACCACATCTGTCTGGAAGCGGTGACGCTTGATGTCACAGCTGTGATTTCTAACGCGCCGATTACATGGGCGGACCGGCACCCGGCATCATCGAGCCGGGTGCAAAGCGCAGTAGAAGAACTGCGTCAGCTGTGGGAAAAAAGAATGCCAATGACCTTTACGGCCGGAGGCGATAGCTATGAGAACGTCTGCATCGAAAGTGTGACGTTCCCCAAAGAGGAAAGCAACAGCGAGCGTATTGAACTGAAGTTGAAGCAGGTGTCTATCAATTCGACAGAAACTGCCAATATCAGCATAAAGTATGCTCGAGGGGGAACGTCTAAAAAGAATACTGGCGCGAGCCAGAAGAGCACCTCCACAGCAAAATCTTCCGATAGCGGAAAATCTTCTTCCCGCAGCAGCATTCTTTGTTCTGGGGCAAAAGCCATTGGATTGTTTAAGTGAGGTATAGATGATGGATTTGGAATACTATGAGATCTCTGTACCAGACCGAAACGATTCCATTATGCGCGTGAACCTTGACGAAGTATATTACAATCTTCGGCTGACATGGAACGCATACGGCGGTTTTTGGATGCTTAGCATCTACGATGCAGAAATGAATATTATCCTCGGCATGGCGAGGCTCGTGCCGGGGACAATTTGGAATTTCTACTATCAAACCCAAGGAGGCCCGCCGGGCGTCCTTGGCGTTGAAACGGAGCAGGAAACAATTGGCCGCAACGATTTTGTGGACGGAAAGGCGAAACTGCTATACCTTCCTGCAAGACAGCTTGGAGTGTGACAGATGGATATCTGGGATAGACAGTACCGAGTAAGAATTGGGAAAAATAATTCTGTCGGTCGTGAAATCGGAAAACCCAACGAAAAAACGAAGAGGGCTATCCGATGTTCCTTTTCCTGTGAAATTGGTGATAGTTCAAGTTCTAATACGGGGAAAATCACACTTTGGAATCTGGCAGATGAAACCTTGCGCCTTTTGGAGCAGGAAGATTGCCTGATTGAGCTGCGCGCTGGATATGGTGATGACCTGCCCGTTATTATGGGCGGTTCTTTGACGTGCTTTGAAACGGAAACAAACGGAGCGGACCGGCAGACCACAATTGAGTTTGTGGACAGCTTTACATCCGCACGAGATACAACGGTGAGCCTGAGTTATTCGGGCGTTGTGAACGGAGAAAAAATCGTCAGGGATGTTGCCCAGGAAATGGGATGTGAAGTCAAACTTTCCCCCAAGGCCAAAATGATCGACTTTAAGAATTTTGCTTTTGTTGGCACAGGAAAGACGCTTATCGGGCGGCTGTGCGACAGAAGCAAACTTCGCTGGAGTGTTCAGAATGGTATTATTCAGATATGCGCACTGGATGAACCGCTAACGATGGCGGCTTATGTCCTTTCGGCCGATTCCGGCATGATCGGTTCACCGAAGCCTTTCTTTGAATCCGCATCGACCAGCAGCAAATCTTCAACGAGTAAGAACGCGAGTTCCAATACGACCAAAAGAAAGGCCAAGAAAGGCATTGAGGTTACGTATTGCCTGAATGGCCATATTCAGATTGACGATTATGTGAAAGTAGAATCCCGAGAGGATAAGGGAAACTACCGGGCGTCAAAAATCAGGTTCATTGGCGATACGGAGGGCGACGATTGGCAATGCGTTGGGCAATTTGTGGAGGTGAAATAGCGTGGATCAGGACTTCCGCGATGCAGTCGTGAGCATCATCGACCAGTACATGAGGGATAATATCCACACCTCGGCACCTGCTAAGGTTGGTAACGTGTCCGAAAATTTCACTGCTGAACTAACGCCGGATTTGAAAATAACGACCGATGATGATAGGGAAGTACCCTACCCTAAAATTTCGGGCACGGCTATCCTGATGCCTACCGGAGCAGGCGGCACAATCGGGTTTGCCTTTCCTGTGCATTCCGGGGATGGATGTGTGGCTATTTTTGGAGAGGGCGGCTCTGGAACGGACTTGAAGTGGGACTTATCCAACGCAACCTTGCTGCCGGGCTTGCCTGCATCGTCTAGCGAGCAGGTTAAGCGTGCCAGAAGTGAGGACGCAGCAGTTGTTTTTGCGCCGACTGCGACCATCACGGTCAAGAAAGACTGCATCGAACTGAAAAAGCAAGACACAACCATAACCTTGAAAGACAGTTCCGTCTTTGTTCAAAGAGGCGGTTCTAACATCGAGGTGACGGATGGCAGTACCAAAATTACCACTCCGTTGCTTGATGTTACCGGCAATACGGAAATCAAAGGCAACATTCAGGTGCAAGGAAACGTGAACATTTCTGGCACGCTGGTACTTGGTGGCATCGTAATGAATACGCATACCCATGCTGGCGTACACGGAAAGACAGGAGGTCCGCAGTAATGGCATTGAAAGACCTTGCGCTTGCTGCTGATGGTGATTTATACATCAACGAAACCGGCGATTTTGAAATCATCGATGCCGTTCGGCAGGGTGTGCAAATTCGTCTGCGCTGGATCAAAGGAGAATGGGTGTTCAATACCGCTATGGGCACGCCTTACTTTGAAACAATCCTTGTGAAGGTTCCGAATCGAGCCTTGATCGAGAAGGCCCTGCGAGACCAAATCCTTGCCGTTGATGGCGTAACAGGGGTGGGCACCATCAACCTTATAAAGGATGCAAAGACCAGAACGCTCCGAGCGTCTTTTACCGCGACCACCACCGAAGGAGAAATAGAAAGCGAGGTGGAACTGTCCCATGTCGGACTACGGAGTGACGGATAAGGGCTTTCAAATGCGCCGACTGGATGAAATTTACACCGACATCTGCAAAAGGTTTAAAGACGAGGTCGGAGTTGACCCATCGGAGAACCCGCAAAGCGTGATGAACGTCTTGTTTACAATTTTTGCGGATGCCCCGGCAGAACTCTGGGAGGCTTATGCTGCTGCATATCAGCAGCTTTTCCCCAATACGGCCTGCGGCGTTGCGTTAGATAACGTGATGCAGGTGGGCGGGGTGAGCCGCATTGGACAGGCCAAAACTAAGTATTTTATCTCTTGTACTGGCCAAGAGGGAACGGTCATTCCGGTTGGCGCTTTGATTCAGTCGAGCAGCAGACCGCAACGTACTTTTCAGGCGGTCAGTGCATCCATAATCTCCAGCGCAAACTGGAGAAAGCTGGCGATTCGTCCGATTGAAAGCATTACAGGAACCTTTACGTTTGATTTTGGCGTTTCTCGCAATGCGACAAGCGGAGAAGTTGGAACCTATGCAGAAAGTTCCAGCGTCACAAAGAAAATGACCGTGTCCTCGTATGACGATGCGTACTCGCAGATGCTTGCGGCTGTCCAGTCCTTTGATGCCTTGGTAAAGTTCGGCATTGCTGTTTCGGACGAAACTGACGATCAAGGAGAACATTCAATCGTTTTGACTGCATCGGGCGCCGCTGACAGCTTTTCGGCAACGTTGTGCAAGTACATTACGGTTACGGAAGTGACCAGCAATATCCAGTTTGAAAGCGCGGAATATGGCAGCTATGTGTTGGCTGATGGTGTTATTACGCAGATTGTCACTACTGTGGATGGCTGGACAGCCTGCACCAATGATATCGCGCCGATAAAGGGCCGACTAACCCAGACGGATGCCGAGGCCAGAACGAGTTACACAAACCGTGTTGCAAGCCGCGGCACCGGCACGGTCGCAAGCATCGTTTCCTTGCTGTACAGCGATGTGGATGGTGTGACCTTTGCGGCTGGATACGAGAACTACAACGATACGACCGATGCGGCGGGCAGACCTCCGCATAGCATTGAAATTGTTGTCCAGGGCGGCAGCGATGAAGATGTGGCCAACATCATCTGGAAAAACAAAGCAGGCGGCATTCGTGCATACGGGAAGCATTATGCTTACGCTACCGACATTAACGGCAATCGGCAGTATCTGGAATTTACTCGAGTGAATGACGTTTATCTGCTGCTCTCTGTTACGGTTACGAGTTCTGGCGGGCTGGACGATGATTATGCGGCGAGAATCAAGTCCCTGCTGATGGAAGAAATTCTTTCAGCAGGCACAACAATTCGCCTGCAAACGTTCATCCGCCCCATCATGGAAAGCGTGTCCGGCGTTGATTATGTCGAAATCCGAGGCTTATTGAGCGAAAAACCGGACATTGAAGGAGTTGCCGATAATTCTATGCTGACAGGCATTGTCCCGGTTGAAATCAACCAACAGCCGGTTCTTAGCATGAGCGGCATCCGGGTGGTGAAAGCATGATTGACGCTTATAAGGAAATGTATGGCAAACTGCCGATGCAGTTTCAACTGGAGTCTTACGAAGAGAGCAAACTGGGGGACTATATTTGCGATACCGTAGATGATCTGAAGGATTTACCAGAAGATTGCGAAATGGGAAGCATTGCCAGAATTATAACCCCGCCTGCAATCTATCGAAAGAACTCAGCCGGGAAATGGATTTTGCAGTTTTCCAGCAAAGGGGTATCCTAATGGGCTACGAAGTTCTGAAAGAAACACCTCTCAGCGTTGAAAAAATGTCAAACCTTGATGGCATCATCTGGGCCGTTGCGCCGGAATATGAAAACGCCTCTCTGTTTCTGGGCGGTCTGGAAAATCTGAACAATTTTGATAGCTGCACAGGTGTTTGGCTTGACCGGCTTGGACAGCTGGTCTGCTTGACCCGCCAGCAGGCTGGAGCAATGATTGGAAGCCGAGAACTTGCGGATAATGACGATATTTATCGCGTCTGCCTGAAGTATAAGGCTTTTGTCAATTCCTGCCGCTGTACGCCGGATGAAATCATTGAAGCAACCAAAATCATCTTCGGAGCAACGCAGGTGGTTTATAGTGAACGCCGAGATGTTCCGGCGACAATCTTCCTTTCGATTTCGGCACCGTTTTCTGATATGGTCATGTCTATTTTGGGAACGCATGACCTTATTGTACGCCCGGCCGGAGTAAAAGTTCGCGTGGATTGCTCGACCGAGGACGCAGAAACCTTTGGATTTGTGGATCTCAATCCGCGAGTTGCAGGTTTCGGCGAGGGAATGTTTGCACAGTCCATCAATTAACTGGGGGTGATTTATTATGGCAGAAGGTCGTGCAGGAGCGCTTGAAGATTATGCAACTGCGGCGTTTTCTGTGTCTGGCGTGAAGCAAGACATTTCGTTGGAGGATTGGAAAGGCGGCTGGGCTTCTATTGTCGGCGGTTTGAACGGAAAGCCGACAAGCCAGCAGTTCAACATGGTTACATATATTTTGAGTGCCCTGCTGAATCAGGCCATTTCCGACCTGTCTACTGTTAAGGGAACGGCAAACAGCGCGTTGCCTAAGAGCGATTTTACGGCGAAACAGATTGTGGCCCTGCTGGCTGCATACGGGCTGATGGAAGGCTGTGATGCCGATACGGTTGATGGTAAACACGCGAATGCTTTTGCACCGTCTACGCATGAACATTCTGCAAGCCAGATTACAAGCGGGAACCTTCCGATTGAACGCGGTGGTACAGGTTCTGGCACCTCCGCTGATGCCTGCAAAAACCTTGGCGCAATGCGCAATGTGGGCGGCACGTTCACCGGAACGGTGTATTTTGCAAACGGCACGGTACATTATGTGACATCCGCAGGTGATGCACACTTTAAGTCTTTGTCGGTGTCAGGTGATATTTCCGCGCAGCGTGTCTACGATGCGGTCTACAACGACTATGCGGAGCTCATGCCGCGTGGCGAGCAGACCGAACCCGGTGATATTATCGCTCTGGATACTGGGAGCCAGATGGAACGGTATATCAAGGCCACGAACCTATCTAGCCGTATCGCAGGCATCCACACGGATGAGTACGCTATGCTCATTGGTGGAAATAAAGTGGTTGAAGGGCAGGATTTCCTTGAGGAAAACCTGCCCGATTTTATTCCGGTGTCCTTAGCAGGACGTGTTCACACGAAAGTGGTTGGACCTGTCCATACGGGCGATTACATCGTTCTGTCCAGCGCGCCCGGCGTTGGGCGCGCGGTCGGCTCGTGCGAATCGTACCCGGCGAACAAAATTGTGGGATACGCCTGTGAGGGTGATAACCGCACGGATCTGCGGCTTGTGAAGGTGAGAGTAGGTGGTGTGTGATGGCTCAAAGAAGCACAAAGGTTTACTCGGCCGACTACACAGAACTTAAAAAACAGCTGGACGCTGAACTTAATCGTCGCGGAAAAAGCGAAGGGACAGGACAGGGCCAGAGCGTTGGAAGCATGGCGGCTTATATCAGTTCTTTTTCTGTCGTCCCTGCGGCCGGTAGGCAAATTACCAATGAGCACATCCAGAAAATTACACAGCCTATCTCGGCGATTACCGGAAGCGCTATCACACCGGAAAACGGCTCCAAGGTCGCTGCAGATGTGCTCACCCGGGCGGCTGCACTGCTTAGCCAATTGAGCGCGATTTCTGAAACTGCAACATCCAGCGGCTGCGGCGGGGCTTGCTCGGGGCTCTGCACTACGGGTTGCTATTCAGCCTGTTCCAGCTGTACCGGCTCATGTACGGGAGGCTGTACCGGCTCGTGCACAAAAAGCTGTGCCAATGATTGCACCGGCTCATGCACCGGCTCTTGTGTGAGCACTTGCACAGGGACTTGCACGGGTTCCTGCACTAAGTCGTGCGCCAACGACTGTACCAGCACCTGTACAGGCACCTGTACTGGCAGCTGTACCGGCACCTGCACAGGAACCTGTACGAAGACGTGTGCCAATGACTGCGGGGGAAGTTGTGCTGGCGGTTGCACAGGTACATGCGCTGGAACGTGCGTAGGCACTTGTACTGGTAGTTGCACAGGAAGCTGTACAAAGACGTGTGCGGATAACTGCACTAACAATTGCAAGACATCCTGCAAGGGAGGATGTTCTGGTAGTTGTGATGGATGTTCAAGTACTTGTGAGGGAAGCTGTAGCGCAAATTGCGCAGACGACTGTGCAAGTAACTGTACCACGAACTGCAAAAGCTATTGCGCTAGTGACTGTCAGGAAACCTGCACGGGTTCAGGTTGCCTTTTGAACTGTGAATCGGGCTGTTCTAATAGTTGCAAGGGTTCATGCAATTCGCACTGCGGCGAGCGCTGTACGAGCAGTTGCGATACCAGTTGCGACGGTTGCTCTGGCTCCTGCAGTGGTAGCTGTAGTGGTAGCTGCAGCGGGAGTTGTGGAGGAAATTGTTCTGGAGGACTTTTGTGGTAATAGGAGAATGATATGGAAATGACTGTTCGTTATGCAAAAAATGCTGATGCTGATGTTGATGCATCATACCTCCGCAATCTGCCGCTTATCAAACTACTTCAGCAGGAACCGGTAAATACAGAGGACTGGGATGTGCTTCTTTCTGCAACACCCAATGGAGAAGACAAGCTGCTTTGGTGCCTTAGTTATGTTGGAGCCCTTTGCGCTCTTGATGCAACGGATTTTGATAACTGGTTTATCTACTGTTTAACTGTAATCGATTCGGCGCTGGAAGCTTGCAAAATTGAGAGCGCATCAGATGAACGCAAGAACCTGTTAGCACTTGGCCTGGCAGTTCGGACGTTCAACTTCTCTGCAAACCC
Organism: uncultured Faecalibacterium sp.; assembly: GCA_902463235.1. Lineage (GTDB taxonomy): Bacteria > Bacillota > Clostridia > Oscillospirales > Ruminococcaceae > Faecalibacterium. Next base: position 45,031 of record CABQER010000001.1, on the reverse strand, counting down.
CGTCACAAAGCAGTTGAAATGCGGAGACACACTGCGGAGCGCCGGGGAATATGTCTGCTCTGAGGATGCAGATATCTTTGCGATGTGGTACGTTCTTCGTGCTTTGACCGATTATCTTCGGCTGAACTTCAATGAAAATCTTCGGGCGCTGACTTCTGCAATGGGAGCTATGAACAAAATTCGGGCCCGGTATACTCAGATCGTAGAGCGGCTTCCCAAGATTGATGCCTGCTGAGAAAGGGTGCCAACATGAAGATTATTGAACTGTCCCAAGTCGAAAGCGAGACTGTGGAACGGGCATTTTATGAGGTTGATTCATACGAAAAAATTATGGCAGTGCTTAATCGCCAACTGAACGCCAAAGCAAACTCCGATACAAAGGAAATTATCATGCACTATGCGGAACTGTGCCGTATGGCTCACATGAAACTGCAGATGGCGCAGAACGCGGTACTGAAAAAACACATCGATTTGAGCCGTGAACCTTTCGACGGATACCAATTTGACTTTGGCCGGAAGGAGGTACGGTTGTTTGAAAAGCAAACGGTTTGAGGATTACGGCAATTCTGTCCAAAGATTGTACTGTCGTGATTTGCCAGAAACGCGAAGTGCTTGCCGTAATGTTACATTTCAGGTGACCAGCGGGTGCAATCTCAGGTGTTCGTACTGCTACGAACACCACAAAGGAGCAGAGCGCATGACTCCCGAAACCGGTAAAAGAATCGTTGATTATCTGCTGGATCTGTATGAGCAGAACACCTCTGACTTCGTCAACCAAGACACAAAAGCTGTTGTGCTTGACTTTATCGGGGGAGAGCCTTTGCTGGAAGCCCCTTTGATCGAGCGTGTCTGCGATTACTGGTTTGAGCAATGCTGGAAACGCAATATCCCTCTTGCACCGTTTACCAGAATTTCGTTTGCCACAAACGGTCAGTTGTGGTTCAGTCCTGAAGCGCAGCACCTTTTTGAAAAATATCATGAAATGATGTCTGTCACCGTCAGCATTGACGGCGTGCAAGAGCTTCATGATATGTACCGGCTTGATGAACATGGGAACGGAAGCTTCGCAAAGGCATGGGAGGCGTTTCAAGACAGTAAAAAGTACGGCTGGAACGGTTCGACGAAAATGACTTTCGTTCCCGGTTCGTTCAAGTACATTGCAGATAGCATCATAATGATGCTGAATGAGGGATGCGACAGCATTGCCTGTAACTATGCTTATGAGCCTCTTTATAATCCATCAGATGGCTATGTTTTGTACAGCCAATTGAAAATTGCGGCTAACTACATTGTGAACAACAAGCTGGATGTGCTGGTCACAATTTTTGACAGCCTCTTAGGGGGAAGAGCTAAAGACAATCACAACTTTTGTGGTGGCACGGGCTCTATGCTATCGTTTGCTCCTGATGGATCTGCGTATCCCTGCATCCGGTATGCACCTATCAGTATTGGCGAGGAAAAGTCGAAGAAAGTTCGCTTCGGCAGCGTCTATGACGGTTTGTATACCACTGATGCCCAACGCAAAGCAAAAGCAGAACTTGATGCGATCACCCTCACATCGCAGTCTGAGCAGAAGTGCATTGACTGCCCTGTATCTGCCGGCTGTGGCTGGTGCTCCGGCTTGAACTACGAGATGTACGGAACGGCAAACCGCCGATTTACGGGCATCTGCTGGGCTCATAAAGCCCGTGTGCTCGCAAGTGCATACTATCACAACCGACGGTACATTGAAATAGGGGATTGCCTTCCCATCAAGGCTGAACTGCCAAAAGATGACGCTCTCGAGATACTTCCCGCTGCCGACTATGAAGAGTTCCTTAAAATCGAAAGAGCAGCCCTTCTGAAATTCGCTGATGAAAACGGAATCAGCTGAAAGGAGAATGTATGGCGATTCTGATTGCGAGTACCTTGCTGGAAACTGAGACCGAAGCGTGGTACTCATTCTATGTGGACACGATGGAAGATGTCAAAGGACTGCCTACGAGCAAAAGCACAGGTTCATCGTACAAGGTCAAGAAATTCGCAAAGCCGGCCAGTCAGGCATACTGCATCGAAATGGCAGCGCAGTACGTTTTGGATGGAGCTGATGAATGGCGGTTGCTCTACGCGATCCGCGATGATGTGGCAGATGCAATTTTGAAAAACGTCGAAGAAATCAAGCGGCTGGTAGCCAATACCAGCGCTTCAGAGCAGGCTGCAGCGCAGAGTGCATCTGCCGCGAATGCCAGCGCAATCGCGGCCAGTAAGTCCGAAAGAATCTCCACGGAAAATGCGTCTTCTGCGGCGGCAAGCGAGCGTGCATCGAGGGATAGCGCGGCAGACGCTCGAACATCCGAAGGAAATGCGCTGAACTACATGAACCGGACAGCGGACATTGCCAATCAGGTGGCGGGATCGGCGGCATCTATCAATTTTGCATTCGGACCGGATGCCGATGGCCGTTTCTCCTTTTTTGTCCGCAGGAGCAGTTAAAATCACGGAATCCGTGATTTTCTAACAAAAATCAGATTTACAGATGTTGCATGGCTATAATCTGGAAAGGAGTTTCTATGTTCAAAGTTATGCAGCAGTATGGCACCGCAGCCCAGCCGGCCACGGTGTACTACTGCGACGATGAAGCAGACCTGCAGAATATCAAATCTGCACCGATGGGGGCGCAAGCACTGGTTATTCATACAGGCAATATCTACATCGCCGATTCTACCGGGAAGTTTTACCCGATGTAAGGATGGTGGCGTATGATTGATATTTTGACCTACGCAATCGCCCGCAGGAAATCAGCAGCAAAATTGGATGAACTGTATAGTCAGACAAAAGCTGTTGCGGATGCGGCGAAAGATAGCGCAGAGACCAGCAAGGCTGCTGCTGAGACATCGAAGGATCTGCTGAACAAGACGACAGCTGCGGCCCAGCAGGCTGCGGCAAGCGCTGCTTCTGCAAGCTATGCACTTGGCCCGGACGAGAGCGGTCGGCTGTCGTTTTTCATCAAGAAAAGCACCTAAAAGGGGGTATAAGAAATGGGTGACACATGGGAACTTATCAATCATCCTATGAGCGATGAAACCGGTCTGGAACTGGCCGCTCAGATGAAACGCCAAAATGACATTTTGGCAGGCATTGCTGCTGGTACTGCCGGTGCGGAATTCGTGGATGCAACATTCCGCGGGCTGCTGGATGGCAAAAATACCACAGAAATCTTCTGGAGCTGGTGGCCGCTGTCTGCCGGTGATGGCGTGACGAAGTATCAGCGTCTGGAACGCTTTGCGAAAATGCTCGCAGAGAGCGCTCGCAGCAAAACCTACACCGTTCGCTTCTACAGTGATGATGTGAGTGGTGATTACACCGGCACCCCGCTGGATAATCTGGCAGACGGGCGTGAAGCGGCTCCGCTTCTGACTGACACCAGCCCGGAAACCGCAGACTGGTCGGAAGAGGATCCTTTCACATGGTACATTCGCGCCAATGCGCTGTCCTTGGAAGATGGCACCATGAACGTGCTGGCAGTTGAGGGCGAAACCGGTTTTGACCTTTCTGGTGAAACTGCACCTGTCTACTGCTTCGCTCTGTCCTTGATGCTGAAGGAGTGGGAGGATGGTGCCTACATCTATAACAGCTGGCGCACTTTCTCTGGCGGCGGCTATGAACCTATGGCTGGCGATGTGGCCCCGGATAAGAGCCGTCGCTGGCTGACATGGCATCCTGCATTCTACGGCGGCAAAAATTCCAAGGGCGGAATGACCAGTGGCGCTGGACTGCCCCCGATGCCGTGGACAAGCGCCAATGCAGCTATCCCTCTGGCTCGTAAGATTACCGCTTATGATGCCCTGTGGACTGACTGCGACCAGCAGTATGTTCTGGCCCAGTGGCGGCTGCGCCATTGGACGCTGAGCAACAGCGGCAAGCTGGAGGGCTGCACGGTCTATAATTACCAGTACAGCCCTGCTGTGGCGGAAACTGGAGTAAAGCGAGTGCTCGTGACGAAAGCGCAGGGGGCAAATTTCCTCGTGGGCTCTGCTGTGTGTATGGGTGAGCGTGGCGAGAATACGGGAACAGACCGCAACGCGGACTATAATCACAATATCTTTAACTGGGCCAAGATTTCCAGCATTACCAATGTGACCGTGAGCGATACCGAGTATGTGGCTCTGAACCTTGAGCTGGATGCTCCCATTGACACTACAACCACAATGCTGGTCTCTACTATGCCGTGGGAGTCCGGCACGACTGAGGGAGTCCCGGGTCACAGTGATGGATGCTGTGGCAATCTGACAAACGGCAAATATCCGTACCGTGTGGCGGGCATCGAGATGCAAATTGGCGCATACGTCGAGCAGCTGGACCCTCTGTGGAAAGCAAGCCTCGTCGATGATGACCATTGGCATTACGATGTGTTCTCCTGCAAGAGCGGTGAGAAGCAGGTCGGTTCTATTTCTTCGGACTATGCCCAGACCGGCTCCTTCGACCTGAACGACAAGGCGACTTGGTCGTGGCACTATATCCGTAAGCTGGGCAAGTTGGGTACGGAAGCCATGATGTATGAAAAGTTCAATGGCAGTGGCTCCACCTATGTACGGGCTGCGTTTCTTTCGCCCGGTTCGGCGGGTCTGTACGCCCCGTGGCGCGGTGGCTACCTGTTTGACGGTGCTGGCTGCGGCCTGCCTTGCGCGTATGGCGGCATTTCCCCGGCGGCCTCGAGCTGGTACGGCGTGCCCCGGCTTGCTGGCTCGGGCAAAAAGAGAGGGTGAATATGTGCCGTAGGCACATAGAGGGGGTGTAACCCCCTAATCCCCGTTCACGTTTCCCAGCTTGCGCCGATGGTTTACCATCGGCGCAAGCCGATTATTTTATGGAGCAATGAAGCGGCGTGTGGCTGCGTTTATTTCGCCCGGTTCGGCGGGTCTGTACGCCCCGTGGCGCGGTGGCAACCTGAATGACGGTGCTAACTGCGGCCTGCCTTGCGCGAATGGCAACAATTCCCCGGCGAACTCGAGCTGGAACGGCGTGCCCCGGAATGCTGATGATAAATAGCCCTCAAAAGGGCATAAGCGTTTCATTGCGCCTGTGGCTTGACCACTAAGATCATGTTATACCGACACCATGCAGCTGAGCGTTTCGAGATATACGGACGCATTGGTGAGAGCGTGGCCGCAGTTTTTGGGACTGCGTGGCGGTGAGTAGTAGAAATCCGTTTTGCCTGATTTAAGGCCTGAAACGGCAACCGAAATCCGTTGAACATCAGCAAGTTTGGAGGCTTTAAGGATATGAAAACAAAGAGGTACTTGTCGCTCAATCATGAAATGTGCGAGCGTGCTGTCCTTGAAGCTTTTGATAAGAAATGGTTCCGCCGGGATTACCTCGCTACGGTGGAAAAATATGGAGGTGTAAGCCGTGCACAACTATCGAGCGCCGCCCGCGTAAACGACTGGAACCCGCGTTTAGAAGCCGTAAATGGGATTGCTCTTGAAATGGAGCAACGGATAGAAGATTTGTTGGACGGAGAAACAGACGACCTTGATCTTGACCCTGTGAGCGTGTTCTACAGAATTGATGGAATCAGCATGAAACGGCGGGAACTGTCTAACTGCTGTCCAATGCACCAAGCTTTTGGGCATTTGGCGGTACTTGGACTTCGCCCGTTGCTTCAGGCAAAACTGTTGCCGTATCAATTTGCCAGTATTCCCGGCAAGGGACAAATCGCTTTGAAGCGTCAAGTCGAGCGTTGGCTTCGCAGAAAAAGTCTTGGCATACAGTATGCAATAAAGCTGGATGTGCAGGGGGCATACGCCCACACAAAACAGGAACTTGTGATGAAGATCCTGCAGAAAGAAATCCCGGGAGCAACATGGCTTCTGGCTGTTGTCAAATGTCTTTTGGCAATGGCTCCGGGTGAGGGATTGCTTATCGGCGGCTATCTTGAAGCGTGGCTTTTTAACCTTGTTGCCAGCTATATGCTGGTCAAGGTCATGAGTTATGCAAAGATTCGCCGTGGAGCATCCACGCGATTCGTGATCCGCAGCGGTAGCTATATGGATGACCTTGTTTTGTTTGGCCGACGATGGGCTGACATACAGAGTGCAGCCCGAAAATTGACTAAGTGGGCGCTGACCGAACTGGGATTGACAATAAAAAACGAGTGGGTTCGTGTGGACTTTCTTAGCGCCGCTGAAGAGCATCAACGCAGACACCTAACGGGAGCGGCAAAAGGATGCCCGGGTTTGGATATGGCTGGCTATGTGATGCACCGTACCTACACCACGATACGCCCCAGAATTTTTCTGAGGGCTCGGCGGCAGTACATTCGAGCCAAGGCTGATGTTTCACGAAATGGATATGTGCCGGTCTGGCGGTCATACAAGCTGGTCAGCTATAACGGCTATTTTGACTGGACAAAATCTCGTGCAATCAGCGAAGCCCTAAAACAGAAAAAGCTGTTCACGGCCGCAAAAGTAGCAATCCGCGTAACGGCACAAAGAAATGCAATGAAGAAAGTGAGGATAGCAGCATGATTTTTACCGAGAACCTTGACCATAATCCGCAGGCGGTAACGCTGGAAAAACTGCCGGACGGTACGGCTTGGCTGTACCTGCGTAAGGACGCTCATGAGGTACGAACCGAGGCTCCCGAAGGAGAGCAGGGCGGTACTTCGTGGGAGTGCACCACGGCTCTTTGCAAGTTGGGTTCCGATTATGCAGAGGAAACCGTGGAAAGCATCACGGCGGCGGCTGATGATTGGTGGGTCTATGCAGAAGCATGGACGACCGCTGATGAAGCTGCGCCCTCTCTGGAAGAGCGTGTGAGCGTGCTGGAAACTCTGTTTATGGGAGGTGAGCTGTAATGGGCAAGGAACAGTTTTATCGCACTATGTACCGCATGAAGAAGATCACCGCTGCAGGCGTGTGGGAAAAGGTTGACGAGGGCGAGCTGACCAAGGCGCAGGCCTTGCGTATCTGCGGTCCGCGACCGAAGGAATCCTGATGGAAGGTGCTTTTATTTGAGCCGAGAACAAAAGCTCGAAGTTTTGTTAGCATCGGCGGTTCATCTTCTGGATTGCTGGGAGGACATTTCAGCTGAAACAGGAGAAGAGCCTGAAAATTATGGTGAGCAGAGAGCAATCCTGCAAGCCGAATACGATGCTATAAAGTGTTGAGAGAAGCCGTGCTGATGGTCAGCGCGGCTTTTTTGTTTGGAATAGAGGTGGATTTTTTGATTTCTCCGTATAAGGGCACTTTCAGAGTGTCGCAGGCATACCGAAACCTGCGAGCAAACGGTACATATCACCAAGGATATGATCTCGTGGGCATTGGAGACAAAAGCATCTATTGCCCGGTTTACGGTACGGTTATTCGTGCTGGATGGGAGTGTGCAACGCTTCCGAAGAAAGGTTTTGGCCAGCGTGTTGTGGTTCGTATCGGCAGCACTGCCTACTATATGTATTTTGGGCATCTGTCCAAAATCAACGTGGCCGTCGGGCAGAAGCTGAAACCGGGAGATCTGATTGGTGTTGAGGGCAGCACCGGCCACAGCACCGGAAGTCACCTGCATTGGGAAATTCGCATCAACGATATTTCTACTGGGTATGTATCGGTGCATCAGTACGCAGGCATCCCGAATGTGGCAGGCTCTACTGCATACACGTCCAACTGGGTCGCAGAACTTTTCGGACCCAGCAACCTGAAAAAGTCCACCAGCGGCTTCCCACAGCGCTTGTACAATTCGGTGCTGCAGGGTGCACTGGGAATCGACAAGGACGGTATCTTCGGGGCGAATACCGAAAAAACAGTCAAGGAGTTCCAGAGTGCTCACGGTCTGACAGTTGATGGCATTGCTGGAGCAAAGACAAAGGCGGCTCTCGCTAAGCAGCTTTGAGAGAAAGGGGTTATAATCTATGAGCGTTATGAATATTGTTACCGCCTGTATCGTGATTCTGATTATGGCAGTTCTGTCCGTCGTGGCGATTCGCTTCGGCTATAAGGCGCTTCTGATCGAGTGGGCAATCGATGCTATCTCCAAAGCGGAGAAGGAGTTCGTTGGTACCAAACTGGGCGAGGCGCGCCTTGCGGTTGTTGTGTCTTGGCTGCGCGAAAAGGTGCCTGCACCGATTCGCTTCCTTGTGACGGACGACTTAATTCGCAAAGCAGTCCAGACATCGTTTAACGCTGCAAAGTCTGGGCTGGAGGTGCTGAAGAATGCTTAAGCGGCTTGTGGATTGGCTCTTGGATCGTCTTCCCGTAACGAGATGGATCGAATTGCTGACACAGCCGGAGGACTGAAAGGAGGATGTAGGTGCTTGCAGAGACAGCTGAAACAGTCACTGTCGCCGTTCCGGCGTGGCTTTTAGCGGTAGTTGCTTTTCTTGGAACACTTCTGGGTGGAGCGATTAGTTTTGCTGTGAATCAAATCCTTATCAAGGGAGCTGCTGATCGTGCCGCAAAGAAACGCGAAAAGGACGATGAGCGGCGCCGAGAACGGTATATTTTGCAGATGGACAGCCGAAAGGCTACATTTGACCTGCTATCCTGCATTTGTGCCGGCATTGAGCGAATGGAGACCGAAACGGGTCAGATTTATTGGAATGGAGAACTGAAAAGAAGCCTTGCACATCTGGAAGGTGTGGATGAGCGATATAGGGAATCCGACCAACGCCAGCTTGCCGACCTGAATACTCGGAGCAAATGATTACACCCCCGTTACCCATCAGACTATAAGTCGAAGTGGGTAACGGGGGTGTTTTTTTGCTTTTTTACGATAAAAAATAACAAGATTCGTGATAATCTAACATTTTCCTGACTTTTCCAGTGGAAAAAGTTATCTTTTATTGTAAGGAGCGAGCGAGAATATGATTAGAATTTTACTGTCCAAGAAGCTAGACGAGCTGAAATGGACGCAAGCAGATCTGGCACGCGCCACGGGCATTCGCCCCACTACAATCAGCGACTACTACAACGAAATCGCCGAGCGGATGAATCTGAACCATTTAGACCTCATCTGCGAAGCGCTGGACTGCAGCCCGACTGAGATACTGGTTCGGGAACCGAATCCTGAGCCGAGGGTGCGAAACCGGACCGGCTTTGAAAAGCCTGTGACAGGCCAAAGAAAAGACGGCGAGTGAGAGAGGGGACAGCGTAAAGCTGTCCTCTTTTTCTATGCCCATTGACGCTTCTTGCAAACAGGTGTATTATAATAATGTATCTAACACCTGAATGAACCACTTGATAGATAGTCAAAGACCCGTGACATCAATTTGACAGCAATCCATTGTGCACTCAAAAACACACAATGGAAGCAACGGAATTTATGCACGCCAAAACCGGAAAAATGGACTTGGTATAACCAAAAACCTACTTTCCGGAATCGAGCTCGAGTAATCTTCAAAACCTGAAAAGTGTTGATGCAATGCGATATTTTGAGAGTCAAAAAGCTCTGTGATACTGCTTTGATACTATCAGGCGATTATTCATAAAGAGAGACATGAGAACGCCCTCTGAGAAACGGTAAGTTTTTCAGAGGGTATTTTTGTGTCTTTTATTCTTTACGCCACTTTTTCTTCGGCTCGTATCGGCCGCAGCCATCGGCAGTCTGGGGCCAGTTGAGCTTCCATTCCAGATACTCTTCCTTGTTGATCTCACCCTCCCGGAGCTGCTTCTTACGGAGCTGCCACTCCTTTAAGAACTCATCCAGCAGGCGATAGCGGAAACTGACTGCCATGTGCTTTTCAGGGAAATCCGGGTCGGTGGTGTCTGTGACCTCATAGAGCCGGGTGCAGGATAGTGCTCATCCAGTTCGAACAGAGTGTACATCACATCTTCTGCAAACAGGGCACATGGTACGCTTCCTTCTACTTCGAGAACTGGCAAGGTGTGAAGCAGAAGAAGCTGAAACGGGGGTTTGCCACCAAGAAGGACGCTCTGGCGTGGGAGCGGGAGTTCCTTCTTCAACAGGCGGCAGACCTGACCATGACATTTGAAGCCTTTGTGGAAATTTATATCACGGACAAAAAGAAGCGACTCCGGGAAAACACATGGTCTACCAAGGAGCATATCATCCGAACGAAAATCTTACCGTATTTCAAAGAAAAGCGGCTCAGCGAGATAAAGCCACGGGATGTGATTGCATGGCAGAACGAGATGCTGAACTACCGGGACAAAAACGGCAAGGCCTACTCGCCGACCTACCTCAAGACGCTGCATGGACAACTCGGTGCCATTCTGAATCACGCCGTCCGGTTCTACGGGCTGAAATCAAACGCAGCAGCCACAGCCGGGTGCATGGGGTCGGAAAAGCACAAGGAAATGCTTTTCTGGACAAAGGAAGAGTACCTCAAATTCGCAGAGGTCATGATGGACAAGCCGCAATCCTATTACGCTTTTGAGGTCCTCTACTGGTGTGGCATCCGGGAGGGCGAGCTGCTGGCTCTGACTCCGGCAGATTTCGACTTGGACAAGGGGCTGCTCTCCATCACCAAATCCTATCAAAGGCTGAAAGGCCGGGATGTGATCACTGACCCGAAAACACCCAAGAGCGTCCGGGTCATCCAGATGCCGCAGTTTCTGACGGACGAGATCAGAGACTATCTGAAATCCCTCTACAAAGTCCAGCCAGACCAGCGGATCTTTGAGGTGACCAAGAGCTACCTGCACCACGAGATGGACAGGGGAGCCAAGGAGGCCGGGGTGAAGCGGATACGAATCCACGACCTGCGGCACTCCCATGTATCACTGTTGATCGAGATGGGCTTCTCGGCTCTGGCAATTGCAGACCGGGTGGGGCATGAGAGCGTGGACATTACCTATAAGTACGCCCACCTTTTCCCCTCAAAGCAGCAGGAGATGGCGCAGAAGCTGGACATGGAGCGAAGGGAGGGATGAAGATGGAACGAGTACTCGACCAGCAAGGCCGCTGGCGGAACAAGGTGGTGGCCTTCCGAATGTCCCCGGAAGAGGACGAGGTTCTGGAAGCCAAAGTAAAGCTCTCCGGGTTGACCAAACAGGAGTATATCATCCGCCGCCTGACTGACCGGGAGATCACCGTGGTAGGCAACCCAAGGGTCTACAAAGCCCTACGGGAACAAATGGCTGCGATTTATTCGGAATTACAGCGCCTGACGGTAACTGAAGAAATCTCACCTGACCTGTTGGAAACGATTCAAATGGTGGCTCTGACGTTGAATGGGCTCAAGGAGGAATGTGAATGACAGACAATAGAAAAACGACCGTACCGGGTGCATCTGTTGGCGCAGATGCGGTACAGTCGTCTCACAAAACTAGCACCAATATTATAACAAATTCGGACAAGCAAATCAATCTGCAAGCCGCGATAAAAGCAAACAATTTCGGGCTGAATACGGTATCAATGACCGAACTGTATGACACGGTCTATCCACCAAGGAAACCAATCGTGAATGACCTGCTTTACAGCGGAACGTACCTCTTCGTAGGTGCGCCAAAGGTGGGCAAATCGTTCTTCATGGGGCAGCTTGCCTACCATGTGGCGATGGGGCTTCCTCTATGGGATTACGAGGTGCATCAGGGCACGGTTCTCTACCTGGCGTTGGAGGACGATTATGCCCGGTTGCAGCGGCGGCTCTCCCGGATGTTCGGCGTAGAGGAAACCAGCAATCTGTACTTTGCGACGCAGGCAAAGTCGGTGAGCGAAGGACTAGACCAGCAGTTGGAGGGCTTCATCCGGGAACACCCGGGTGTACGGCTCATCATCATCGACACCCTGCAGAAGGTGCGGGAGATCGGCGGTGACCGATACAGCTACGCCAGCGACTATGAGATCGTGACCAGGCTGAAAACCTTCAGTGACAAGTATGGCATCTGCCTGCTGGTGGTTCACCACACCCGGAAAATGGAAGCCGAGGATAGCTTCGATATGATCTCTGGCACCAATGGCCTGCTGGGTGCAGCGGATGGAGCCTTCATCATGCAGAAGAAGCGGCGCACGGACAACACCGCCCTGCTGGACATTGTGGGACGTGACCAGCCGGATCAGGAGTTGACGTTGGAGTTCAACCGGGAACGCTGCGTGTGGGAGTTTCAGGGTGCAGAAACGGAACTCTGGAAGCTGCCGCCCGACCCATTGCTGGAAGCGGTGGCAAAGCTGCTCGCCCCAGAAAACCCGGAGTGGAGCGGAACACCGACCGAACTGTTGGAGCAGTTGCCCGGTGTGGAAGTTCCGGCAAATGTCCTGACCCGGAAGCTGAATGTGAGTGTCGACAGGCTCTACAACGACTATGGGATTCGGTACGAGAGCAGGCGCACCCATGAGGGCAGGGTGGTCAAATTAACGCTGGAAAATTCTGGAGCGTGACGATTCGTGACGGTTGTGACGGTATTTTTGCTACTATGTAAAATACCGTCACAATCGACACAACCGACACGGGATGGTGATAACGATGAAAAATGTGCAGATTTCACAGGAACTTTTCGTCGCCTTGCTGCACTACCATCTGAGCGGCAGGGACGAGTATGAAGAAGCCATCGTACAGGGTTTGGAGCAAAAATTGGATGCAATGCTGCGGCATGAACTGTATGCCCAGTATAAGACGGCACCTACCGAGGAACAGAGGGAACAGGCCAGACGTGAGTATCTGGACAGGCGTGGAGTGCCAGAGAGCTTCCGCTGGTGATTCCCTCTATTTGCCAAGGACAGGAGCGTGTCACGCTCCTGTGAATGCAATCACGCAGGAAGGTGGTGTTGGACCGGGCGGCGGTGAGGTGCAGCGAAACCTCGTCCGCAGACGGAGGCCCCCGGCAGGGCGCAAAGGCATCTTTTGATGGACGGAACGTCTGTCAAAAGTGCTTTTGCGTTACTTTCGACGAAAGTAACAAAGCCTTTGCCGTGTCCGGCACCAGTTACTTCCACAGAGAAAGGACGTGCGATTGAAAAGAACCATTTCCGCAATGCGGGGCCCCGGCTCCCTCAACCATAACCGGAGAAGTTTCACCGCTGAAAACGTAGACCCGAAGCGCAGCAGCCTGAATGTCATATACCGGGATGAACCGATTCAGAAAGTGTACCACGAACTGTTTGACGAGGCAGTGGGCCGTTACAATGCCAAGCAGAAACGCAAGGACCGCTGCATTGCCGACTACTATGAGCACCTGCGGACAGGCAAGTAGGAAAAGCTCTTCCATGAGTTGATCGTCCAGATCGGCAACAAAGATGATATGGGTGTCCTGACCGAGAATGGCGCACTGGCAAAGGAACTGTTGGACAAGTATATGCAGGGCTTCCAAGAGCGGAACCCGACACTGCGGGTGTTCGGGGCTTTCCTCCACATGGACGAAGCTACGCCCCATCTGCACATCGACTTCGTGCCGTATGTGTCCGGCTGGAAGGGCAAAGGACTGGACACCAAGGTGTCCCTGAAGCAGGCGCTGAAAGCCTTGGGCTTTGCAGGCGGTTCTAAACGGGAATCCGAGCTGAACCAGTGGATCAACGCCGAGAAAAAGCAGCTTGCCGCCGTGATGGAGCGGCACGGCATCGAGTGGGAACAGAAAGGCACCCACGAAGAGCACCTGTCTGTGCTGGACTTCAAAAAGCAGGAGCGTAGTAAAGAGGTAGCGGCTCTGGAAGCTGCCAAGCAGGAGTGCCAGACCGACCTGACCGAGATGCAGGAACAGCTGGAAACAGCGCAGACAGCCGTAGAAGCCGCTGAACAGCGGGTACAGAAAGCAGAGCTGACCTACCAGAAGCAGAGCCAGAAGCTGAACAAGCTGGCTCCCATCATGGAAGGTTTGGAAAACCTGTCAGCGCAATACTCCCAGCGGCCAGAAGAATGGGTGCCAGAAGCAGCCACATTTGAGACCGCCAAGAGCTATCGGGAGAAGAAGGCCATGCCGCTGATCCAGAAGTTGGTGAAGGTACTCTTTGCCCTCCATCGGAAGTACTGGGAGGTTAAGAACGAGAGGGATAAGTACCAGTATTTCTATCAGGACGAGAAGAAAGCTACCCGCCATTTGAGCCAGCAGCTGGAACAGGTAAAAGCTGAGAATTCGCAGCTCTATGCGATGAAACGTGATTTCAGGCGAGTATGGAACTATTTCGGTGCCGAAAAGATGCAGCAGGTCATTGGGTTTATGAGGGAGCAGGAGCAGACCACAGATAGGAGCCAGAAGAAGAGCAGACAGAACAGTGTAGAGCTGTAAGTATAGCAGACCCCCGCCAGCGGATGTTGGCGGGGGTCCGTACATATAAGGGCAACTCTTCGGAAAATCCGAAAAGTTCGGGGCAGTTGTTAAGCGTTGCTTAATAACTTGGGCAGTCTGTCGACTATCCGGGATTTTTGGATGGTTCGAGTTTAGCAGTTGGAACTATTAAGAAAAACTTAATGGTTGGACGTGCCAGAGAAAATAGAATGATATAAAGATATAATTTTAAGTTAAAGCTTCTCGAAAGATACCATGGCAGAAAGAGAGTTTCTCATTTTTGCATGGCGATCTGCGGACAGAGCCTTTTCACGAGAGGTGTCGGCGTAGCCGAGGACAAGGATGTTGACCGGTTCAAGGTTGTCGGGAATCTTAAATTCAGCCTTCAGGATGGTCGGCTTGAAATAGCATACCCATACGCTTCCTAAACCTAAGTAGGTAGCTTCCATCATCATGTGGTCGGTAATAATGCTTGCATCAATATCGGTCAGCTTTTTGCCATCAAAGGGACGTGTCCAGACCTTATTTATATCGCTGCAAACGATAATTGCCAGCGGTGCACCATAGATATTTGTGGCCTTTCCAATTTTATAAAGGCCTTCATCACTCTGCACTACAATCAGGTGCTGCGGCTGGCAATTACCACCTGTGGGTGCAACATGAGCTGCCTCTAAGATGGCATCCAGCTTTTCCTTCTCAACCTTCTGCTTTGTGTAAGAGCGTACACTATACCGTTTCTTTGCAAGTGACAAAAAATCCATAATGTGATCGTCCTTTCTGGAAGTGTAAGTTTGTGTAGGGTCTTGATAATTCAATCAGCCTATGCTATGATTTTATCAGCTGTTTTCAAAAAAGCAAGAACGTACTTTTTTGTTATATACTACCCAAAAAGATAGTACAAGGAAGAGAAAAATGAAATGTCCAAGTACCTTTAGCTGCCCGGTTGAAGCAACCCTCGATTTGATTGGTGGGAAATATAAAGCACTTATTCTGTGGCATTTGATTGATGATACCTTGCGCTTTAATGAGATAGGAAAGTTGATTCCCAAGGCTACGCCTAAAATGCTGACACAGCAGCTTCGGGAGCTTGAAAATGATAACTTGGTTATTCGGAAAGTTTATCCTGTTGTGCCGCCAAAGGTAGAATATTCGCTCAGCGACTTTGGGAGAAGCATCATTCCTATTTTGGATGCGATGTGTAAATGGGGAGAAAACTATCTGGCAGATGCAAGCAAGAAGTAATCCTTAAAAGACAGTTGCATCCTGAACGTAAATACGTTATAATACTCACAGAGATCCCACTGGTTGCGTGATACTATCCTGATACCAAAAAATCAGCAAGCCACATCTACCACAGCAATCTCATGGAAAAGTGAACATTCAAGAATAACCTTACTAAACAAATTTGTTTAGTAAGAATCCGAACTTACCGAGCTCGAGTAATCCCCAATAGCACCAACACCCCGGAGGGTTCCGTGAAAACGAAACCTCCCGGGGTGTTTTTATCTTCCAGCCCAATCAAATAAGCTGTAACTTTGAAAGTATCTCCTGTATCAGCGCAAACTCTAAGCATTTTGACCGTAGCATTTTACACAAAAAAAGCCCGAAACCCCTTCCTTCTCTGCCCGCAGGGGAGTATAATAGAATCTGTTGTTTGCAAAACAGGAAAGGGGAAGTATCAACTATGGAATCGAAGCAGAGGCTTTTAGAGCCGCAGCTCGTCCAAACAGGAAGGGCAGATCAGTTCAGCCGCAAGGTGTTCTGCGATGGAATGCGGGATGGCGTGCCCATTGCGCTGGGCTATTTTGCGGTATCATTTTCACTGGGCATTGCGGCGCGCAAGGCGGGCTTTACGCCGTTTCAGGGGTTTCTTGTCAGCCTGTTGAACAACGCCTCCGCAGGAGAATATGCCGCATTTGCGCTGATTATGGCAAATGCCACCTATTTTGAGGTGGCGGTCATCACCCTGATTGCCAATGCACGGTATCTACTGATGAGCTGCGCGCTGGCACAGCGCTTTGCGCCGGAAACACCCTTCTGGCATCGGCTGCTCATCGGCTATGATGTCACGGACGAACTGTTCGGTATTACCATCGCCCGCCCGGGCAGCCTGAACCCGTACTATACCTATGGCGCTATCCTGCTGGCAGCGCCGGCTTGGGCTTCCGGTACGGCGCTGGGCATTATAGCGGGCAACCTGCTGCCGCTGCGGGTGGTCAGCGCCCTGAGTGTGGCGCTGTACGGAATGTTTTTGGCTATCATCATCCCGCCGGCTCGCAAAGACCGGATCGTTGCGGTGCTGGTGGTCATCAGTTTTGCGCTGAGCTTTCTGTGCAGCTATCTGCCGGGCATCTCGGCGCTCTCCGAGGGCACTCGCACCATTCTTTTGACGGTAGCGATCTCCGGCGCAGCAGCGGTGCTGTTCCCAGTCAGGCAGGAGGAAAACGAAGATGACGCATAACAATTATATCTATATTGCGGTCATGGCGCTGGTGTCCTATGCTATCCGCATCCTGCCGCTGACGTTGATTCGCAAGCCAATCAAAAACCGATTTATCCAGTCGTTTTTATACTATGTGCCCTATGTAACGCTGGCTGTGATGACATTTCCGGCCATCATTCAGGCAACGCAGAGCCCGGTGGCGGGTGCCGTTGCACTGGTAGTTGGCATTGCCGCCGCATGGTTTGGCGCAAGTTTGTTTCAGGTGGCTGCGGGCTGCTGTGCCATGGTATTCGTGCTGGAGTTTTTTATCTGAGAACTCATAGTGGGAGAACAAAATGAAGAAGATCCTTGTAACCGGTGCAGGCGGCTTTGTAGGCTCCCGCGTGATGCAGCAATGGGCATGGCGGTATGACCTATGCAGCTTTCCCAAAGGTTTTCTGGCAACAGCAGGGGAGGACGCCGTGCGGCAGGCTGTTTTGCAGCAGCACCCGGATGTCATCCTGCACACCGCAGCCATTTCGGATACCGGTTACTGCGCCGACCACCCGGAGCAGGCTTACCGCGCCAATGTGGAACTGCCGATCTGGCTTGCCCGGGCGGCAGCTGAGACTGGCGCAAAACTGGTGGCCTTCAGCTCGGATCAGGTCTATGCAGGGGTGGAGCAGTCCGGCCCGCTGCCGGAAAGTATTCCGCTACGGCCTGCCAATGTGTATGGGCAGGGCAAGCTGGAAATGGAGCAGCGGGTGCAGGCACTCTGCCCGAGTGCCGTGTTGCTGCGCGCCACATGGATGTACGACCTGCCGGGCTACCGGCTGCCCATCCGTGGCAATCTGCCGTTGAATCTTTTGCGTGCAGCGCAGCGGGGAGAATCTGTTCGCTTTTCTGTCCGGGATTTCCGGGGCATCACCTATGTCCGGCAGGCAGTGGCGCTGTTGGAGCCTGCCCTGACCCTGCCCGGCGGGGTCTATAACTTCGGCAGCGAAAACGCTGAAAACATGGTGCTGACCGCCCGGCAGTTCGCTGAGACACTGGGAATCACGGTCGATATTCAGGAAGCTGACTGGGCACGGAATCTTGCGATGGATTGCAGCAAGCTGCGGGCGCAGGGCATCGTGTTTGACACCACACAGGAAGGGTTAACGCGTTGTTTGCGGGATTATGGATTGCGCTGACCTCAGAGAATCAAATTTTTCCGTATCGCACAAAAAACAGAGAAAAGCACAAAAAAAGCAGGGGATTCTGTATGCTGCCAGCAACATCAGGCTGGACAAATCATGCAGAAACCCTGCTTTTTTGCTTGTCTGCCGGAGAAAAGTTCGATTATAGAATGCAGCATTTTTCTATATAAAAGTCATACTTATTTTACATCTTATCTGCATTTTGCTATAATATTTTCGCTTTTTTGCAAAGCATCCGAACCGCATAAACCTTTAAAACCTTGAGGAGAGTGGAATTTTTGAAGGAAGTCAAGCTTGAAGAAGCGGCTTATCAGTTTGAAGCCAAAATGTCCCTGCGTCAGGCCATCCCGCTGGGCTTGCAGCATGTCTGCGCCATGTTCGTGGGCAACCTGACCCCGCTGCTGATCATCACCAGCGCCTGCGGCATTGCAGGCGGCGAGTTCGCAGACCTGCAGGTCACCCTGCTGCAAAGCGCCATGTTCGTGGCAGGTATCGTCACGCTGGTGCAGCTGTTCACCATCGGACCCGTGGGCGGTG
This sequence comes from uncultured Faecalibacterium sp., assembly GCA_902463235.1. Lineage (GTDB taxonomy): Bacteria > Bacillota > Clostridia > Oscillospirales > Ruminococcaceae > Faecalibacterium. The sequence continues at coordinate 26,720 of CABQER010000001.1, read as the reverse complement.
CAGTACCTATTATCATGGGCACCAGCTCCGGCTTTATCGGCGTGTTCAACAGCGTTGTGGGCACGATGGGCGGCGGCGTGCTGGCCTATGGCGCGATTATGGGTGCCTCCATCATCGGCGGTATTTTTGAAAGCGTGCTGGGCTTTTTCCTGAAGCCGCTGCGCAGGTTCTTCCCGCCGGTGGTCACCGGCACGGTGGTGCTTTCCATCGGTCTTTCGCTGATCTCGGTAGGCATCAACTCCTTCGGCGGCGGCAACAAGGCCAAGGACTTCGGCTCTGTGGAGAACCTGCTGCTGGCACTGTTCGTGCTGGTGGTCATCCTGTTCTTCAAGCACTGGACTACCGGTTTCCTCAGCTCCTCTGCCATCCTCATCGGCATTCTGGCCGGTTACGTGGCTGCATTCATTATGGGTTTGGTGCTGCCCACCACCGGCGTGACTGCCGATGGCGTGGAGTTCACCAAGGCATGGGTGCTCAACTGGAACAAGGTGGCACAGGCTTCCTGGTTCGCAGTACCCAAGCTGATGCCGATCAAGGTGGTATTTGACGCCCGTGCGATCCTGCCGGTGCTGATTATGTTCATCGTTACCGCAGTGGAGACCGTGGGCGATATCTCCGGCGTGATGGAGGGCGGCATGAACCGTGAGCCCTCTGATAAGGAGCTGTCCGGCGGCGTCATCTGTGATGGCCTCGGCTCTACCTTTGCCGCGCTGTTCGGCGTGCTGCCCAACACCTCTTTCAGCCAGAACGTGGGTCTGGTGGCCATGACCAAAGTGGTCAACCGCATGGCGCTGGCTTCCGGTGCTGTGTTCCTGATCCTCTGCGGCCTGATCCCCAAGCTGGGCGCGCTGATTTCCATTATGCCGCAGGCCGTTCTGGGCGGTGCTGCCGTTATGATGTTCTCTTCCATCGTGGTCAGCGGCATCCAGCTGATCACCAAGGAAAAGATGACCCCGCGCCACCTGACCATCGTGTCCGTGGCACTGGGCGTAGGCTATGGCATGGGTGCCAACAGTGGCATTCTGGCACAGGCTCCGCAGGCCCTCCAGTTGATCTGCGGCGAGTCCGGCATTGTTCCGGCCGCCTTTGTGGCAATTCTGCTGAACGTCCTGCTGCCCAAGAACGATATGGCAGAGTAAACCTTAGCCTTTTTGCCGGGCAAGGACTTCCAGTTGCTGCAACACCTCCGGGGTGTCTGCATCCAGCAGTTCTGCGCTGTCTGCAATGCAGATCGTGCGCACCTGCGCAGGGTACTTTTTAAGCAGCACGTTGCCACCTTTGTTTTCCGGCAGGGTGAGCAGCTCCGGAAAGAAGCTGATTCCAAACAGAACGGGACTTCCGACAAGAGGTGCCGGGTCGTTTTCGGCCACGGCTCCCAGACGGAAGATCTCCCGTTCTGTTTCTTTTTGCCATTCTGCCGGGCACGGCTGCACCCGGCAGAAGCACTTTACCATGGCTTCTACCGTCTCCCGGCGCAGCAGGGGCTGATCCCCGGGCAGAAACATACAGCCGTTAAGCTCCGGCAGCTGCTCCAGCAGCGCCGAAAGCCCCAGCCGAACGGTATCGTTGCGGCCGGGCAGGCAGTGCAGCAGCACCGGGACACCCTGCGCCCTGCACAGTGCCTGCACTTCCTCCGAGCGGGTCACCACGATGCGGGCAGCGATACCGGGTGTGGCGGTAGCCGCAAAAGCCCGACAGAGCATGGGCTGGCCGCAAAAATCTGCCAGCAGCTTATTTGCGCCAAACCGGCGGCTCAGCCCGGAAGCCATGATCACACAGCCGACCGTAAGCGACTTCTTCATACAAAAACACTCCTTCAACAGCATTTTATAATAGTATTATACCGAAAGCTGTGCTAAAATAAAAGAAGAGATATCGCAGCGATAGAAAAGAGAGGTACTGCACATGATGACGATCCGAGAATATAAGCGGGCAGAAAGTCTGGAGGAAGCGTGGCAGCTGAACCAGAAAAAACCAAACCGCATTTTGGGCGGCATGATCTGGCTGAAGATGGAAACCATCAATGTCGGCACCGCCATCGACCTTTCCGGTCTGGGACTGGATACCATTGAGGAGACCGAGGACAGCTTTTCCATTGGCGCTATGGTCACCTTGCGCCAGCTGGAGCAGCACCCGGGGCTTGCCGCCTATACCCATGGTGCTATGCGGGAGGCTGTGCGCCATATCGTGGGCGTACAGCTGCGCAATCTGGCTACCGTGGGCGGCAGCATCTACAGCCGGTTCGGCTTTTCGGATGTGCTGACCATGTTCCTGGCCATGGATTGTGACGTAGAGCTGTACAAGGGCGGTATCCTGCCGCTGCAGGAATATGCCCAGCGCCCCTACGACCGGGACATTCTGGTACGGCTGATCGTAAAAAAGACACCGATGAAGCTTTATTACCAGTCGGTGCGCAACAGCCAGACCGATATCCCGGTGCTGACCTGTGCTGCCGCCCGGATGGAGACCGGCGATTACCGCATCGTCATCGGTGCGCGTCCGCTGCGCGCCGTGCGGTTCGAACTCCCGGCAGAGCCTGCTCTTGCGGCAGAACAGATTTCCGCACAGTTTGCTGAAAACGTAAAGGCACAGATCGTTACCGGCTCCAATATGCGCGGCAGCGCCGAATACCGCAGGCATCTGGCAGGCGTGCTGACAAAGCGCGCGGTGCTGGAACTGGAACAGCGTAAAATGCAGGAGGAAAAGTAAATGCAGATCACACTTACATTGAACGGTGTCCGGGTATCCGAGGAGATCGCCCCGGATATGCTTTTGATCGATTTTGTCCGCGCACACGGCTGCAAGAGCGTCAAACGCGGCTGCGAGACCTCCAACTGCGGTCTGTGCACCGTGTTTATGGATGATAAGCCTGTGCTGTCCTGCTCCGTGCTGGCAGCCCGTGCCGATGGACACAAGATCACCACGCTGGAAGGCCTGCAGAAGGAAGCTGCCGAGTTTGGTGCCTTTATCGCAGATCAGGGCGCAGAGCAGTGCGGCTTCTGCAACCCGGGCTTTATTATGAACGCGCTGGCTCTGTTCCGGGAGCAGCCGTACCCCACCGAAGAGCAGGTGAAGGAATACCTTGCCGGAAACCTGTGCCGCTGCTCCGGTTACGAAGGTCAGCTGCGCGGCATCATGAGCTTTCTGGCATGGAAAAAGCAGAAGGAGGGTGTACAGTGAAAACAGTCAACAAACCGTTCCGCAAAAAAGACGCAATGCAGCTGGTCACCGGCCAGCCTGTTTATATGGATGACCTTATCCCGCAGGACTGCCTGATCGTCAAACTGCTGCGCTCGCCCCATGCAAACGCCATCGTCCGCAGCATTAACACCACCGTTGCGAAAAAAGTGCCCGGCATCGAGGCTATCTTCACTTGGGAAGATGTGCCGCAGGATGCCCGCCGTTACACGCAGGCCGGTCAGACCTACCCGGAAGCCAGCCCCTACGACCGTCTGCTCATCGACCGCCATGTCCGCTTTGTGGGAGATGTGGTGGCCATCGTAGCAGGTAAAGATGAAAAGTGCGTGGACAAGGCACTCAAGCTTATCAAGGTTGACTACGAGGTGCTGGAAGCTGTGCTGGATTTCCACACCGCCAAGGATAACCCCATCCTTGTGCACCCGGAGGATAACTGGGAAAGCCTTGCCCCCGTGGGTGCTGACAACAAGCGCAACCTCTGCGCCCATGATGAATGCGGCAACGGTGATATCGACGCTGTGTTGGCCGGATGTGATGTGGTCATTGACCATGTATACCACACCAAGGCCTGCCAGCAGGCCATGATGGAGACCTTCCGCACCTATTGCTCCATTGATACTTACGGCCGGCTGAATGTGCTCAGCTCTACCCAGATCGTTTTCCATGCCCGCCGCAACATCGCCAATGCACTGCATATCCCCAAATCTATGGTGCGTGTCTCTAAGCCCCGCATCGGCGGCGGCTTTGGTGCCAAACAGACCGCCGTCAGCGAGGTATACCCGGCCTTTGTGACTTGGATGACCAAAAAGCCTTCTAAGCTCATCTTCAGCCGTGTGGAAAGCCAGACGGCTTCTTCGCCGCGCCACGAGATGGAGATGCACGTCCGTCTGGGCGCTACCAAAGACGGCATCGTGAAGGGCATCGACCTGTACACCCTGTCCAACACCGGCGCTTACGGCGAGCATGGCCCCACTACTGTGGGTCTGTCCGGTCACAAGTCCATCCCGCTGTACGGCAAGGCCGAGGCTTTCCGCTTTGTCAGTGATGTGGTGTACACCAACCACATGTCTGCCGGTGCATACCGCGGCTATGGCGCTACGCAGGGTCTGTTTGCAGTGGAATCTGCCGTCAACGAGTTGGCGCACAAGCTGAACATGGATCCCATTGCACTGCGCCTGAAGAACACCGTGCAGGAGGGCGATGTGATGCCCGCCTATTATGGCGCTGTGAATACCAGCTGCGCATTGGACCGGTGCGTGCTCAAGGTGCGCGAGATGATTGACTGGGAGCACAAGTATCCCGCCCGGGATATGGGCAACGGCAAGATCCGTGCCGTTGGCATGGGTATGGCCATGCAGGGCTCCGGTATTTCCGGCATGGACGTGGGCAGCGCTACCCTCAAGCTGAACGATGACGGTTTCTATACCCTGATGATCGGCGCTGCCGATATGGGCACCGGCTGCGACACCACGCTGGCGCAGATCGCCGCCGAGGTGCTGGACTGCCCGCTGGACAACATTACCGTCTTTGGTGCGGATACGGATTCCTCTCCCTACGATTCCGGCTCCTATGCCTCCAGCACTACCTATGTTACCGGCAAGGCCACTGAGAAGTGCGCCATGAAGCTGCGGGAACAGATCTGCAAGCTGGGCGCAGAGCTGCTGGACTGCCCGGCGGATGCCGTGGAGTTTGACGGCAAGGTCGTGTTTGAAAGCGCCGACCCCACCCGCCAAAAGACCCTGTCCGAGATCGCCTTTGCTTCCCAGTTTGGCCATAAGATCCCGCTGGAATTTACCGAGACTCACACCTCGCCCTTGTCGCCGCCACCGTATATGGTGGGCGCTGCCGAGGTGGAGGTGGATACCGAGACCGGCGAGGTGAAGGTGCTGGAATTTGACGCCTGCGTGGACTGCGGCACCCCCATCAACCCCAACCTGACCCGTGTGCAGGCTGAGGGTGGCATTCTGCAGGGCATCGGTATGACCTTGACCGAGAACATCACCTACGACAGAAACGGCTACCCGGAGGAGAACTCTCTGTTCCAGTACAAGATCCCTGCCCGCAACGATATCGGCCATATCCATGTGGAGTTTGAGAACAGCTACGAGCCCAACGGCCCCTTTGGCGCAAAGTCCATCGGCGAGGTGGTCATCAATACGCCGCTGCCCGCCATCTCGGACGCCATCTACAACGCCATCGGCACCCGCTTCTATGAATTGCCCATCACCCCGGAGCAGATCGCCATGGCAGTTGCAGCAAAGCAGTAAAGGCAGATGCTGAACGAAAAAGAGTTTCCGTTTCTGGCAGAGAAAGGGCATACCGTTTCTCTGGTAGGCGGCGGGGGCAAAACGACCCTGCTGTATGCCATGGCAGACCACTGTGCCTGCAAAGGCTGGCGGGTGCTTGTGATGACGACCACTCATATCCGTCAGCCTGCTGCCTGTTATGCACCGGACGATGCAGCGCTTATTGCCCTATGGCAAGCGGGCTGCTACGCCGTGGTTGGCACCCCGGCAGAAAACGGGAAACTGACCCTGCCGCCGCCGCAGCTTTTGCGCCGGATGGCGCAGGCAGATGCGGTATTTATAGAAGCAGACGGTGCAAAGCACCACCCCTGCAAGCTCCCGGCGGCGCACGAACCGGTGTTGCTGCCCCAAAGCGATATCGTTTTGGCGGTGGCAGGGCTTTCGGCGTTGGGCAAGCCCTTGCGGGAGGGCTGCTTCCGTTATGATACCATCCGTCCGCAGTTTTTAGCGGCTGCGCCGGATGCGCCCCTTACGCCGCCCATGCTGGCACAGCTGCTTGCAAGCACGCAGGGTGGCCGCAAGGCGGTGGGTGACCGGCAGTTTTACGCTGTGCTCAATCAGGCTGATACGCCGGAATTGCGCCAGCAGGGCATACCAATACAACAGCTTTTGCGTCAGCAGGGCATACCGTGTGTGCTGACGCATTTTGAAGAGGAAGAACGTGCATGAGCAAGGAAGATAAGATCATATTCTGTACCGGGGGCGGCTGCACCGCAAAGCTGGGTGCCGGGGTGCTGAGCCGCATTCTGGAAAAGCTGCCCCGGGGCGAAAAAGACCCGGATCTTCTGGTCGGCTATGACAGCCGGGATGATGCCGCAGTCTACCGTATTACGGACGACATTGCGCTGGTGCAGACCGTGGACTTTTTTCCACCGATGGTGGACGACCCCTACACCTTTGGGCAGATCGCAGCCACAAACGCCCTGAGCGATGTCTACGCCATGGGCGGCGAGGTAAAGACCGCCTTAAATCTGGTCTGCTTCCCGGAGGATATGGATCTGAACGTGCTGGGTGAGATTTTGCGCGGCGGTGCCGAAAAGGTGGCAGAAGCAGGCGGCAGTCTTGCAGGCGGGCATTCCATTGCAGACAGCGGGGTAAAATACGGTCTTTCTGTGACCGGCCTTGTAGACCCGCACCGGATGTACACGAACGACACCGGAGTGCCGGGTGATAAGCTGATATTGACCAAGGCTTTAGGCGTGGGTCTGCTGTGCACGGCAAACCGCGTGGGCGAAGCCGCCCCGGAGGAGATGGAAGCAGCCATCCGCTCCATGACTACCCTGAACAAAACGGCGGCAGAGCTCAGCCGCAAGTACCGCGTCCACGCCGCTACGGATGTGACCGGCTTCAGCTTTCTCGGCCATCTGCACGAGATGATGGGCGGCAGACTTTCCTGCATCATCCATGCAAATGCCGTGCCGGTGCTGCCGGGCGCAGAAAAAGCGGCAGATGCATTTTTGTATACTGCCGCCGGGCAGCGTAACCGCAACCATACCGGGCCGTTCGTCCGGTTCGAGAACGTAAGCTTTGCCATGGAAGAGGTCTTGTTCGACCCACAGACCTCCGGTGGGCTGCTGCTGGCGGTAGACCCGGCGGATGCAGAGGTTCTGGAACAGGAACTGCGCACCGCAGGGCTGCCCGCAAGTGTCGTGGGCGAGATCCTGCCGAAGCAGGAAATTGAGATCACCGTAACAGACAAATGAGAGGAGTAATCAACATGGCTGAATTTATCAAAGTAGATGCACTAGGCGATGCCTGCCCGCTGCCGGTCGTCAAGGCGAAAAAAGCGATTTCCGAATTGCAGGGCGCAGGACAGGTAGAGGTTCTGGTGGACAACGAAATCGCTGTACAGAACCTGACCAAGATGGCACAGCAGAAGGACTATCAGTACAGCGCGGAAAAGCTGGAAGAGCGCAAATACCGCGTACTGTTCACGCTGGGCGAAGCAGCAGGCGCCCCGGCAGAGCAGACTCCTGTCTGCGTACCGGATGCCCGCACCGATACGGTGGTGGCTATTTCCGCTGCCGTTATGGGCGAGGGCAGCGAGGAGCTGGGCAAGACCCTGCTCAAGGCCTTTGTGTTCGCACTGACCCAGCAGGACAAGCTGCCCAAGACGATCCTGTTCTATAATGGCGGCGCAGCGCTGACCTGTGAAGGCTCTGCCATGCTGGAGGATCTTAAGGCATTGGAAGCACAGGGCGTGGAGATCCTGACCTGCGGCACCTGCCTGAATTTCTACGGACTTACCGAGAAGCTGGCGGTGGGCAGTGTGACCAACATGTACACCATTGCCGAAAAGCTGACGCAGGCCGGGAACGTGGTAAAGCCGTGATCTATCTGGATAACGCAGCTACCACCCTGCATAAACCGCCGCAGGTGGAGCAGGCTATTCTGGAGGCACTGCATACGGCTGGCAATCCCGGGCGCGGCGCACACGAACCCACCCTTCACGCTGCACGGATCGTGTTGGACACCCGTCTGGCGCTGGCAGAGCTTTTCCATGCGCCGGATCCTTCCTGCGTTGTTTTTGCCGCTAATGCGACCATGGCGCTGAACACGGTGCTGAACGGCGTACTGCATCCGGGCGACCATGTGATCACAACGGTATGTGAGCATAACTCCGTTCTGCGTCCGCTGTACCGGCTGCGGGCGCAGGGGGTAGAGGTCTCTTTTACCGGAGTGGATACTGCTGCACGGCTGTGCTACGACCAGTGGGAAGCCTTGCTGCGCCCCAACACCCGGGCACTGGTGGTGACGGGTGCTTCTAACGTGACCGGCAATGGCACCGACCTTGCCCGCGCAGCGGACTTTGCCCACCGGCATGGCCTGCTGTTCATCGTGGATGCCGCGCAGACTGCCGGTGCACAGCCCATTGATGTGCAGCAACTTGGCATAGATGCTTTGTGCTTTACCGGGCACAAGGCGCTTTTGGGGCCACAGGGCACCGGCGGGGCTTATGTGTGCCCCGGCCTGCGCATTAAGCCGCTTCTTGTGGGTGGCAGCGGTGTGCACAGCTTTGACGAAACGCACCCTTTGCAGATGCCCACCGCACTGGAGGCCGGAACACTGAATGTGCACGGCCTTGCAGGGCTGTGTGCCGGGGTGCGCTGGCTGCTGGAGCAGGGCGTAGAAAGCATTGCCGACCGGGAAAACGCCCTTGCCCGCCTGTTTTACGAGCAGGTGCGCACTGCGCCGGGCGTAACAGTGTATGGTGATATGACCATGCAGCCCCGTGCGCCCATTGTAGCACTGAACATCGCACAGGAGGATTCTGCCCGGGTGGCAGATATTTTGTGGGAGGACTACGGCATCTGCGTGCGTGCCGGGGCACACTGCGCCCCGCTGATGCACAAGGCGCTTGGCACGACCGAGCAGGGCGTGGTACGGTTCAGCTTTTCCCATTTCAATACCGAACAGGAGGCGCGGCAAGCAGCGCGGGCGGTTTGCGCACTTGCCTGGGAGCTTTTATGCGAGTAAAACGAAGCTATATCGTGCTTTCCTTCCGTACCACCTTAGAGGCGATGGAGTGGGAAAAGCAATGCCATGCCCGGCAGGTGCCCGGACGGCTGATCCCGCTGCCGCGTGAGATCTCGGCAGGGTGCGGGCTTGCATGGCGTATGCTGCCGGAGGACTGGCAAAGCTGGCAGGCAGAACTGGATCAGACACAGTTTGATAAGGTAACGCCTGTGGAGCAATAACAGAGGGAGAGGGACACCAATGAACAGACAAACGCTTGCAGACGTTCTGCAAGATACAAACCAGACCGGCAGCTATACGCTGGCTACCGTGCTGGAAGGCGCAGAGACAGGCAGTCAGCAGCTGCTGCGGGACGGCAACGCCGTGTGGCAGACTCGAAACGCCGGGCTTTTGCAGCGTCAGCTTGCCGTCCTGCAAGCCTGTACCGCTACGGGCTTTCTGACACTGGACGGGCAGCGAGTATTTGCCGAGCGCTTTGGTGCGGTGCCGCAGTTGGTAGTCTGCGGCGGCGGCCATGTGGCTGCTGCCCTTGTAAAACAGGCAAAGCTTCTTGGCTTGCCGGTGCTTGCCATAGACGACCGGGAAGAATTTGCCCAGCAGCTGCGCGCCGCCGGAGCAGACACCGTGCTCTGTGCCCCCTTTGCACAGGCGCTTCAAAATGTGCCAGGCGGGGCAGAGACCTATTTTGCGGTACTGACTCGCTCCCACGCTTTTGATCTGGATTGCCTTACCCAGATCCTGCAAAAGCCTGCGGCCTATGTGGGCATGATGGGCAGTCGTGGCCGTGCCGCATTGGTGCGCCGTCAGCTGTTGGAGAACGGTCTGGACAGTCAGCGGATCGATGCGCTCTGCGCACCCATCGGCCTTGCCATCGGTGCGCAGACCGCTGCGGAGATCGCACTTTCCATTCTGGCGCAGATCGTGCAGGTCAAGAATGCACGCCCCCAGACCGAGGGCTATCCCATCGCATTGCTGGATGCAATGGTGCAGGCAGAAAAAGCCAGCACCCCGGCGGTGCTGGCTACCATCGTTGCACGGCGTGGCTCTACCCCGCGGGATGTGGGTGCAAAAATGCTCATTCTGCCCGATGGCAGTACGGTTGGCAGTGTGGGCGGCGGCATTATGGAGCATTACACGGTACAGGCTGCTCAGAAGCTGTTGGCACAGGCTGCGCCCGCCCTGCAAAGCTTACAGCTTTCGGCTGACGGCAAAAACGAGGACGCAGCCATTGCTGCCTGCGGCGGTTCCATGGAAGTGCTGTTGCAGACACTTTGCCCCGGGGAGGAAACGAAATGAAAAAGGATGCTTTGATCATCGTGCGCGGCGGCGGCGACCTTGCTACCGGCACCATCCACCGGTTGTGGAGCGCCGGGCTGCGTGTTCTGGTATTGGAAACGACACAGCCCGCAGCCATCCGCCGTCAGGTAGCCCTGTGTGAAGCAGTGTATGAAGGCGAAGCCATTGTTGAGGGGCTGCGTGCCGTCCGCATTGAAGCATTAGAGCAGGCACAGTCCGTCTGGGCGCAGGGGGGCGTTCCAGTGCTCGTTGACCCGGAGGGCATCTGTATTGCCCGGGCAAAGCCAGAGGTCGTAGTGGACGCCATTCTGGCCAAGCGCAACCTTGGCACCCGCCGGGATATGGCACCGCTGACCATTGCCCTTGGCCCCGGCTTTGTTGCCGGGAAGGATGTAGATGCCGTGGTGGAGACCAAGCGCGGCCACCGGCTGGGCCGGATCATCCGAGAGGGGAGCGCTATCCCCAATACCGGCATCCCCGGCGTCATCGGCGGGTATAGTGCGGAGCGGGTGATCCATGCACAGACTGCCGGTGTCTTTATGAATGTGCGTAAAATCGGCGATTTAGTAGAGAAGGGCGAGACTATCGCTACCATCCGTACCCCGGAGGGGGAGGAGATCTCGGTCACAGCACAGATCCCCGGTATCCTGCGCGGACTGCTGCGCAGCGGCTATCCTGTTACGCCGGGCTTTAAGATCGCGGATATCGACCCCCGGCGGGAGGAACTTTCCAACTGCTTCCTGATCTCGGATAAATCCCGCTGTATTGCCGGTAGCGTGCTGGAACTTGTCTGTGCGCAGGTGTGGCAGTAAAATCTATATAAAAATAGCCCCTGCCGTTTTGCAAAAAGGTCTGCAAATACGGCAGGGGTTTTATGGTTCTATGTTAGTTGCGGTAGCAACGATCCTGCCCCACAAGCCAGTTTTCGCACAGGCGCTGGGCTTCCTCAAGACTGCGGCTCTCGCAGTCGAAGAAGGCACCGCGCATGGAGCAGTAGGAGTAGTGCACCTTAGGAACACCGTTGCCATCCTTGAAGCGCTCGTATCGTTCTTCACCGGGCATCAGAAAAAGCTGTTCCATGGTTCCTTCTCCTTTGTATTCAAGCAGTCCAAACGTCCGCCGGGCGGCGGCACACAACGCTTGTTATTGTATCACGATGGAGAAAGGTTTGCCATTGCCTTTTTATCCAAAGATATGCGGCTTTATTCTCTGCGGTTGTGGCGAAGAAGGGCTTGACAAATCATTCGTGCAAACTGCGCTCCTTTTCCAATGCAGCTTTCATGCCGTGGATGCGCCCCAGTGCATAGGAGAGCATTGCTGCGCACAACAGGTTCAGCCAGCCGTACCGGAACTGGTTCAGAGAGTTCGTTACGCCTATGATGAGGTTTGCCAAGCAGATCAGGGAAAGCATCCTGTCGATGCGGCTCAGATGCGTCAGATGGGAGTCAATATCCGAGAGAAGCTCAAAACTGCCAAGTTCTGCTTTCCGACGGAAGTACACCCAGTTGACACAACCGCCGATATATTCCGCACCCAGTTCCTTTACAAAGGCGCGGTAATCGCTGCTGGGGTTCATCTCCAAGCGGATGATATACTCGCCCGGTTCGCAGCGCACAAAGGTATAAAAGGAAAACCCGGTATTGTCCAGTACCCATCCCTCCTGCGCCATCTCGTTCAGCCAGCGCTCCTCTTTTTCAAAATCCCACACAAAGAAAAGCTTGAAAACGGTTTTCTTTTCCCTCATAAGGCTTCCTCCTTCAGGATGCTCTCACCATTTGCCACAAGCTGCTGCAAGCGGGCAAGCTCGTGTTTTAATACCTGTACGCCCTCTGCGGTAAGCTGATATTCCTTTTTTCGACTGCCGCTTTCGGCGGGCAGGGGACGGATCCAGCCTTTTTCACACAGAGAGGTCAAAGCACCATACAGCGTCCCGGCGGCAAGATGGACTCTGCCGCCGGAAAGCTGCTCCGTCTGCTGCATAATGCCATAGCCGTGCTGCGGATGGTAAAGAGACAACAGAATATAATAGGTCGATTCGGTCAATGCAAGGTTTTCCATACTGAAACACTCCAAGGATTCTATCGGACGGCTATATATCGTCAACCGATATATCGTGCCTAAAGTATATCGTCTCTCGATATACTTTGTCAAGCGTTTTCAGAAAAAAGCTACCAAAAAGCTTTAAACCACGGTTCGTATGGAAAAACCGATGGAACACGGGAAAATATTTTGTGCACTTTTCATAGTTTTCTTCTGAAGATTTTGGTGGTACAATATAGTCATCAAATTCTGCAATTCGGGAGGAGCTCCATGGCGGAAAAGTGTATTGAACTGGATAGTGTAGAGATTGCAGCGGCTGTTTTTGGCAACTGTGACCGGAATATTCGCTTATTGGAAAAAGAGTTTTCTGTTACCGCTGTTTGCCGCGGTACACAGCTGCGCATTTCCGGCGAGCCTGCCAATGTGGCGGCAGCGAACCGCGCTGTGGAGGGAATGCTTCTTCTGATCGAGAACCGCACCCCGCTGGAGGATCAGACCGTGCACTACTGCATCAGTCTGGCGCATGATGGCGCGGAGAAGCGGGTAAAGGAGCTGACCGAGGATTTTGTTACTGTCACGGTCAAGGGACGCCCGATCCGCCCCAAAACGCTGGGACAGAAGGAATATCTGAGCGCCATCCGTTCCAATGCCATTACCTTCGGTGTCGGCCCGGCGGGTACCGGCAAGACCTATCTGGCCGTAGCCATGGCGGTAAAAGCCTTTAAGGCCAAGGAGGTCTCCCGCATCATCCTGACCCGCCCGGCGGTGGAGGCAGGGGAGAAGCTGGGCTTTCTGCCAGGTGACCTCCAGCAGAAGGTAGACCCCTATCTGCGGCCGCTGTACGACGGCCTGTTTGATATGCTGGGCGCAGAGACCTACGAGCGTCTGGTAGAAAAGCAGATCATTGAGGTTGCCCCGCTGGCCTATATGCGTGGACGTACACTGGATGATTCCTTTATCATTCTGGACGAGGCGCAGAACACCACCCCAGAGCAGATGAAAATGTTCCTTACCCGTATGGGTGTGGGCTCCAAGGTGGTCGTTACCGGCGATGTGACCCAGATCGATCTGCCGGGCAGCACCCGCAGCGGTCTGGTGGACGCGCTGAAGGTGCTGAAGGATGTGAACGGCATTGCACAGTGCTACTTTACCGATAAGGACGTTGTGCGTCACCGGCTGGTGCAGGAGATCGTAAAGGCTTACGAGCGTGCCGCCCATCCCGCTGCCGAAGCGGAAAATAAAGAAAACAAAAAGAATTTTAAATAAACCCTTTGAAAGGAGTGGACCGATATGTCCAACAAAGTTTTGATCACCAACTCCCAGAAAGCTGTCAAGGTGCCCTCTGGGCTCCGCATCCTCATCCGCCGCGCCTGCAACGCTGTGCTGGAATATGAGCATTTTGACCGTCCTGCCGAGATCAGCGTTACCTTTGTGGACAACGCTGCCATTGCCGAGCTGAACAACCAGTACCGCAACAAGCCCATGCCCACTGATGTGCTGAGCTTTCCTCTGGGCGAGAACGGCAAGTATGATATCGACGAGAATAATGGCTGCATGATGCTGGGCGATATCGTCATCAGCATGGAGCGCGCCATGGAGCAGGCGAACCTGTATGGACATCCGCTGCAGCGGGAGGTGGCCTTTCTGACCGTCCACTCCATGCTGCATCTGCTGGGCTACGACCACGAAAACGGCGGTCTGGAAGCCATGCGTATGCGCGAAAAAGAAGAGGCTGTGCTGCTGCAGCTGGGTCTGCCCCGCACGGTCAGCTACACGGAATGATATTCCTTCACTGCAACAGAACATAAAAACAAGACAGGAGTTCGCTTTGAGTACTACAACACCCGTTCAGGAGCATTACGACACCTCCTCTGTATTCGTTGCTGTCATCGGACGGCCGAACGTGGGCAAATCCAGCCTGACGAACCTCTTGGTCGGCGAAAAGGTGGCTATCGTCACCTCTAAGCCCCAGACCACCCGCACCCGCATCACCGGCGTGATCACCCGAGGGCCGCTGCAATATGTGCTGCTGGACACTCCCGGTGTGCACAAAGCCCACAACAAGTTGGGCAAGCGTATGGATAAGACCGCCAGCGATTCCATTGCGGATGTGGATGTTTCCATGATGCTGTTCGAGCCTTACGGCGCGCTGAACGAATCTGAGATGGCACTTGTGGAGGCGCTGCACCGCAGCGGCCCGGCCATTGCGGTCATCAACAAGACAGACCTTGTGAAAGATCCCGCCGACTTAGAAGCACGCAAGGCAGAGTTGAAGGCACTGGGTGTGTTTGACGAGATCTACACCATCAGTGTGCGCAATAAGGAGGGCAGCGAGGAGCTGTTCGATGCCTTGAGCCGCTATGCCGTGGAAGGCCCCCATTATTTTGATGATGACGCCTATACCGATATGCCGGAAAAGGAGCTGGTGGCCGAGGTCATCCGCGAAAAGGCGCTGCTCTTTATGCGGGACGAGATTCCGCACGGTATTGCAGTAGTGGTGGAGCGCTTCAAGGAGCGCCCGGGCACAGACCTGATTGACATTGATGTGAACATCTACTGCGAGCGGGAGAGCCACAAGGGCATGGTCATCGGCAAGGGCGGTGCGATGCTTAAAAAAATCGCCAGCGCTGCCCGCGCCGACTGCGAGGAGTTCCTGGGCTGCCGGGTCAACCTGCAGTGCTGGGTCAAGGTGAAATCCGATTGGCGGGATAACGAATTTTTGCTGAATAACTTCGGCTTCAAGCAGAATTCCTCCAACCGCTGAGTGCTGCCAAAGCAGGACAGTTTTCCCTTGTATGCTGTGCTAGAATCAGGCTGACACTATAACAAAAACAGCCTGTGCACAGGAAAGGGAAGGAGTGCTGAAGATGGATGCTGCTGCAAGCTGGCAGGCCTTTGCCTGCACGGGGAATATTCTCTGTTATCTTGATTACAAACAACTGGTGCAGCTGCCCGCCGAGCATCCGGCAGGAGAAACGGATGATGGAACCATTTGTGACAATGGGTCTGGTACTGAAGGAGACCCGTTATAGAGAAGCCGACCGCATTCTGACGATCCTTACCCCGAAGCTGGGCGTGATCACGGCAATGGCTGCAAACAGTCTGCGGCTGAAAAGCAAGCTGTTCAGCGCCTGCGGGCTGTTCTGCTATTCGGAGTTTACGCTGGTGCCAGGACGCAATATGTATACCGTGCGGGAAGCCGAGGTGCAGAATATCTTCCACGGCGTTTCCTCCTCCATTGAAGGGGTGAGCCTTGCCATGTATCTTACCGAGATGGCCGCTGCGCTTTCGCCTACCGGCGAGGAAGCGGCCCGGGAGCTGCGTCTGGTGCTGAACAGCCTGTATATGATTAGCGAGCACCGGACCGACCTGCGGGTGATCAAGGCAGTCTTTGAGCTGCGCACCATGAGCGAGTGCGGCTTTATGCCGCAGATTGTCTGCTGCCGGGACTGCGGCACCTACGATGAAGGAGATACCTTTTATCTGGACGCGCAGGAAGGGCATCTGCTCTGTGCAGCCTGTGCGGCAAAGGCAGGCAAGAACTGCAATCTGGACAAGGCTGCGCTGTTTGCACTGCGCCACATCTGCTTGGTAGAGGACAAAAAAATATTTGCATTCAAGATCTCTGTGGGCAGTCTGGCAAAGCTTTCCGCAGTGGCTGAAAACTATGCCCTGACGCATCTGGATAAGCCGCTGAAGAGCTATGCCTTTTTGAAAAGTGTATTGCCCTGACCAAAAAGGAACAGTATGGAAACAAGCTACTTAAAAACATTAGAACTGGATAAGATCATTGCCCGCGCAGCAGAGGGCTGTGTGTGCAAGGAAGCCCGTGCCATGCTGCTGGCCATTGAGCCGCAGTGCGACCCGGACGAGGTACGCTACGCGCTGGAACAGACGGACGCCATCAACACCCTGCTGATCAAAAACGGCTCGCCGCGCTTTGGCGGGGTAGAGGGGGTCAGCCAGCTTGCCGCCCGTGCCGTAAAGGGCGGTGTGCTCTCTATGGGCGAGCTGCTGATGGTGGCTGGTGCGCTGCGCAATTTTCAGCATTTGACCAGCTGGTACGGCTCCTCTGAACATGACGCGCTGCCGACCGATGATCTGTTTTACGCACTTGCACCGGAACCGGGTCTTGAACAGCAGATCTCCAGTGCCATTCTGGCACCGGACGCCATGGCGGATACCGCCTCCCGCACGCTGGCAGAGCTGCGCAAAAAGATCCGCGCCACCGAAAACAGCATCCGCGACCGGCTGGAAAGCATGGTGCGCAATATGGACACCTCCAAATACCTGCAGGAGAGTGTGGTTTCCATGCGCAACGGCCGGTATGTTGTGCCGGTCAAGAGCGAGTACCGCGGCGAGGTGAGCGGTATCATCCACGATGTATCCTCTACGGGCGCTACGGTGTTTGTGGAGCCGCAGGCAGTGGTGGAAGCCAATGCCCGCATCCTGCAGTACCGCGCACAGGAAGCGCAGGAGATCGAGCGCATTCTGGTGGCCTTTACCGCACAGGTGGCCGCCATTGAGCCGCAGTTCCAGTACAGCTACAAGGCTATGCTGGAAATCGACATCCTGTTGGCGAAGGCGCGGCTTGCACTGGAGCTGAAGGCCTTCAAGCCCGCTGTACGGACGGATTCTTCTTTTAATCTGATCCGCGCCCGCCATCCTTTGATTGATCCGCAAAAGTGCGTTCCTGTGGATATTGCGCTGGGCGGGGAGTATGATTCTCTTATCATCACCGGCCCGAACACCGGCGGTAAAACGGTCACTCTGAAAACCGCCGGTCTGCTGTGCGCCATGGCGCAGTGCGGCTTTTTGATCCCGGCAGACGAGCGCAGCGAGATCTGCGTATTTGATGAATTTCTGGTGGATATCGGCGATGAACAGAGCATTGAGCAAAGCCTGTCCACCTTCTCCGGCCACATGAAAAAAATCACTGGTATTCTGGAACTGGCCATGCCGCACACCCTTGTGCTGCTGGACGAGCTGGGTGCCGGTACCGATCCCGCCGAGGGCGCCGCGCTGGCAGTTGCCATCATTGAGGAGCTGCGCCGCCGTGGCGTTCTGCTGATGGCGACCACCCACTATGCAGAGCTGAAGGTCTTTGCATTGGAAACAAAGGGCGTGGTCAATGCCAGCTGCGAGTTTGATTTGGAGACCCTGCGCCCAACCTATAAGCTGAGTGTGGGCGTACCGGGCAAATCCAACGCATTCCTGATCAGCGAAAAGCTGGGCATCCCCAGCCGCGTCATTGAGGCTGCCCAGCAGCATCTGTCTGCCGAGGATAAGCGTCTGGATGCGGTTCTGGGTCAGCTGGATGATCTGAAGCTGCAGCTGAAGGAAAGCCAGAACGAGGTGGAGCAGCTGCGCAACGAAGCTTCTCATCAGCTGGAAGCCGCCCGCAAAAAGCGGGATGAGCTGATCCAGCAGGGCGAGAATGAATTGGAAGCAGCTCGTGCCAAGGCACGCACGCTGGCACAGCAGGTGGAAACACAGGCCTATGCGCTGACCGACGAGCTGCGCCAGCTGCAAAAAGATGAGCGCATGAGCGCCCAGCAGAAAGCGCAGCGTGCCCGCGAGATTGCCAAAAAGGAGACCGAAAAGCTGTTTGCCGGTACGGAAGTGGTGCATAACCCCGTTAAGGAGTTTGTGCCACTGAAGGAGGTAAAAGTGGGGCAGGAGGTCTGCATTGCAGAGTTGAACCAGCTGGCCACCGTTCTGGCGCTGCCGGACAAAAACGGCGATGTGCTGGTGCGTGCCGGTATCATCAAGACCAAGGTACCTCTCAAGGGCTTGAAGCAGCCGGAAAAGCTGGTAAAAGAACCCACTGCGCCCAAGACCAAAGCGCAGCAGCGGTATTCCCGCCTGACCGGCGACACCAACCGTCCCAACGGCAGGGTAGAGCGCGTACAGCGCACCGCAAAAATGGAATGCAACCTGCTGGGGCTGACGGTGGACGAGGCACTGTCGGAGGTGGATTCCTTTATTGACCGCGCTATCCTGAACGGACAGACGGTGGTCTACTTGATCCACGGCAACGGCACCGGCGCACTGCGCACTGCCATCCATAAGCATCTGCGCGGCAACCGCATGGTAAAAAGCTTCCGTCTTGGTCGTTACGGTGAGGGCGAAAGCGGTGTAACGGTTGTAGAACTGAAATAACCCAGTAAAGACTGTCTTTTGAAAAATTGGCAGTCTTTTTTTGTTGCAGTGCAGGGAAAAGGCGAGTATACTCGTATTATAAATGTAAAACGAACAGGAAGTAAAACTTTATGCCAACCAGTCATCGCAGACCCGCAAATAAGCATAGTAAACGCAAAACGCACCGCTGCAAAACGAGGAACCGGCTTTTAAACGGTTTGCTGGTTGTTTTTGTGGCACTGATGCTCTGTTTCGGCCTGTTTTTATGGAAGGCGGCGCTGGAATTGAACGCACCCGCAGCACCCGCAGTCTCGTCCGCAGAGGATGATTTTCGTCCTGTGGTGGGCGACCCGCCGTACCGGGTGGCAATAGACGCCGGGCATGGCGGCAGCGACCCAGGCGCAAGGGGAGTGGTCGAGGAAAAACAGGTCACCGCAGCAACGGCTGCTGCGCTGCTTCAGTGGTTAGAGCAGGATTCCAATTACATTCCGTTGCAGACCCGGGAAGGCTTTGATGCAACCGCTACGCCTGCCCAGCGTGCAGCGGCTGCCAGTGCCCAAAGCCCGCAGCTGCTGCTGTCCATCCACGGCAACTCCGCAGCCAACGGCTCTACGGCATCCGGGTTTGAGTGCTATCCGGCAGTGCCCGGACGTACATGGCATCAAGAGAGCTTTTATTTTGCCCGACTGCTGGCCGGTGGAATGCAGAGCATCGGCGCAAAACTGCGCGGACGTGGGGGAGTGCGGTACATTTATTATCTGGAAAACGACCAGAAGCAACTGGTGGAGAACACCTACACACAGGTACGGCCTGAGCGCAGCTTTACGCTGCTGGAGGACGTGGATTGTCCGGCAGTGTTGGCGGAGCAGTGCTTTGTAACGAACGCCGAAGATGTGAAGCGCTTTGGCAGCGAGGAGGGCTGCAAAGCTGTGGCACGCATTTATTATGAAGCCATCTGTGCATACTTCGGCACAGAACCGCTGCCGGTAAAATGAGTATCGCATCACCAAAGCAGAAGAAACGATACTCCTTATGTAACATGACCTGTAACGCACCTGAACAGTCACCGCAGGCATAAGTCGAACGCTTGAACGTCCAGCGGCGTAGAAGCGGGCACATACAAAAAGAACAGCATCCACAGAAGCTGCTGGAAATCTGACAGAAAGAGAGAAGGGCGGCTTTTTTTTGATTACAGCTATTTCGTATAATGCACGTTATGCGAAACTTAGGGAAGCGAAAAAAGCCCATTTCCCGGATTTTTGGCGTTCCAGACCCGTCTGGCTCATTTTTGGGCTTGGCTCAACCGTTTTGCGCATTCTGCACTTTTTATCATATTTTATTGATTTCTCTGTCTCACGCTTACAGATTGTTCCTGCATTATGCGATGCTTCATCGGTTCATTTGTAATTCATTTTATTCCAGTAAGCATCTATGTGCTTGCTTTATAACATTTCATGTTGCGGTTGTTCATTTGTTTTTGTGTAGACATTACGTTGCGCGTTTCTATGGATGCTCCTGTATGTATGGATGCTGATTGCTTATAATGTTAAATTACAAAGACCCATGGCAGCATCCGGTCGAATCGGATCATGCCATGGGTCTTTGAACCGTCTTAAACGTTTTGAGTAGGTTTAAGTATTGCTTGATGAATCGTTAGTTTCTTCGATAGACATTGCCGAAATATCTGCCCGAAAGCCATCCTGTGCAGCGCCCTTAAAGGCGGCCATTGGGCCGGACGGTTCAGAAGCGTCCTCTCCCGCCAGGGCATTTTCGGCAGATGTCTCCCCTGCTGCTTCTGTTGTATCCAAGCTTGCTTTTTTGGCTTTTATGGGCAGTACCTTGCCCAGCGGATTTTCTTCAATGGCAGAACGAACCTGAAATTCTTGCAGGTGCGTATAAATTTGTGTGGTTCCCACACTGCTGTGTCCCAGAAGCTGCTTGAGGGTAAGGATATCTACATTACCGGTCTGATACATCAAAGTTGCGGCAGTGTGGCGCAGTTTGTGGGTGGAAAAGCCCTTCAGTCCGGCGGCCTTCATCGCACCGGAGATCAGCTGTTCTACCCTGCGGTTCGAGATACGCTCCTTGCGCATCCGCGTAATGAACACGGCTTTTTCCTTGGGTGAAAGCCCTTCCATGGTATTACGCTTGCGCAGATACAGCTGAAGCGCCTCCACACAGGCATCATTCAGGTAGACCATGCGTTCCTTATGGCCCTTGCCGAACAAGCGGATCTGCCGCTGCTCTAAGTCGATGTCTCCAAGGTCCATGCCCACCAACTCTGCAAGACGCATACCGCAGTTGAGAAACAGTACCACCATGCAATAATCCCGCTCCGGGAAGTCGCTCTGGGTCTGGGTGCTCTCCAAAAGTGAGATAGACTGCTCTGCCGTCAGATATTTGGGCAAGACCTTATCCTGCTTGGGCGGGCGGATAGCCGCCGTAGGGTCCTCGGATAAGCGGTTGACCTGATTGACCAGATAATCATAAAAGCCGTGCAGGCTAGCCAGCCGCCGGGCGGTAGAGGATTTTTTGTTGCCGCACTCCCCGTTCAGAAAATAGAGATATTCGTAGATATCCTCTTTTGTTATGCTGCCCCAGAAGGCCGTATCCAGCCCCTTGGGGTCGATCTCCTTAAATTCCGCATTTGCGGCCACAAGCCCGCGACGGCGCTTCATAAAGCGGCTGAAGGAGCGCAGGTCGCAGTAATAACTGAACGCCGTATTGGCACTTTTGCCGGCAATCACTTCAAGATAACGCACATATTCTACAATATCCGGGGCAGCATCCTCAAAGGGTGCGTGCTTGCCGGGGTTTCTTTCGTCCAGATAGATCGACATAGCTTCCTCGTTTCATCACAGGCGGTCGTTTTTCAACGCGTTGATGGCATCTGCGATATACGCCGCACCGACCAGCTTCATGCCGGGATAATCTGCGGCATTCAGGTGCGCAAGGCTGTGTTTAGGGATAACCGCCCGCTCAAAGCCGATGCGCTCTGCCTCGTGCAGACGCTGTTCCAGATTGGGCACGCTGCGCACTTCCCCGCCCAGACCTACCTCTCCGATAGCGATAAGCTTATCGCTGACCGGGCGGTCCAGCAGCGAAGAGACCATGCTCAGGCAGACGGCAAGGTCGCAGGCGGTATCCCGCAGTGCAATGCCGCCCACAATGTTGACGTAAACATCCAGATTGCCAAAGAAGTACCCTGCCCGCTTTTCCAACACGGCAATCAAAAGATTCATGCGGTTATAGTCGTATCCGCTGCAAGCGCGGCGGGGTGCAGGAAAATTCGTCTTGGTGGCAAGTGCCTGTATCTCGCTCAGGATAGGACGGCTGCCCTCCATAGTACAGGCTACACAGTTGCCGGAAACCCCCAGCGGACGCCCTTCCAATAGCATCTGGGATGGGTTTTCAATCTCGGCAAGTCCTGTGCCGGTCATATCGAACATGCCAAGCTCATTGGTGGAGCCGTAGCGGTTTTTGGCTGCCCGCAGAATGCGGTACGGCAGCATCTTGTCGCCCTCAAAGTAGAGCACTGTATCCACGATATGCTCCATGACTTTGGGGCCTGCAATTGCGCCATCCTTGTTCACATGACCCACGATGAACATGGGAATCTCCTGTTTTTTGGCAACTGCCAGCAGACGCGCGGCGCTCTCCTTCACCTGACTGACCGTACCGGACGAGGACGAGATATCCATGCAGCGCATGGTCTGGATGGAGTCGATGACCACAAGGTCCGGCTTTTCCTTTTCAATCAAGCCGCAGATCTCGTCTACATCGTTCTCTGCCGCCAGAAAAATGTTGTCCTGCGGCACCTTCAGTCGCGCAGCGCGCAGCTTGACCTGCCGGACAGATTCCTCGCCGGTGATATACAGCACACTGTGCTGGTTAGAGATGGCACCGCACAGCTGTAACAGCATGGTGGATTTGCCCACGCCAGGCTCACCGCTCAAAAGCACCACACCGCCCAGTACGATACCACCGCCCAATACACGGTCCAGCTCCGAGATGCCGGTCAGGATGCGGCTCTTTTCCTCGGTGGTGCTGATTTCTGACAGCCGCCGGGCGGTCAGGGTGGTCACGCCCTCCTGACGAGCCGCAGCAGCCTGCCGGGCGGCAGGAGTCCCCGCCTTGGGGGCTTCGGCAACAACGTCCTCGTTCATGGTGTTCCAGCTGCCGCAGCTGGGGCAGCGCCCCATCCAGCGGGGGCTTGTCTCTCCGCAATTGGAGCATACATAGACGGATTTTAGTTTCATGTCTGTCCCTCATTTTATAATGGTCTTTTGTTATTGTAACACACTGCGCCAAAACCCGCAAGAAAAGGATATTGTTTACAGGCGGCTGCCCAGATACGAAAGCCCTGCCGCCGCACCGCACAGCGGCAGCAACACCACCATGGTCAGCAGATACTGTCCCATCAATGCCTGCACCCCGGGGCGGGCTTGTCCGCCGGGATGCTTACGAAAAGAATAAGCGTGGATACGACTGCTGACCTGCAAAGCACAGGCTCCGAAAAAGCATAGACAGCCGCTTGCCGCTGCCGCGGGCAGGCCTGTCCAAAGTAAGGCCAGAAGTATCGTTTTCCACCCGCCTGCCGCACAAAGCTGTACCATAAGCAGCCCGCTGCCCAAACCGTACAACATCATGCTGCCAAAGATCATCACTGGCCCAAGGGCAGAAAGCCCCAGTGCCAGAAAAAGGCTGACCACAAGGCCGAGAGCCAGATATTCCATGCCAAAAAGCTGTACTGCCCCTTGCAGACTGCCCGGCGCAAACAGCCCTTGCCACGCTTCCAGATAATACCGCAGCAGTTCTGCCTGCCGGGCATCGCATACGGCCTGCAATACACCGGCTGCCGAACTCCCCAGCAGAAAGGCCGTAGCCAGCAGCCAGCAATCCCGGGTAGCGTGCCGCTTTGACGGGATGCAGGGCTCTTTTTGCGGCAATTGCTCTACGGGTTCCGGTGCAGTTTCCGGTACAGTCGGCAGAGCGGGCTCTGTTTTCTGCGCCGGAAAGCTGACCATCTGCGGCAGCAAAGACAGGTTTTCTTCCGTTTTTTCTTGTTCGTAGATCCACATACGCTGTTTTCCCCTCTGATGGATTCGTTTTATCAGAACTATCAACGAAGCGTGTGCCTGCGGCTGCGCAGGGTGACGCCAAGCAGCCCACCAATACCGCCGCAGAGCAGCACCGCCAGAATACGGCACACCACAGCAGGCTCGGCGACTGTGCCGTTCCATACAGCAGAAAGCGCCAGCGGCAATGCCAGAAATGTACTTTGGAGCAATCCGGTCAAAAGACCGCGCACCTTCTTGCGGAACGCTGCCGCCAGTGCGCACAGCAGATTGCCCATGCACACAGCTGTTGTGGCAAGTATCGGCGCGACACTGCCGGAGCAGCCATGCCCGGCCATCAGCTGCGCAAAACCAGCCAGAGCTGCCGCCGTTACGGCTACCCCCAGCACCCCGAAAAGCAGAAACGAAAGAAGCTCCGCCGGGAAACCACGAGATTCAGACATAACAAAACCGCCTCCCTGCACATAGTCTATGCAGGGAGGCGGTTCATGTATGCACGGTATAAATGCTTACTTCTTATCGGCAGGAGCCTTGTCCATGTTCAGCTTTTCGACAGAAGAGATAGCAGACTTGGTAAAGCGGATCTTCACGCGGTCAGCGCCGGTCTCCAGAACAAAGGTGTCGTCCTTGATGGCGACAACGCGGCCAATGACACCGCCGATGGTGGTGACCTGATCGCCGATCTCCAGACTGCTGCGCATAGCGGCATCCTTCTTTTCCTGCTTCTTCTGGGGACGGTAGATCATGAAGTACAGCAGAACCAGCATCAGTGCCAGCGTGAAGAACAGGCTGATATAGCCTTCGGACGTGGTAGTCAGAAATTGCATGGGGCAAAATCTCCTCTCAAAAATTCAGATAATGCTATTATACCCTCTTATCGGTCTTGTTGCAAGGCTAAAGTTTAAATTCGGGTATCCAGAAGTTTCACATATCTGTCGTGGAAGGCGGTAAAGGTACCGGCATCCAGCTCATCCCGGATGCGCTCCATCAGGTGGTTGTAGAACCACAGGTTGTGCATCACGGTCAGGCGCATCCCCAGCATCTCGTCTGCCTTGAGCAGATGCCGGATATAGGCGCGGGAGTAGTTGCGGCACACCGGGCAGCCGCAGGCGGGGTCGATGGGACGCTCGTCTCGCTCGTACTTGGCATTTTTGATGTTGATGATGCCGCTCCATGTGTTCAGGTGGCCGTGGCGGGCATTGCGGCTGGGCATAACGCAGTCAAACAGGTCTACGCCGCGAGCCACAGCCTCAATGATATTGCCGGGAGTTCCAACGCCCATCAGGTAGCGGATCTTGTCCTTAGGCATGTGCGGCTCCACCTGACTGATCATCTCGTACATCACTTCGGTGGGCTCGCCCACAGCCAGACCGCCGATGGCGTAGCCGTCCAGCTCCAGCTCTGCGATCTGCTTCATATGCTCCACACGCAGGTCTGCATAGGTGCAGCCCTGATTGATGCCGAACAGAAGCTGATCCGGGTTGACCGAGATGCCCTCGTGTTTCAGCCGTGCCATTTCGGCCTTGCAGCGTCTCAGCCAACGGGTGGTGCGCTCGCAGCTGTCCTTGGAATAATCGTGCTGGGCGGGGTTCTCCACGCATTCATCAAAAGCCATGGCGATGGTAGAGCCCAGATTTGCCTGGATCTGCATGCTCTCCTCCGGGCCCATAAAGATGCGGTGACCGTCCAAATGAGAGGCAAAGGTCACGCCCTCTTCGGTGATCTTGCGCAGCTTTGCCAGACTGAACACCTGAAATCCGCCGCTGTCGGTCAGGATAGGTCCATTCCAGCGGGTGAACTTGTGCAGACCGCCCATATCCGCTACCAGCTTATCGCCGGGACGCAGATGCAGATGGTAGGTGTTGCACAGCATGACCTGTGCACCGATATCCTTCAGATCCTGCGCCGACAGGCCGCCCTTGATGGCACCGGCGGTGGCAACGTTCTGGAAGGCAGGGGTCTGTACCGTGCCGTGCACGGTTTTGAACTCGCCCCGCCGGGCGTTATGTTCCTGCTTGAGCAGGGTGTAGGTCGTCAAAGAAGGCATGGTCTTTTCCTTTCTGCGCACGGAAAACAGCCGTGCAGCCTCGATGCAGGCAGCAAGCCTGCAAGTTATCAGAACGATCGTAGCAGCATTATGCTGCAATTACAAAAAATCACAAAATGAGCATAGCATCGCCAAAAGAGAAGAAACGGTACTTCTCTGCCACAGCTACCTCATAGGCGTGCATAGTCTTTTCATAGCCATACAGGGCGGACACAAGCATGATCAAGGTGCTTTCCGGCAGATGAAAGTTGGTGATCAGCCCATCGATGCAGTTGAACTTCACCCCCGGGTACAGGAAGATGGAGGTGTTGCCGCTGCAAGCTTTGATCTCGCCGTACTTGGCAGCGGCGGCCTCCAGTGTGCGGCAGCTGGTGGTGCCCACAGCGATGACCCGGTGGCCTGCGGCCTTGGTCTCACGGATGCGCCGAGCGGTCTCCTCACTGATGGAGTACCACTCGCTGTGCATCTTGTGGTCGGAGATCTCGTCCTCCTGTACAGGGCGGAAGGTGCCCAGACCTACATGCAGGGTAACCTCTGCAATGCCGACGCCCATAGCGCGGATGGTGTCCATCAACTCCGGGGTAAAGTGCAGCCCGGCGGTGGGAGCAGCTGCGCTGCCCAGTTCCTTGGCGTAGACTGTCTGGTACTGGCTCTGGTCCTCCAGCTGCTTTGTGATGTAGGGAGGCAGCGGCATCTTGCCAAATTCATCCAGCTTTTCATAAAGCGTCTCAGTATCATAATAGAATGTAACGTACTTGTTGCCGTCCTCCATGGTTTCGTCTACCACGGCGGTCAGACTGCCGTCGCCAAAGCTCACCTTTGTACCGGGCTGCATCCGCTTGCCGGGCTTTGCCAAACACTCCCACTGGTCACCCTTCACCTGACGCAGCAGCAGCAGCTCGCACACGGCGCCGGTAGGCTGCTTGACGCCCACGATGCGGGCGGGCAGCACTTTGGAATTGTTCACCACCAAAAGATCCCCCGGCTCCAGAAATTCCGGCAGATCACGGAACACCTTGTGCTGGATGCTGTCGTCCTTTTGGCTCAGAACCATCAGCCGCGCAGCGTCCCGCGGGGCTGCGGGCTCCTGTGCAATGAGCTCTTTGGGTAAATCATACCAAAAATCTTTTTTTAACA